>DYST01000011.1:0-7112 GCA_020726325.1 Thiomicrospira cyclica | reverse complement strand
ACAGCGATTGGTATTGTAGGCGGCAATGCTTCTAATACAGCTGGCAAAGGTTCGACAGCAATCATGGGTATTGGTAAGAATGATGGTGCTGCTGCGGGTGGAAATATCACAGCTATTGGCATTGTTGGTAAGGATGCAATAAATACTGCAGACAAGGGCGGTATTGCAAAAATGGCTATTGGGCAAAACTCTAACGTAATGGCTGGTAAAGATATTACTGCGATTGGTATTGTAGGCGGTAGTGCTACTAATGATGCAACTGGTGAAGGATCTGAAGCTAGCATGCGTATTGGTGCTAACGGTCGATAATATGAAGATAAGAAAGGAGGCTTAATTTGCCTCCTTTTTTCATGATTTTAGAGGAAATGAGTAATGAAAATATATAACTTATTGCTTCTTACAATGGTATTAAGTGGTAATTCAGAAGCAAGACCGCTCAGTACCGATTTAGACTCAGGCTCTCGACGTGCTGTACAAGAAGCAAAAATGACCCCTTTTGGTTTGCAAGGTGATCTTGAACAAAATAACGATGACTTGCGCGAGGCGCAACAAATGCAAAATCAATACCAAAATGGTACTTATCAAAATCAGATACAGCAGCAATATGGTTTAGGGATAGGTATGGGCGCACAAGGGATTCGGCCTAACGCCCAAATGGGCGACACATCCAATCTAAGTAGCTCAGACCGTATGCGACTCAATAGCATGCCAACTATGCCAATGATGGGAAATGCACCGGTTCAAATTAACAATACTAATTATGGTCGTGAAAAGAATTGTGTTGTGCAAGTTGGTAATGTCATTAATAACAATAGTGTAAAAGGTGTGCGTCAGCAAAACGTCACCGTTGTCGAAGGAAATATTGTCAATGTGTGCGACTAAACAAATAAGCGTCCTTTTAATTGCATTCGTTACTGTATTGTTGCTTTCTGCTTGTGCAATGGATGCAGGACCTCAACCCAAATCAAAGCTCGATGCATCTGCAGTCACAGCAGTGAGTGTTAAATCAGATGCAGAAGAAAATATTACAGATCTAACAGAAGTGTTAGATTGTGTGGGTACACAAGTAGCTACTTTTGGTTCTAAAAAGTTTTATCTTGGTAATGATCGTATTATCAATGAGTCTGGCGAGAAATCTTTGCCAGAAAGTGGCAGAACGATGCTGCAATCGGCATTTGCGACATTGGTTGAAAAAAGTAATGGTAAAGTTATCTGGTCAGGATTTAGCAGCGCACTGATAGGAACTCAAGTTGTTAATCAGTTTCGTAGCGAAATTATTGCAGATCAAAAGCTAAAAACAAAAGACACACCAGAGTTTATTGTTTCTGGTGCGATTACACAATTTGAAAAGAACATTCAAAAAGCAACAAGAGATCAAGATGTTAAGATACTTGGCTCAGGTATTGGGCAATCAGATGGTGCGAACTTATCGATTATTGGCACAAACTTGACGCTGCACTCGACAACAAGTGGTTTTTATTCTATTTATAAAGGTATTCAGTCAAATAATGTAATTTCTATCAAAGGCGAAGATGATGCAACTGGAATTTTCTTAGGAAGTTCTATGCTAGCAGGTGTCGGCTTAAACTTAGCATTTATGAAAAAAGAAGGGGTCAGTGCAGCGCTAATGAAGTTAATGCAGTTGGGTGCAATTGAAATTACAGGCAAGTATTATAAGGATGACTTTGATTATCGCCAGTGCCTGAGTCCAGATCAGCGTCAAAAAATACTATCCTCATTGACGGCAACGAATAAACAAGTTTATTACACCAACCCTGTTGATAGCATGAAAGCAATGAATATGCGTTTTTCTAGCAATGCAGATAACCAAGGTTATTTTCAACATGGTCAGGCATTGCAACTGGGTGCAATTACGAATGATAACGGTTATTTAACCTGCTATTACAGTATGGCAAATGGCAAATCAGTTAAAATATTTCCTAATAAGTATGTGCACGATAATTTAATTGAAGAAAAGCAGTTTGTAAACATTCCAGGTGATGATCGACTCAAGGTGGTGGCAGAAAAATTGCCTTCTAATGTGCCTAGAGAAAAGATTGCATGTATTTTTTCACGCGCTAATCCAGCCACTTTTATTAATAGTATGATTGGTACATCGCCAACCGATAAGTATTCGTTAAAAGATGTTTATCAAAGTATTGGTAGTAATTTACCAGCTAATAGTTATGTTGTTAATGAATTTGATATTTTAGTGAGATAGTTATGAAAAAAGAAGTATTGTTATTGATTGCGTTAATTTTTTTTTCGAGCTTAACCATTGCTCAAGAGGTAGTTTATGGCCCTGGCGAAATCCCATCAAAAGATGATATTGTAAGCTTATTAGGTGGTAGCGGTAGTAACGAAGGCAAAAAGAATATGTTAGGCAAAAAGAAAGCTTTTTGTGATGATTGTGGTAATAATGCAGCATCGCATATTTATACGTCAGAAAATCAATTCAAAGAACCTGCACAGCCAGAACCCTCAGCGAACTTATCTAATAAAAGTGAAAAGGTAGCCAACAACACTAAGAAAGCATCTATTTCGATGCAAATTATATTTTCTCTAAATTCATATAGTATCCAACCATCGTCATTTGCGAGTTTGAATGCATTGGCAGCGGGGTTAAATGAAGTTAATTCACACATTGTTATTTCTGGTCATACAGATGCCTCTGGTAGTGCAGATCACAACCTACTCCTGTCACAGAAACGCGCACAAGCCGTTAAAGACTATTTAACCGCTATGGGGGTCTCTCCCGAAAGACTACAAACAAATGGAAAGGCAGCATATGAATTATTAGATGAGAGTAATCCATATGCAAGCATCAATCGACGTGTTAACTTTAGTACTGCAAATTAAGTAAGGAGCGCAATATGCCATTTAAAAATATAATTTTGTTGTTGATATTTTCTTTATCGGTATCTGTTTTGATTGGTTGTACTCCTAAACCTACGCCAGCAGTGATACCTATACCTAAAGTTGTACAGGTTCAACAAACTGATCGTGGCGTTGAGTTTACTTTAGAAGAAATGGTAACTTTTGATTCTGGAAAAACTGAGCTAAATGCTGTTAGTAAAGAAATTTTGGATAAAATGGCAGAGGTTATTAAAATAAAGACAACTAAGCCAGTGCTTATTGAGGGGCATACGGACAATGTGGGTTCTGTTGAAGCCAATAACAGGCTATCTGAAAGACGAGCACTTGCAATTAAAACTTATTTGGTGAGTAAAGGTGTAGATGCCAAAAGAGTTAGTATAAAAGGTTTTGGTCACTATGTTGCACGTGCTGATAATTCGTCAGCAGAGGGAAGACGCCTAAATCGCCGCGCTGAAATTATCATTATTGGTGAAAAGAAAGAAGTGTTAGGTAATGATTTAGAAGATATTTTGAATGATATCTGGCGTAAATTTAAACAGTTTGTTTCATAATTAGCATCATGAAAACTTTTTTAGTTTTTCTATTTAGCTTTTTTTTTGTAAGTACTGGTTATGCCAGTAGTTATGAGCATCGTTATGCTTTAGTAATTGGTATTAATGACTATAAAAAAGGTCATGAGCTAGAAAATTCTGTGAACGATGCTAAGGCTATGTCGGCAAAATTAAACAAATTAGGTTTTTTAGTAACAGAATCTTTGAATGTGTCATCTGAGTCTATAACGGGTCAATTAAATTCATTTGTTAGTAAGGTAACACCAGGTTCTATGGTGGCGTTATATTTTTCTGGTCATGGAATGCAAATAAAAGGAAAAAACTTTTTATTGCTCAAAGATTTAGAGAAATTAAAAACGTTTGAAGATATTGCGAGTAAAAGTTTTTCATTAGATACGTTTTTTTTGGAACTTAAAGCAAAAAAGCCGCAATACATTATTACCTTTTTAGATGCCTGTCGAGATAACCCGCTACAAAAACAATTCAATACGGTTGGTTTAGCTGAGGTTAGTGCCCCAGCAGGATCTCTAATATCTTTGTCGACAAAACCAGGTGGTGTTTCTTACGATTTGGCTGGTGTCGATAAAAACTCATTATATACCAAGCATCTTTTGAGTAATGTAGAAGCTGAAAATACACCGATCGATCAACTTTTAAAGCGGGTCAATAAGCAAGTTTATATCGAATCCAAAAGTCAGGTAGAAACAGAGGCGGATATTCAAGAGCCTTGGGTGCAAAGCTCGATCTATGATGATGTGTATTTTAAGCTAACCCAATCAACACAAAACTTAGGCAATGAAAAGGCAGACACGACTAAGTGGTTTAGCGTCAAAGATAATCAGCGCATTACAGAGATTGTTGAGTATATTATTCAATACCCGAATGGGCGTTATATTGTTGAAGCGAAGGAAATGATTGCCAATCTGAGTCAGCCTTTAACAACAACTAATCAGCTGGTATCGAAGCCAGAGCCAGTTCAGTTGGTGGTCAGTAATGTACCTGAGGTGGTTGCTGAGTCTAATAATCAATTGAGCATAGAAGAAAAAAATGATAGTGAGCAAAAAATTTCTCCTGCAGTCAAATCAAGCGAGTTAAAAGCAATTGCTATAGAGGAAACGAAGCCAGTAGAATTTGAAAGCCCTAAGTTTACAGGTTCTTATTTCCTTAAAAACACCCCTTCCGTTTATGTTGACCAGTTAAATTCAATTGATTTTTTTCAAGATATTGCTCAATTCCTGAAGCAAGCTAATACCCCTGCACAAGAGTTGCATTATTTTAAAGATAAGAATCCCTTAGCTAAAGCTTGGTTGTGCGCATTGAGCACACACGAAAGATACAAGTTTCCGATGCGTGCTAAAGATGGTGTGCAGTTGTGTCAAGATTTAGCGCAACAAAATCATGCGATCGGTCAATATCTATTAGGGCGTGCCTACTATTATGGGCGGGGTGTGGAGCAAAGCTATAGTAAAGCCTTTGAGCATGTATCTAGTGCTGCACAGTCTGGTAATGCCATTGCGATGAACGCACTTGGCGACTTGTATGCTTTAGGTAAAAGCGTGGAGCAACATCATGAAACTGCCGTGCAGTGGTATCAAAAGTCAGCTGAACTAGGATCGGCTGATGGTCAAAATAGCCTTGCTGTTGCTTATCTGACTGGTGAAGGCATTGCCCAAAATAAGCCATTAGCAGCACATTGGTACGAGCAAGCAGCACAGCAAAAACACATTTGGGCAAGTAATAATTTAGGAGCCATGTTATTACTGGGTAAAGATGTACCTAGAGATATGAAACGTGCCTACGATTTAATCCATTACGCTGCAAACGAAGGCAATGTTCAGGCTTATTTATTAATGGGTAGCATCTATGAAACTGGCATGGGGCAAACCAAAAATAAACAGGAAGCTAAAAAGTGGTATCAGAAAGCCTTTGAACAAGCGGATGATGCGGAGTTAAGGAAGATAGCGGAAAATTCTTTGAGGAGAGTTGGGAAATGAAGGTTTTAATTTTAGTTTGTTTGCTTTTTGTGAATTGTGTTAGTGCAGAAGACCTTCATCCAGACTTTAATGAAGCACTTGACAATCCAGCTGACAACTATAAGATGACAGGAAAAAAGAGAGCTAATGAGAGCAATAAAGAGGGTTATGTTGAGAATTATTTTAACGGATCTTCGTATAAAGGATCCAAAAGGGAAAATGAGTTCTATGGGGCATTTCCTAAAGGTTCTGCGTTATTGAGTGTGCCATTAAAAGATAATAAAAATGTTACGCTAGGTGAAACAGATTTAGTCTCCAAAGATCTCAAGAAAACTTATCAAATTGGTGGTGTATCAAAGCTCAATGATATAGACCACACTATTAAACAACTTGTCAGGGATTCAGAAGCATATAAAGACTACAAACAAGTTCAGATCATAGATATTCGTGGTACAGCGCGGTTGTCAGAAGATCATGAAAAAAAATTAAAGGCTCTTGAAGGAAAAATAAAAGATATAGGTGGAGGTTTAGTTGTTATTAGAGAAAATTCTGATTTTGATGAATTTAAAAAAAATATTTCATTAGACTTGGACAGTATTAAAGTAAAAAATAAAATAACCACTGTAGAAGCTTCCAATGTAGATAAAAAAACTAGCTCGTCAATGAATGAAAAAGAAACAACAACTAATAAAAGTATTAAAAGTAATCAGTTGGTGAAGTTTTTAGGCGATAATGTTAAAAATATAGGACCTTTATACTCTGTTTTTAGTGCGGGTTATGATTGCTATCAGCACAAAAAGAGCAGTAAAGATTTTTCTACCAAAACAAACATTCAAATCGATGCATCGTGTAAGGATGTAATTAAAGATTCTATGCTTCAAAATTTTTCAGTACTGGGCTTTGAAAAAACATCCTATGAAATGGGAGATGTAATAGACAAGACTGCAAGTTCTACTGATAAACTACGATGGGCTAAGTCAATGGAAAGTGATTATAACACTTATTTTTTTGGAAATAAAAAAGCAATGAATGACTTAAAATCGCAAGTAGAACAAGCAGCAAAGCTTAAAACAGGTAGTCTTTACAGTGGATTGCTATTTTATTTAAAAATGAAAAAAGATAGTTTAGAAAATTTATATGGTAAAGATTATGCCTCATCCTACAGTTGGGTTGATAAATATGAAACATCTCCATTTGGAGTAATCTCATACCATAAAGCATTTGATATTAAAAAAGATAAACTTCAAACTATTAATAGCAATATAGTAAGCAACCCTAATACTGGTACGGGCTCAACACTACAATCTTATAAAACAGGCTCTCAATTATATGCATCACCCAATCAAATTCCAACCCAGTTAATGCCACAACAACTCAATACAAACAACAGTTTGCCTTCGAGCAATTCACTCAATAACGGCAATGGAGCAGTTATTTCACATTCTGGCAGTGTCACTGCAATCGGTATTACTGGAACTGATGTGGTGAATAAGGCACAAAATGGTGCTAAGTCACAGTTTACGTTAGGAACAAATACCAATACCACCGCAAATAGGGATATTACGGCTATCGGCATCACAGGTGGCTCTGCAGTTAATGATGCGGATGGTGATGGCTCGAAAGCCAAGCTAAGAATTGGTGGCAATGGTGGGGAATAGAACGCGCCAGAGCAATGGGCTGTCCGTTTTAAGAACACTTGAGAAAATCCACC
>DYST01000079.1:5887-8278 GCA_020726325.1 Thiomicrospira cyclica | reverse complement strand
GCCTGTTCATCAGCATCATCTTGCTTATCGGCTGGTGCAAGTAACAATACAAACTCGCCCCGTTGCCAGTCTTTATTGGCTTGCATTAAGGCTAAGACATCATTCGTTGTACCACGAACAAAACGCTCATACACTTTAGTTAACTCTTTTGCCAACACCAGTTGTCTACTAGGAAAAGCCTCTGCTAACCAGTGCAGGGTATCCATAATGCGATGCGGTGCTTCAAAAAATACCGCAACTCGTGTTTGTTTCTCAAGCTCCGATAGCCACAAGTTTTTACCTTTATTGGCAACAGGAATAAAGCCTAAAAAAATAAAACCAGCGCGTACATCCAGTCCCGATGCCGCAAGTGCAGCAAGCACGCTACTCGCACCCGGAATCGGTATAACAACAATATCCGCAGCGATTGCCGCTGCCGCCAACAATGCCCCTGGGTCAGAAATCGCTGGCACACCCGCATCACTCACGTAGGCAACCGATTTACCTGCTTGTAACTGCGCAACAACCTCAGCCGAACGCGCCTGCTCGTTATGGTCATGAATACTCATCATTGGCTTACGCAAGCCTAATGATGCCAATAACTGCCCTGTATGACGCGTATCTTCAGCAGCAACCAAATCAACTTGCGCTAACACATCACGTGCGCGACTACTCATATCTGCCAAGTTACCAATCGGTGTTGCCACCATATATAATTGACCCGATATCACCCATAGATTTTGTTGCACGTCAAAAAACTCCCTAAAAACTTACCGCTAACCTTGCTAATTTTGTTACCCTATAGTACAAACCGTTTAATCTTGTTACGCAAAAGCATCAGAAACTACCATGAAAAAACTTTTAATAGCATACACCTATATCGCCATCATCACGAGCCTTATCTTGACAGGCTGTGCAAGTAATAGAGCGCACACACCTGCACCTGTCGTCACAGCAGGACAGCCAGCAATAACAAAACCAAATCCTGTCATCGTTAATAAACCAGTACCTACGCTCACTGAAACAAAACCAGAATCGCTAATCACAAACCCAGAACCAACAATAATGGTCACACCAGAGCTCAGTGAAGAAGAAAAACACGCAGCGGTACAAAAAATGAAACAAGAACAAACAGCATTACGCAAAGTCGTTGTTTTACTTCCTGATTACCCAAGTTTAGGCGATGTCAATCGTGATATTGAAAAAGGGATTCGTGCCGCGCATCAACAACGTCCATATAACAACAACTTACAGCTTGTATTCATTCACGATCAATTACCCGCCGAACAACTGCTCAATAAAGCAAAAAGCTTTGCGCCTGACTGGATTATTGGTCCTTTAACCAAAACAGACATTCAAGCGATCAGCACGCAACTTGATGACAAACAAATCTTACTCAATCGCCTCGACAATGCAACACCTGCATTACAGCTCGGCTTACCTGTGGAAGATGAGATCACGCAGCTTTTTAATGTCATTAATGGCAGCAAACAACCCATCGCTGTCATCACCACGAATGATGCCATCGAACAACGCATTTTGGCTGGGTTACAACAAAAAGCCGATGCCAACAATATTCCTGTCTTAGTCATCGAAGTAAATAAACAAAACGCCAATATCAGCCAATGGCTCGATACCACAGGCGGCATTGCACAAAGCCGTCAACGTATCGAACGCATGAGCAAGCTATTACGCACAAAGCTCGAAACAACGCCACAAGCCAGACATGATTTACAGGCACTCATTTTACTCGGCAATGCCAAACAAGCACACAGCTTTATGCCAGCGGTGCAATATCACCAGATTAGCTGGCCAATTTTAGCAACTTCTCGCTTATTACCCACACGCAAAGGCGACAAGTTTAACGAGCCTGACTTTGAAGGTATTCGCGTCCTAACCCCACCTTATTTACTAAGTGCAGCAGGACCTGAAACACCGTTCGAAGCACTTGGTTGGGACAGTTATCAACTTCTTGCCAACCCCAAAGCACTGAACATCGACGGCATGACGGGTAAACTCTTGCCCAATGAAAACAATCAAGTAGTACGTCAATTAACATGGCAACGCATTCATCAAAGCCAGCTCGTACCACTTAAACAACGCTAAGCACACCACACATAGAAACATAATGAGTATCAAAAAAGGCAATGTTGCAGAACAACAAGCAGTGCTGTTTTTGCAACAACAGGGGCTCAAACTGGTACAACAAAACTTTCGTTGTCGAAGTGGTGAAATTGATATTATCGCCTTTGATCAAGATACACTCGTCTTTGTTGAGGTCAGATTGCGGCAAAACAAAGGCTATACCAGTGCAGCTGAAAGCATTACTAAGACAAAACAACAACGTATATTACATACAGCGCAATACTTTTTATACACCCATCCACAATATCAAAACTGCAACTTACGCTT
>DYST01000079.1:0-5787 GCA_020726325.1 Thiomicrospira cyclica | reverse complement strand
ACTTTCTGGCTGTGTTGCAGCCCCTGTACTAATCGGTGCTGGTGCTGGAGCTGGAGCGGTTCTTCTTGCCGAAGACCGCCGTCCGCAAGCGCAGTTATCACAAGATGACAACACAACCACGCGTATTCAAGAATTATTTGCACAGCAACAACTGAATGGCACAGCAAATCGCATTCGCTATACCGTTTACAACGGCGTTGTTTTATTGGTCGGACAAGTGCCTAACGATCAGGTTCGTGCAGCAGCACACCAAGCAGCACAATCAGCACCGGGGGTTAAAAACGTGATTAATGAACTGACCGTTGGTAAACCAATTAGTGCGAGCAGGATCGCTGAAGACTCATTTTTATCGTCAAAAGTTCGCACCAAATTGACCGCAACGCGCGATTTTAAAACATCACATTTAACCATTGTGGTTGAAAACGGTAGCGTTTATTTAATGGGCTTAATGACTAAAGACGAACAACGCATTGCGGTTAGTGTTGTGCGTGATGTTGACGGTGTCAAACGTGTGGTACGCATTATGGAAGATTGGGGTGCATAAGTGAACTTGCTACAACGAGCAGCCTTTATTGGCTTGCTCGTTTTTTCCATATCAGTCACAGCAGAAGAAACCAGCACGATTAGCCTACCCGATTTAGGAAGCCCAAATCGTGCTAGCTTTAGTCAACAGCAAGAGGATGTTCTCTCCTTAGCTTTTTTAGAAGCAGTCTACCAACAAGCCGACCTAATTACCGATCCCGAACTCAACGACTATGTGCGTGATGTCGGTGCAAAATTACTGCGCCACGTACACAGCAATCGAAAATTTCAGTTTTACATCATCAAAGACGACAGCATTAACGCTTTTGCAGGACCAGGTGGCATTATCGCCATTCATAGCGGGCTCATCCTTGCTGCGAATCGTGAAGACGAACTGGCAGCCGTTATGGCGCACGAAATCGAACACGTCCAGCAAGAACACCTATCGCGCATGTTTGAAAATAATAAAAAAGGCTTATTACCAACCATTGCAGGTTTGGTTGCGGCACTGTTAATCGGCAGCCAGAACCCACAAGCTGGGATAGCAATGGTTATGGGTGGTATTGGTTATAACGCACAACAACAGCTTGCTTTTTCGCGCGATCACGAATGGGAAGCAGACCGTTTTGGTATCGATGTCTTACACAGTGCAGGCTATGACCCCAATGCCATGGCAGACTTTTTTGATACCCTCGCAACGCGTTATCGCAACGATAGTAAGGCACCTGAAATGCTCATGAGCCACCCTGTTACCTCAAAACGCATCAGCGACAGCCGTGCACGTGCGCGAACGCTCACTCACAAACCAAAAGCAAAGACAGATGATTTTAGTCTTGCACAAATACGTCTAAAACAGCTACTTGGACAAACACAGCTCCTTAACGATCCGAAACAAATTTGCTACCAACAACAAATCGCCTATAGCCTCGACAAGCACACAGCAGAAGCCCCCCAATGTCGCCAGTTACCAGAACACCGATTCAGCCGCTTGATTGCCCTACAAAACCAAACCGCAATAGACGAACAACACTGGCAAGCACTCATCGATCTTTATCCGAATAATCTTGCCATTCGTTTACGCTATGCTGATAAATTAATGGATACAAACCAAGCACAAAAAGCAATAGAACAACTCATGCCACTAACGCAGCAAATCGCTGAACGCTGGACACTTTGGGAACCCATTGCTCGTGCTTGGAATATCCTCGGTGACACAGCCAACGAAGCCTACGCCATGTCTAACGCTTACGCCAGCATTGGTGCACTAAAACTTGCTAAAATTCAAATAGATAAAGCCGATAAACATACTAATAAACAGACACAAACCCAACTAAAAAAAGACATAGACATCCTTAAAAGTTGGCTGTTAATACAGGAGCAATCACGCGAAGATTTATAGCAGTTTTGACATAAAACAGACATACTCATGACACAGAGATTGTATTGACAATTACTTTTATTGATACACACATAAGATACCCCGATAGCAGAAAGCGTAAAAAAACTTGCGTTTTTTCGCTTAATTGGTAATCTATAGGGCAAGACGCAGGTGCATACGCTCACAACATGAAATTATTTTATAAAAGTGTGCCTGACCAGACCCACAACCCTTTGTACTGGAGGAAAGCATGGCAAAATCTCAGTGGATGCACAATATTGCACGCATAATGATGGTAACGACTGTCATTCTGTCTGCAACGGTTGCAACAGCAGCCGAAGAAAAAAAGCTGTCGACTGCTGAAGAAGGCAAAAAAATTGCCTTTGATCGAGCAAAAGGCAATTGTCTTGCTTGTCATATGATGGCAGACGGTGTTTCACCTGGTGAAATTGCTCCACCACTTATGGCGATGCAGGCGCGTTACCCTGATAAGCAAAAACTTTTTGACAAAATCTGGGGCAAACCTGGTGTAGAATTAATGCCAGAATCGCAAATGTTGCCTTTTGGTAAAAATAAAGCACTTACTGATGAAGAAATCAGCAAGGTTGTTGAATTTCTTTACACACTTTAATTTTTTTAACTACTCTCGCTAAGGAGAAACCTAAGCATGAAACGCAGAACTTTCCTAAAAGCTGGTTTAGCTACTAGCGCAACTGCTGTTGCTGTTAGTGCTGGCATTCTAGCACCTAACGCTGTTTTCGCTGCCTACAATGAAGCTGCATTCAAAACAAAAACTGTTGATGAAGGCATGTCTGCGGTATTCGGTTCTGCCGCTGCTGCTGATTCAGCTGACATTAAATTGAAAGCACCTGCTATCGCTGAAAACGGTGCTGTTGTACCTGTTGAAGTTGATGCTACAGCAATGAAAGGTGTTGAGTCAATCGCGATTTTCGTTGCTAAAAACGCAGTTCCTTTAGCTTGTACTTACAAGTTCTCTGCGGGTGCGCTTGGCTTCGCTGCTGTGCGTGTCAAAATGGGCGAAACGCAAGACGTGGTAGCTGTAGTTAAGGCTGGCGGTAAGCTGTTCAAGACTAAGAGCGAAGTAAAAGTAACGATCGGCGGCTGCGGCGGTTAATTCGATTGTCTTTTTTTCATTAAATAGTAATACAGTAAAATAAGGATTCACCAAGATGGCTGATATTTCTTTCCGCTTAAAAGCCGAAAACAAAGGCGACGCTTACGAAATCAAAGCGTTGTTCAAACACCCAATGGAATCAGGTGTTCGTAAAAACAAAGCAACTGGCGAAGTTTACCCAGCTGACTTCATCAACGAAATTACTGCTAAATTAAACGGCACACCAGTAATGGTTGCTGAATGGTCTGGTGCGGTTTCTCAGAACCCATTCCTTGCATTTAAAGTTACTGGCAAAGCTGGTGACAAACTAGAAGTTTCTTGTACTTCTAACAAAGGTGATTCTGGCACAAGCACAGCTGATTTAGCTTAACTTCGTTGTCTGTTTCTGTGGTGGATGTCTATATGTGTGAACATATTCATCCATCACACCCCTTACAGTCCACATCTAGGCCCATTCGGGGGTTATCAAAATGAAAAATAAACTGCTCACAACCACCCTATTTCTTGCACTTGCCGTTCCCTTTACAGGTGTTTCAGCGAGTACAGACCCTGAAGCCGATCGTCAGGCTTTGGTTAAATATTTTATGGACGCACATGGTTCAACTAAATTTGAAGGTCACTCGCTTAAAATCGAAGACTTTCGTTTTGGTTCAAACATTTTTGATCCCGATAAAATGTCACAATTCAAAGGTTCTGAAGAGTTTCCAGCCTACCTAGATCATCTGGAAGCAGGCGAAAAACTATGGAAGAAACCCTTTGCCAATGGTAAAACTTACGCACGTTGCCCTGGTTTTAACGACACGAAAACACTTCGTGCTAAATACCCATTATTCGATGATGGACGTGGTGAAGTCGTTAACCTAGATCAAGCCATTAATGAATGTCGTACTGCAAATGATGAAAAAGCTTACGCCTTTGGCGGCAAAGATAAGGATATGACCAAAATTCTGGCTTATCTTGCTAATGAATCTCGTGGACAAAAGATTAATGTAACCATTAATTCTCCTGGTGCTTTAGAGGCTTATAAACTCGGTGAGATGGTATTCCATACGCGTCGTGGTCAATTAAATCAATCGTGTTCTAACTGTCACGTTTCTAGTGCGGGTCGTCGTATTCGCTCTGAATTGTTATCACCAATTGTTGGTCACACAACACATTTTCCTTCGTATCGCTCTTCGGCCAACGATCTTGTTAGCCTACAACAGCGTTATGTTGGTTGTTTAGAATCAGTTCGCGGCTATGCTTTTCCTGCAAATGGTAAAGAATTAAAAGCACTTGAATTCTACGAATCTTTTATGAGCAATGGCTTAGAGATTGACGGACCTGCAATGCGTCCTTAATTCTTAATCAGAATGCTTTATAATGAACCGACCTTAGGGTCGGTTTTTTATTCTGGACTTCGTAGCATGGCATATAACATTAAAGAAATTTTTTACAGCCTACAAGGTGAAGGGGCGCATACAGGTCGCCCTGCTATTTTTTGTCGCTTTAGTGGTTGTAATTTATGGAATGGCTTAGAAAGTAGCCGTAATACGGCTGACTGCCGTTTTTGTGATACCGACTTTATCGGCACAGACGGAAAATTAGGCGGCAAATATAGCGCGACTGAGTTAGCGGCACAAATGCACGCATTATGGCCACAAGAAAGCACTCAGAAGCCATTTTGCGTGCTCACAGGTGGAGAGCCTGCGATGCAGTTTGATGAGACGCTTAAAACTGCCCTGCATGCCTTAAATTTTGAAATTGCTATTGAAACAAATGGCACTCTTGCACTCAAAGCGCAACCAGATTGGATTTGTGTTAGCCCTAAAGGACAGAAGCAGCTGGTTATTACCACGGGTGATGAGTTAAAGCTCATTTATCCGCAGCCGATGCACGAAGTACCACCCGAAAACCTTGCTCATTTGAACTTTAAGCACTTTTACCTACAGCCGATTGATGGACTCGCTAAAGACTATCGCGCTGACTGTGTCGCCTATTGTTTGGCAAACCCACAATGGAAGCTAAGTTTGCAAACACATAAGCTATTAGGGATTGAATAACTTACTAAAAAAGGCATAAGAATGCCTACGGTAAGTAGATTTTATGGCGTTAGCATTTTGATGTATTTCAAAAACGAACACAATCCGCCACATTTTCATGTAAAATATAACGAATATGTTGCTTCTATCAATATTGATGATTTACGCATGACCGAAGGGAAATTACCAGCGCGTGTTAAAAGTATGGTGCTTGAATGGGCAGATATGCACCGTGATGAGTTGATGCAAAATTGGAATAAACTACAATCTCTTGGTAAATTTGACCCGATTGAGCCACTAGAGTGAAGGAGGTCGTTATGATTTATGTTACGGATGCACGGTATGTTAAAAACTATCAGGTTGCTTTAAGTTTTAGCAATGGTGAACATGCTGTTATTGATCTGGAATATGATGTTTTTTCAGATAATCGTGTGCCATTTCAAAAACTCAGAGACTTATCATATTTTCAAACAGTGCAATATGACCCTGATTGTGTCAGTATTTGTTGGGCGAACGGTGTTGACTTTGCGCCAGATTATTTGTACCACTTGGCACAGAAACAGTCACCTGTTTATGCGAAGATGGCATCGTCGGTGAGTGATTTTATGGCTAATTAGTTATGATGACAGTTAGATCAGTGTTAAAGGCGACAACAAAGACATCAAAACCCCACCCGAAAACCTTGCTCATTTGAACTTTAAGCACTTTTACCTACAGCCGATCGATGGACT
>DYST01000010.1:3847-30392 GCA_020726325.1 Thiomicrospira cyclica | reverse complement strand
TTAATTAGTAATACACGCACAGCTAACTCTTTAATTTTTAGTTATATTTAATTTTATATCGGTCAATAAAAAAATAATTTCATGACGCACTTTTATTCAAAACAAACACTAATGCAATTTATCAAGCCTATTTTTAATAGAAAACTAACCAACAACACATAAAAACCGTCACGAGCTGGCAAAATTGCTAGGCGCAAGGCTCACAGACTCACGGAGTGTACAATCAGTACATGACGCAGAGCGAGAACCGCAGCAACACCGCAAGATGCCAGCGCAGTAGGCTTTTAACCGTCTTGCGTAATTTTAGTGACTAATGCTTTTAACACATCTTCCGCTTTATCGTTATCGATTTGGCAAGTGCCCGCAGCATTATGGCCGCCGCCACCATAGCTCAACATCAACTCCCCAACATGGGTTTTGCTGCTACGATCCACAATCGATTTACCTGTTGCAAATACTGTATTCTGATTCTTAAAGCCCCACAAGACGTGAATCGAAATATTACACTCAGGATTGAGTGCATAAATCATAAAACGATTACCTGCATAGATGGTTTCTTCGTTACGCAAATCCAAGACAACCAAATTAGCATGTACCGTCGAACAACGCTCTAACTGGTCGCGGAACTTAGGCGCGTGCTCAAAATACAACTCCGAACGCTCTTTCACATCAGGCAAGGCAAGAATCTGCTCGATATTATGATTACGACAGTAATCGATTAAATCCATCATTAATTGATAGTTAGAAACACGGAACTCTCTAAAACGACCTAAGCCTGTGCGCGAATCCATCAGATAGTTCAATAATACCCAACCTGTTGGGTTCAAAATCTCATCAAGCGTGAATTGTGCTGAATCCGCCTTATCAACGGCCAGCATCATATCTTCCCACGACTCGGGGAATACCGACGCACCACCATAATATTCGTAGACCACACGTGCCGCCGAAGGCGCGTCAGGATGAATAATATGATTCTCTGCACGTTCGATATTACGGAGTGTCTCACTTTCATGATGGTCAAACACCATTTTCGCGCCCGCAACATATGGCAAGTTAGTGGTAATATCACGTTCAGTAACAACGACTTTGCCATCTTGCATGTCTTTCGGATGAACAAACAAAATTTCATCAATTAAATCAATATGCTTTAATAATACAGCACAAACCAAACCATCAAAATCGCTGCGCGTAATTAAGCGAAACTTATCACTCATAACCAACTCCAAACTAGGGCTACTCAACAACCCTGATTTTACACGAAATTTATCAACTCACGCCAACTTTCCTGCACACTTTTTCGTATACTAAGCCAATCTTAATGGAAAAAAGCGCGATTAACGTGATGAACAAAATAAATACAAGCCTATTTTTACTTAGTATACCCTTACTTGGTATCACTGCATGCACAAACACAACTGTCAATCATCAGCAGCCAGAAATCAGTATACCTGCACAATTTTCCGACAATACCCAATGGCAAGCAATTGATACCCTATCACCCCCCAAACAAGCACAATGGTGGCAAGGTTTTGCTGATGAAACCCTGAACCAGCTTATCAGCAGCCTGCTAGTCAATAACGAAAACCTCAAAGCCAGCGCAGCACAATATCGCGCAGCACTGGCAACGCTCATGAGTAGCCAAGCAGCACGCACCCCGACACTATCTAGCACCGCCAGCGCGAACAATGGTACAGTCGCTAGCAGCAATAGCTTTTCCAATAATGGACTGCCGACAAATAGTACCTATAGCCTCACTGCCAGTGTCAGCTGGGAGGTTGATTTATGGGGACGTATTCGCCAAACCATCGACAGCAACGAAGCCAAAGCGCAAGCTAGTCTTGCCGACCTTTATGCCGCTCGTTTGAGTAGTCAAGCACTCCTTGCCCAGACTTATTTTCAACTACGCAATACCGATCAGCAGATTGCGTTAGTCACAAGCAGTATCGAAGCTTATCAACGCTTTCTTAAATTAACACAAGCACGACAAAAAGCTGGCGTTGCCTCTAGCCTTGATGTCGCGCAAGCAAAAACACAACTACACAGCACTCAGGTTCAACAACTCGACTTGCAAGAACAACGAATGCGTTATCAACATGCCATTGCTGCACTCATTGGCAAAAGCGCGACTGATTTTTTCATTGCCGCCAACAATAAGGCAACAAGTTACACACCAGCATTGGTACAACTCATACCCTCGACACTATTGCTGAATCGCCCCGACATTATTGCCAGTGAGCGTCGTGTGGCAGCGGCTAATGCACAAATTGGCATGGCACAAACGGCCTTTTTTCCAACCATTAACCTTGTTGGCTCTGCTGCTTATCGCAATAGTGAATGGGATAAACTGATTAATCTTCCCAATACCATCTGGTCATTAGGACCAAGTCTTGCCCTTACGCTATTCGATGGCGGCTTACGCGAAGCGAATGTTCAAATTGCGCAAGCAGGTTTTGAACAAGCCACTGCCAACTACAAGCAAACGGTACTCACTGCCTTTCAAGAGGTCGAAGACAATCTGAGTAGTCTTGCTATCTTGCATCAAGAAGTCGAGGTGCAACAACAAGGACTCAATGCCGCAACACAAGCGCATCGCATTGCCCAAAGTCAATATCGAGCTGGAATCAGCAGCGCGCTCACGGTTATCAGTGCTCAAACAGCAGAATTGAGCGCGAAACGTGCATTATCGAGCATACAACTGCGTCAACAGCTTGCTAGCCTAATCCTGCTTAAAAATAGTGGCGGCACAAACCTTAGTCTGGCAAACGAGCACACTCCGCAATTGCCTTAGCCTGATTGATGACCCAAGCGGGATAACCACCCACATAATCTTTTGTCCCTAACGGATCTGTTAAGGCTTCTTTAATATTAGGGGCAAAAGTATGTAACCACGACAAGGCACGCGCTTCAAACTGCGGCTCGCGTAATACACAACGCAAATCACCGCGACGCAGCTGTCTTTCTAACTCAGCAACAGAAGCAGCACCCAAGGTTTGCTCTGGTGTGATTTGAACCCTTGCACCCTGCGTCAAACCAAAACGGCGAAAATAATAACGCCACGCATCATGCATCACCAATAGCGGTGTTGCACGAACGGGCGACAATACAGAACGAGCCTGATCTTCTGCTAGCGCAATATCCGCTAATAGCTGTTGTGCATTAAGGTTATAAAGTTCAGCATGTAAAGGGTCTCGAATCATCAATTCATCTCGCAATGCACTGACATATGACAACATCACCTCGGGGTCTAGCCACAAATGCAAATCCCACGCGCTATGACTGTCATGACCTTGCTGTGCTGCTGTTGCCGACAAAAAAGAAATGCCATCTAAATCACGCATCGCCAAACTTGGGCGATTCAATTGAGTTAACGGCTTTAGCAACCAGCTTTCAAAGTCGGGCGATACCAAAAGCACCAAATCCGCTTTAGCTAAGGCTTGGCGATGACTCGGCAACAATTGCATACCATGTGGCGATTGACGACCATCAGCCAACAATACTGATTTACCCACGCCTTGTAATAAAGCATCTGCAACCATCGCCAAGGGTGGGATGCTGGCAACAACCGTAATTGCCTGTACTGGCAAGGAAAATAACAGTGCCACAAAGAGCAAAACTCTGGCAAAATAGCGCATATATGAAACCCTTTACTAAATGATACGAATAACATGAACCATGACCATTATCCTGTCCTTATCCAAGCACGTCAAATTGGGCATTCTTTTAGCCAAGCACCACTCTTCATTGATGTGAACTTGGATGTTTTTGCAGGAGAATATTTGACGCTCATTGGCCTCAATGGTTCTGGTAAATCAACCTTATTGCGTATTCTACTCAAACTCATTCCACCCAATACAGGCAAAGTTTCAAGCAAAGAGGGGTTGCACATTGGTTACGTACCGCAACGCTGGCATCCTGATTATCAATTACCCATGACGGCAGAAGCCTTATTAACGCTGAGCAAACCTAAAAACAGTACGAACACGCTGGTCGAACAACTCATTGATACTTGGCAACTAAACAGCTTTGCCAAACAGCAAATCCACACCCTATCGGGTGGGCAGTGGCAACGATTATTACTGGCACGCGCGTTAATCAATAGCCCACAACTTTTAGCCTTAGATGAACCGACGCAAGGATTAGACCTCAAGTCACAACATGACTTTTATCAACAGATTGCACAACTACATCAACAAGGTATGAGTATTTTAATGGTATCACACGATTTAGCGCATGCCATGAGCTATAGTCAGCGCGTAGTTGCCTTAGCAGAAGGCAGTATTTGTTGCCAAGGGACACCGCTAGAAGTTATGAATAGTCCCATTTATCAACAAAGATTCATCTGTGCCCATACACCACAATGCACACATCACTAGGGTACTTCTAAAAATTCCACTTCGTAGAATTTTTAGCGTCCCTAACTTATTTTACCTCTGGTGGAAGGGGTTAAATCAGAGAATTATATGCTATTTCAGTGCATCCCTTCCCCCAGACCCCCAACCCTTTTAGGTTTTTAGAGATTTCCACTAAAATAAGAAATACGAGAATCATATGCCCGATTTTATTTGGTTAGCACTGGCAGGCGCTCTACTGATTACCCTAATGAGTGCCCCTGTTGGTGCGTTTATGCTCTGGCGACGCATGGCATTTGTCGGTGATGCATTGGCACATACCACCCTGCTTGGCTTGGGCATTGGACTATGGCTGCAAATCCCCATTCAACTCTCACTGCTGCTCGTAAGCGTCATTGTTGCTGTTAGTATTACGCGTATTCATCAACGCAATAATCTGAGTACTGACACCTTTATCGCCATCGCAGCACATAGCAGCCTCGCACTGGGTATGCTTGTGGTTACCCTGCTCCCCGAAGCACGCATTGACTTAATGGGATATCTATTTGGTGACCTACTGAATTTAACCATGCAAGATATTTGGGGCTTACTGATTGCAAGCCTACTCACGCTCAGCATCTTATATCGCTACTGGCAAGGACTCATCTTAACTTGTCTGAATGCAGAGTTAGCGCGTCTAGCAGGGCATGACACACAAAAGCTCAATCTCATTTTAGCCTTATTAATCGCACTCATTATTGCCCTAAGCACAAAACTTGTCGGCGCACTCTTAATCACTGCACTCTTGATTACCCCTGCTGCCATTGCACGACGCTGGTCACAAACCCCTATTGGCATGATACAAGGTGCAATTGTCATTAGCTGGCTCGCAATCGCAATCGGAATTAGCCTGTCATGGCATTTTGATCTGCCAGTATCTCCTGCCATTGTTGCCGTTTTATTTGCAGGATTTATCGCCAGCCGTGCCCTCACCAACCAGAATAAACTCTAAAGAAACCATCACGGCTTGTTACAGCCATAATCATGGCAGCCCTCACCCACACATCGATAAGAAATATCGGTCGTATAACTGGGTGCAATCCGTGTTGTTTGACTGATACACTCATCTTTCTTTTTTATCTTTTGCTCTACTTTACTGACATAACCGTCAATTTTGCTACAGCCAACTAACGCAAAACTGAGCATTAGGGTAAGTAATATTAAAATTCTGCTCATAAATACACCTTTTTGCTCATGAATAAACTGCCATGATAACGATAATTCGGATAAAATACCGCCAATCACAATCTTAATCATCGCTATTTTGGTGTAAAACTCATGGAAACCACTCAGCTACCCGTCAATGACGTGTTATTTATTCTGATCGGTGCCGTTATGGTACTGTCAATGCATGCTGGCTTTGCTTTTTTAGAAGGCAGATATGACCATTCACCGAATTACCGCAACGCCAGAACGCGAAACACGTTGGTAAACCCATGAATCATAAAATAGAAATGGATGCGCGAGCACATCCCCATCATGCTGTTTCCTTAACCGCAGAATTGGTCGCAAGAGCATCAGTGACACCCTTTGACGCTGGCTGTCAGGACTTAGTGCGCGAACGCTTGCAAGCCCTTGGTTTTCACTGCGAAACCTTGGTATTTGACGACGTAACCAATCTGTGGGCACGTAAAGGCACAGCAGCACCGCTCTTTGTTTTTGCGGGTCATACCGATGTTGTACCAACGGGTAATCCAGCGCGTTGGACATTCGACCCCTTTATTCCCACCATTAAAAATGGGCAACTTTACGGACGCGGTACGGCTGACATGAAAGGTGGTATTGCGGCCTTCATCACCGCGCTTGAAGGCTTTCTCGACCAGAACCCAAATCATGCGGGCAGTATTGGCTTACTCATTACCTCCGATGAAGAAGGTGATGCCATTAATGGCACGGTTAAAGTCGTCGAAACCCTTGTTGCTCGTGGCGAAACAATTGACTATTGCCTTGTTGGCGAACCAACAGCAGAAAACCGACTCGGTGACATGCTCAAAAATGGGCGACGCGGTTCGCTATCTGGCAAATTAGTGATACATGGTAAACAGGGGCATATTGCCTATCCTCATCTTGCCGACAATCCCATTCATCGTGCCGTCCCTGCCTTAACAGAGCTGACGCAAACATCTTGGGATAGCGGTAATGCGTTTTTTCCAGCCACCAGCTTTCAAATATCCAATATTAAAGGTGGCTTAGGCGTTAGCAATGTCATTCCACCCGATATCACCATCGACTTTAACTTTCGCTTTTCAACAGCAAGTACGGCAGAGAATCTTAAATCACGTGTCGAAACGATTTTGCAAAAACACAAGCTCAACTATAGTTTAAAGTGGAGATTATCAGGTACGCCTTGGCTAACACAACCTGCCGAGTTAGTTCATGCTGCCATTGCTGCAACGCAAACAGTCACGGGCTTGACCCCAGAACTATCGACTGGCGGTGGTATATCTGACGGTCGCTTTATTGCACCAACAGGTGCGCAAGTTATTGAGTTGGGTCCTTTAAACGCAACCATTCACAAAATTGATGAGTGTGTTGGTGTCGAAGATTTAATTCAACTCACAGCCATTTATCAACATCTATTAACAAGCCTACTTAAGTAAAAGGAAAAGACATCAATGAGTGGTCTATCTTGCGAAAAACTATTACAGTCAACCATTGGCAAAGACTTAACAGCAGATGATTGTGCGATTTTGTCTAACATTGCACAAACTAGAAAATTAGAAAATAAAGATATTCTCTTTTCTGCTGGAACAAGTACAAAAACATTGTTTGTTGTTTTATCAGGAAAAATTGATGTCACCAAAGACACACTCCCAGGTGAGTGGACGCACATTCACACCTTACACCAAGGGGACATGGCTGGAGAAATGAGTTTTATTGATGGCAATACACACTCGCTTACCTTGCGTGCCAATGGTCAAGCCGAACTTTTGTGTATTGGTAAAGAGCCTTTTGAAACCCTATTATTGACCCATCCGCATGTTGTTTATCACATCGTTCGTGCCATTACACGCTCAACACATCACGCACTGCGCCGCATGAATGACCAATATATCGAACTGAATAAATTCATCACCAATCAGTATATGGGCTAAACATGGACTCTGCTACGTCCCCCCTTAAGGGAAGGCGTAGCGAGACCCTTGCGCCATTGCTGGCGGTGTAAAATCCTCTTCAGCAGACTGCTTCGCTTCTTCTTGCTTAGCAACCTCTTGGCGCTGCTTCGCTTTGACGGCCGCTACCTTAGCAGAAGCAATGGCGGCTTGCCTTGCCGCTTCCGCTTTGGCAACGACCGCCTTTTCAGCTTCTTCTCGTACTGCTTTTAAGGATTCAACCTGCTTATTGGTTAACTCCTGTTGCGCAGCTAAGTCACGTAGTTTTTTATCGTGCATCTTAATTTTTTCTTCAACCACCTTAACGCGTGTTGAAATACTAGATGCCGACCAAACTTGCTGAGTGACAACAATACCCGCTACCACCCAAAAAACCTTCGCACCCTTTTTCATAATTAAGCTCCTTACACAGTCACCCCACTCGGAGGCGATGTTTTAACGAGGAGCCAAGTCATCGGGATCAAAACAATTGGTTCCGCAGCTCGACTTCACTGGTGAGTTATAGGCTTGATCGCTATAAGACATGTAATTATCGAAAAAGTCACGATCAACGAAGACCTCGACAACTGTCTCATAGTTACTATCAGCCATTGGTGTCACACTAATGACGCGTGCACCACGCACAAGCGCGTTAACCCTTGCACGAAAAGAATCGCTTTTAACAGCCATTGCACTAACGGTCGTATTGCCGTCAATTTTAACGCCATTAATTTGTTCTGCTAATGAACGATAAGCATCTAGTTTAGAAGCACGAATCGCCATTAAGCGACGCTGCCCCATGGTATAAGCTTCATATAAGCTTTCGGTACCGTAACCAATAGCAGAGATACGGACACGTTCTCTACCAGCAGGTTGTGCAGGTTTTACGGCATCAATTTGAACATTACTTGACTTAATCGCAATACCATTATTAGTATTAGACGAACAGCCAACAACAGCAATCGCACCAACGACGGCCAAACTGAGCACGGGCATCAAGTGTTTCATGATTATACTTCCTTTGTGGTTGTTTCACTTTTCTCTCTCTCCCATTGCCAGTATTGGTCAATGCTTTTGTGCTTTTTGCAACATTATATTTTGTTATGATCAGAGTGATTATCCTAAGGAAATCCATCTGATTTTCCCATTTCACGACTCCAACGAGCGCGGAACTGGGGGTCATCGGCAGGTTTTAGCTGTACAGGTGGTGCTACAGGTTTGTCTTCAACCTTTTTCTCAACAACTGCCTTAGGCGCGACACTCGTCACCTTAACAGGTGGCTTATTGTGCGACTTAACTTCAACTTCAACTGCCTTTACGGCTTCTGTTAAGGTTAAAGACTGCAATTGCAAGGCTTCTGACTGTTTGTTAATTAGCTCCAATAGTTTCTGTGTTACTATTAATCGCTTCTTGACATCTAGGATATCGACAGCAATTGCTTTTACTTGAGCAGAATCAGCAAATTTTTCAGATTTATCATTAACTGACTCCCCTGTATCCGCATTATCTGTCGCTTCATGATTAGCATTGGCTTGAATTTCTTCACGCATTGCAGCCTTACGCTCTGCTGCTGACATCTGCTTATTACTGGCTGCTGGCGCAGCATGAGCAACTGGCTGTGTTTTCTTTAACGTCTCAATAAGCTCACTAATGTCAGCTAGTTGCGTTGCAACGTCGGAAAGCTGCGTCCCCATTGTTTTGAGCTGCTTACCACTATCCTCGGTAATCAGATAACCCTGACCAACATCATTTTTAATACCATCGACCGTTTCAACCAACTTCGGATCTGTCGCTGCTGTTGAAAATAAACCACCCAAACCAATACCAATTGCTGCTAAAACCAGCACAATAATGATACTGCTAAAAATAATGATTAATTTTTTAATTGAATCCATTTCTGCTTCCGTCCATGTTTCGGTATTTGCTGGCTGTTTTTTATTGCTTTTAGCGAGTTTAGGCGCATCTGTCGGCACTTCAACCTCTGGCTGAAGCGTTGGCTTTGGTTGATCTTGTGCAGCAACTGGCGCTTGTTGTATTGCTGTCGGAGCAATCACAGAAACCGCTTCTGGCGGCTGTGTTGGGGGGGGCGTTGGGGGTTGCGTCGGTGCTGGCGTTGGCGGCTGTGTGGCTACAGGTACAGGCTGTGCTTCTTCGGAAACAGCCGTCTGTTTTTCCTGTTCTGGTGCTTTAACAGAAACTGTCTCAGGTACTGCCGAAAGCGACTCTGCTAAAGCAGCAGACCCATCATCCGTGTCATCCGTAGCAACGGGCTCTGCAGTATCTGGCGTATCTTCAGACGACTCATTTTCAGACACAGCCTCAATTTCAGCCGCATCCAAGAGCGCGTCTAAGCTGTCTAAATCCATTGCGTTAAAGTCTGACACAAGTTTGCCTGTTTTTTATTTAAGTTAGAATCATGATCTCGTTATCGTCCAAGATGCCGATTTCTGAAGAAAAATAGCCAATCTAGATTAAGCAAATTTTATACCAAAACAGGGTTTATAACTCGTTTTTACCCTAACGCGCCTAATCAACTTGATCAGCTTGCCCATCGCCCAGCCAGACCAAAGGCAATTTAATCTGAATATGGTTATCTTCACCCATACTTAGTTCACCTAAACTACCTTCAAGAATAGAACCATCATCCCAAACATTACGCCCCAAGCGTAGCTGTAGCAAACGTCCAGCATCCTGACCTAAAGCACGAAAAAAACTGCTATCTGTTGATCTACGTTGCATTGCGGACAACTGATAAGCAGGCATAAAGGTTTTCATTCGCCCCCAGTTACTGGTGCTACGAACATAATCCGACAGGATATTTGTACCAGAATCAATCCAATAAAGACTCAACGCTTGCCCCCACAAATAATCTACCTGATAAGAAAGCGTTAACGCATCAGCAAGCGGCGCAACCATCACTAAAGCATCCGCATCCTGTCTTACCCAAGGATAACCTTGTAGCGGCCGTGCTAGCAAAGTCGCCAGACTTTGAACTCGCGCTCTACCCTTCGTCAAGTGTAATAACACGCTCGTTGCTGCAGCCAATTCATTCTGTCGATGATAGGTTACCCAATCAATCATTTCAGCAGAACCAACATCTAATAATGCCTGATATAAGCGTTCGCAAACAGCATCCTGATGACTCAAGATAACAATTTTCTCTACCCCCTTATCGGCCAAATGCAAAGCTAATTGATAAACGGGTAATTCTGTGCGTACTGATAACTGCCATACATTCGCATGCGACTTTAGCGTTTGATTTAATGCCAAAACAGGAATTTTAGGCGCGAGCGCGACCAGAGCAGCAACATCCTGCTCATGAAGCGGCCCAATAACTGCACTCGGACGTAAATGAGAAACTGCACGCCATGCCGCGCTAAAGTCAGCATAAAGCCCCCGATCTACCAGCGTAACCTGAGTACCAAATATTTCTTGAACACCAGATACAATCGCATTGCTTGCAGCAGCCTGCTCTGCTGTGGTTTGTGGCAATAACAGTACAATACGTTCAACAGCAAAAGCAGGCGCAAAAACCAAGCAACATAAAAAACACAACAGGGTGATGCGCGTGCAATTAGGCTGACAACTCATCATGATTCGCTAATAAATTCATTAATACTTCACGCACATCACGCGACAAACGATCAATATGCACTAATGACTCAAGTGCTGCTTTTGCCAAGACTCGTCTCTCCTCTGGCAGTTTACGCCATGTATTAAATGCCTGCAAAACACGCGAAGCAACCTGATGATTAATCGCATCCACCTCTGCAACACGCTGTGCCAATAAACGATAGCCCTCACCATCGACTTGATGAAAAGCACTCGGATTTAATCGTCCTAAACTACTTAACACACTACGAACCCGATTTGGATTTGTCCAAATAAAACTCTGATGGTTACACAAGTCATCAACTTGCTTTGCACGAGCTAATGGACTGCTTGCTTGTAGCGCGAACCACTTGTCTAACACTAAGTTAATATCATGCCAACGTTCAAAAAATAATGCTAACCCTTCTTTTGCCTGTGGCGCATCATTATGAACCAATAAAGTTAACGCCGCCTGCACATGAGTCATACTTTCAGCCAAACGAATTTGTTCAATTGCCCAAGTAAAAGCAACCTCATTACGCGCCTGAGCAAGATAAGCAAAAAGCAAATGATGCAAAGCACGATGCCCTATTGCCTGCGCTGAAAAGGTAAAACTCGCCTCACCTGAATAACGCTGAGCAATCGCTAAAAAATCAGTAGCTAATACAGTCCCCAACCACGAACGCAAGCGATTCATTGCTAGCAATAACTCATCGACCCAAAGCACCTCAAGCTGTTGTGAACAATAGTCAAAACTCGGCAAGCGTAAAACTTCAGCCAACCAACCTGCATCAAGCCTGTCATCAGCAAGCATTGCACGTAACACAGGCAATAACTGTTCTGGCATCGAAAAATTATGACCAGCACGTAACTGAGAGACACCCGACAAAATAATTGACAACCACGCCTGTTGCCAACCTTCCCAACGGTTAAACAGATCATCATCATACTGAGCTTGCCACAACCAGTCTGCTAAAGAACGCTGTGAAGTCAAAATAACTGGTGCAGAAAAATCGCGTAATAGTGATAATTTAGGCTCTGCCGTTAAGCCAGAAAAGGTAAAACTTGCTTGCGCACAATCAAACCACAAAACACCCTCACTCACACCCCATTTACCCTTACCCACAGATAAAGCACAAGCTTGACGTTCACCAAAAGTATTAAAAATCGCCAACGAAATAGGAACTAATAACGACTGAAAATCCTTAGCATTCGGCAAGGATTGTTTTAACTGAATGACCAACTCGCCCGTTGCTTCTGACCAGTGTTGTGTCATATCCAAACGCGGTGTCCCTGCCTGCGTATACCAAGCGTGCATTTGCGACAGGTCAACACCATTGGCATCACTCATTGCCGCACGGAACTCATGTACGGTCACTGCCTGTCCATCATGACGCGCAAAATATAAATCCATCCCGTTACGGAAACCATCTTTACCCAACAGCGTCTGATAGATACGAACGACCTCTGCCCCTTTTTCATAGACAGTTGCCGTATAAAAGTTATTCATTTCAACGTAAGAAGCGGGTTGAATCGGATGTTGCAACGGTGAAGCATCTTCAGCAAACTGAACACTACGTAAGGTACGCACATCTTCGATACGCTTAACCTTACCCAATAGGGTTTCCTCTGTATATAACTGATCGCGAAAAACAGTCAATCCTTCCTTCAATGTCAACTGAAACCAATTACGACAGGTAACGCGATTCCCTGTCCAATTGTGGAAATACTCATGCGCAATCACACTGTCAATATTGGTATAGTCAATATCGGTTGCTGTTTGTGGATCAGCCAAGACAAAACGAGCATTAAAGACATTTAAGCCCTTGTTTTCCATTGCACCCATATTAAAATCATCAACCGCAACAATCATATAACGATCAAGATCATAACAAAGTCCAAAACGCTGCTCGTCCCAACGCATGGCTTTTTCTAACGAAACTAAAGCATGTTCGCAGCGTTCACCATGATGCGCCTTAACATAGACTTCTAACGAGACATTTCGTCCTTCTGCCGTCACAAAAGGTCTTTGCCGACAGACCAAATCACCTGCAACCAAAGCAAATAAATAACATGGCTTAGGATGCGGATCTTGCCATTGAGCATAGTGCCAACCGTCTAAATCCATTAGCCCTTGCTCGAGCAAATTGCCATTGGATAATAATACAGGTGCTAAATCGGTCGGCGCTTCAATCCGCACAGCATAGCTCGCCATAACATCAGGACGATCACTAAAGTAGGTAATCCGACGAAAGCCTTCGGCTTCACACTGTGTACAAAAAACACCATCTGATAAATATAACCCTTCTAAGCGTGAATTCGCTTGCGGATTAATTTCTGTTTCAATTTCAATTACCGCAGAATCTTGCTTGATATTCAGCAATAACCGTTCGGATGTCAGCTGATAATCAGTAGCAGAGAGAGAAACCCCATCAATTGAAACGGCATGTAAAATTAAATCTTCCCCCATCAAACTCAGCACGGCAGAAAAAGCAACATCAGGGTTACGCGTGATCACCAGTCGACTGTATACCCGTGTTTGCGTTGGATGCAAAACAAAGCGCAAACTCACTTCATGGACAAGAAAATGAGGCTGTTGATAATCGATTAAGTGTTTTGGCATCAGTGGCACAGAATTCATAGTGGTTATAAGCTCAAGTTAGGTTAGCTTCAGATCAGGGTATGCAGCTAGTATTAGAAAGATGTCTATTATAAAGGATAGAAAGCGGTGAAAATACGAGACAAACAAAAAAGCCTTCTTGGTTTCCCAAGAAGGCTTTTTATTAAATCCGAAACAGTAATAACTTACTGAATAACGAACTCTACGCGACGGTTCTTAGACCAAGCTGATTCATCGTTACCTTCTACAGCAGGACGATCTTCACCAAAGCTAACACTCTTGATACGGCTAGCAGCAACGCCGTTTGCCTTCAATACGTCAGCAACTGACTGAGCACGACGCTCACCCAAGCTTAGGTTATATTCACGTGTACCACGTTCGTCACAGTGACCTTCTAAAGCAACAGACTTAGACGCATTTGCAGTTAAGTATGCAGCTTGAGCTTTGATAACTGGCATAAATTCAGCTTTGATTTCAGCACGGTCGAAGTCAAAGTATACTTTTTCGCCAGCAACAGAAGCGCGATCAGCACCAGCACCAACAACAGGTACTGCAGGCGCAGCAGTCGTCTTAGTGCCTTCTTCTGTTGGTGTAGAAGAACAACCAGCTAATACTAGACCAGCAACAGCCATAGCGAAAAGATTCAATTTAGTCATAACATACCCTCTTGAGTCAAAAATTAAAAAAATAAAATGCGTTAACCACTAACGATGACTAATAGTATAATGGGCTTGTTGTAAGAAAACAACAACAATTCTTGTTTTCGCATACAATAAAAAACCCAACTTGAAAAGCTGGGTTTTGAATTTGGTGGGTTGTGCAGGATTCGAACCTGCGACCAATTGGTTAAAAGCCAACTGCTCTACCGACTGAGCTAACAACCCGTTTCGTTATTCGCCTATTATAGCGCATATTCTAACTTTTGCAAGCAAAAAATTAAAATATCATGAAATTTATGTCTGATAAGCGGTCAGGTCTGGCAAACCTGCCTGTGCAAAACCCTCAGCACGCAAACGACAGGCATCACAACGACCACAAGCTCGACCTTCACCATCAGCCTGATAACAAGACACTGTCTGACTAAAATCAACCCCTAATTGCGTACCAATGCGAATAATCTCTGCTTTTGATAAATATTGCAACGGCGCGTGTATTTTGAATGGCGAGCCTTCAACGCCAGACCGCGTTGCTAAATTAGCAAGTCGTTCAAAGGCTTCAATAAAAGCTGGACGACAATCTGGATAACCAGAATAATCAATGGCATTGACACCAATAAAGATATGTTGCGCCTGTAAAACTTCTGCCAATGCCAAAGCGTAAGACAAAAAAACGGTATTACGTGCAGGCACATATGTTAACGGAATACCTTCCGTCGCACTTTCTGGCACAGCAATAGTGGCATCAGTTAAAGCAGAGCCACCCATTTGTGCCAAATCGATATTAACAACACGATAACTTGCAGCACCCAAATTGTGCGCCAATTTAACGGCAGCATCTAATTCGGCTGCATGGCGTTGACCATAGTTAAAACTAATCGCATGACAGACATAACCCTGTTCTCGCGCCATTGCTAAGGTTGTTGCCGAGTCTAAACCACCCGACAATAAAACAACCGCTTGCTCTGGCACTGACAATACCCGACTCATACAATTACTTCTTAAGCGCGGCTAGGCTTTTATCTGCTTGCTTAGCTGCAGCACTGTCAGGAAAGCGTTTCTTGACTTCGATAAAAGCGGCTTTTGCCTCTTTATCCTTATCAAGCTCAAGATAGCATTCGCCTTGCTTTTGTAGCGCGTCACTTGCCTTAGGACCTTCCAATTTAACGGTCTGAGCGAATGATTTTAATGCCAACTCAAACTTTCGACCAACAAACTGAGTTTCACCTAACCAGTAATAGGCGTTACTGGTTTGATCGGTATCAGGGTATTTATCTAAATAATCCTTAAATAATTTACCCGCCTCCGCATATTTGCCCGCCATTAAGTGATCAAATGCTTTTTTATAAGCTGCTTGTGAGACCTCAGTGTCTCCCGCAGTTAACGTAACTTTATTCGCTGTCGCATCCTTAGCTACGTCAGCAGAAGCATTGCTAGAAGAAGCGGACATCGTTGCCAACTTTTTTTCCAAATCGGAAACGCGCTTTTCAAGTGCTTTTAAGCGCTCAACATCATTTTGTAAATGATCCATACGATCAGCAGAATCTTCAAGCTGTCGATCCATACGATTAAACTTTTCATTGACATAACCCAGCATACCAACTTCTGGCGTTGCGCTCTGAGGTTGGGCTATCGGAGCATTTGGATTATACTCAACGATCTGCGCTCGCTCTGCGGAAGCACAACCAGAAAGCACCAAACCAGCAGCAACTGCAATAGGCAATAACGCGCTATTTTTCATTTATTCACTCCTCAATCACGACATCAACAAAAGCATCATTGTGGAAATTTAAGCTCAACACGACGATTTTTTGCCCAAGAAGACTCATCACGTCCCTCAGCATCTGGTTTTTCTTCGCCAAAACTAATCACACGAATACGCGATGAAGGAATACCCGAAACAATTAAGGCTTCACGAACTGCTTTCGCACGACGTTCGCCCAATGCCATATTGTACTCACTACTACCACGATCATCACAATGTCCTTCAAGAGAGGCCATTAACATGGGCTTGGTTGATAAATACCTTGCATAGTGCGATACAACAGCTTGACCTTTTGCATCCAAATCAAAGCTATCATAGCCAAAATAGATTGTAGGCTGGACACCACCAACCGCATAATTCTTATCATCCTCTAAAGCAGCCATAGCACCCAATGTGTTCAGATCGATACCTTTTAAGCCACCATTAGTCTCTAAGCCATTAATACCACCAGTGCCATCAAGAACAACAGGCTTATTCGCACCCTCATCTACGGGCGGATCAGAACAGGCAGCCAATAATACCGACAATGCTGAAACCAATAGCATCCGTGTCATTTTATGATTCATCATTTATTCCTCTATGCCAAATCGTTTTATCAGTTATTGTGAACTCACCAAAGGTCCCCAAGCTGGGTCTCGGACATCACCATTAATATTCAGTTTTGTAAATGCACGACCATTACGCGATAGCACGGCGATCATACCGCCACGATAATCATTGTATGAGTAAGCAATCATATCACTGTTAGGTGAAAAACTTGGTGACTCATCAGAGCCTGTACTCGAAATAACCTTAGATTCATTGCTCACCAAATCTTGAGTGGTTACCTTAAACCCGCCCACTTCTTGGCGCACAAAAGCAATGTAACGACCGTCTGGTGAAGCAACAGGACGCGCATTGTATCGACCTTCAAAGGTAATGCGTTTCACATCACGTGGATTGTTTAACTCTGCTTTAAATACTTGCGGTTGACCACGACGATCTGAGTTAAAGTAAATCGCCTGACCATCAGCTGCCCAAGTACCCTCTGTTTCAATTGCCGAATCAAAGGTCAGTTGCGTGAGGCGTTTGCTCGCAACATCCATCACATAAATGTCAGGATTTCCACCCTTCGATAAAGTCATTAATAAACTACGTCCATCTGGCGACCACACAGGCGCACTGTTAATGCCCTCAAATGCAGCAACCGTCTGACGTGAGCGACCATCAAGACTTTGAACAACAATTTCTGGACGACGATTTTCAAAAGTAACATACGCCAAACGCGTCGCATCTGGCGACCAACTAATAGACATCAAAGGCATATAAGAACGTAAAATCGCTCTTGGTGCGTAACCATCAGAATCAGCGACTTCAAGGACAAACATTTTACGCTTACCTGGCGTACGATCAATTTTGACATATGCTAAACGCGTATCAAAAGCACCACCACGCCCCGTCACGGCAGAATAAATGGCATCTGACATTTGATGCGCAGCAGTACGTAACAACTGACCCGATACGCCATTCCAACGGCGAGCAACCAATTCTTGATGATTCAAACTGTTAATTAGGCGCATATCGACTTGATACATATCTGCTGCCTGTTGGCGAACCTCACCAATGACAACATAGTCTTGTGCCACTTTACGCCAGTAATCTAAATCGAGTTCACCTGCAACCTTAGCAGCGGACATCTCACTTTCGCGCATCGGATTAAACCGTCCAGAACGTGCCAAATCATCACGCACAATTTGTGCCAGATTGTAGTCTGCATTTGCAATGAGCATCTGCCCCTTAAATGGCGTAACAGCAATTGGGTAGGATTGTTCTGTACCACCTGTAATTTCGACACGCACGGGATCTTCGGCCGATACGCCTAGTGTCATGAATACTGACGCACCGACTAGGCAAGCGCCCAAGATTTTAGCCAGGATTGATCTTGTTGAATGCATAAACGACTCTCACTTATTGCGGTTTGAAAATAAAAACAATTTCACTTTTGAATACTTCATCTGAAGGTGCTTTAGGTAAAGGCGATGCACGACGTACCGCTAATTCAACCGAACGCTTATAGGCATCGGTGGCATTGCCTTGGCAACTTTGTACATTCACTTCCTTCACTTCGCCATCACGCGATTGTCGCATATAAACATTGCAGGTAACAACCTCATTTGATTCTCGTGTCCATGCACGACGCACCTTTTCACCAATTCCACTGACCCAAGTTGCTGTTTCACGCTGCACCATGGCAACATTTGCCGAGCGTGCTTCAGCATCACGCTCTGCTTGCAATGCTTTTTTCAAGGCAGCTTCGCGCGTCGCTTGTTCTTTGGCTTCGCGTGCTTTACGCTCTGTTTCTGCCAACTCCTTACTTTCTTGTTCAAGTTTACGCTTAAGATCAGCTTCGGCTTTTTTCTTTTCTTCCTGCTTTTTCTTTTCGTCTTCAGCGCGTTTTTGCTCGTCTCGTTTCTTTTTAGCGTCTTCGGCTTTGCCTTTTTCTTCTTCTTGTTTGTTGGCTTCATCAGCTTTCTTTTTATCCGCTTCTGCTTTTTTCTTTTCGTCTTCTAATTTTTTCTTTTCTTGCTCAAGGGCTTGTTTCTGCAACTCTAGCTTTTTGGCTTCTTCCTGTTGCTTCTTTTCTAATGTTTGTTTTTGCTCTTGTGCTTTGCGTTCAGCTTCTTTTTGCTGCTCAACCTGTTTTTGCTCTTCTATTTTTTTCTGCTCTTGCAACTGTTTTTGCGCAGCAAGTGCTTCAGCAGCTTTATCGACTGCTGGCGGTGTTTTTGCTGGTTCTGGTACTGGCACAGGTTCTGGCAAAGGCTCTACCTTTGGTGGCTTAGGCGGCTCTGGTTTCACCTGCTCCATATGTATCTGACGTGCTTGCTCTTGTACTTCATGCATATCGTACACTTGCGCCCGTACAATATCAGCCTCTGATATTTCGGCTAACACTTGGTTGGATTGGATTACCTTGGGTAAATAGTCATAAATCAGAAAGGCAAAGACACCAATATGGACGATAATCGCTAATACCGTTGCCCAAGGGTGTCGCTCCATAAAAGCCCACACGGTTAGCGTTTCTCCGCTTTTTTAGAGTCAGTCATCAAGCCCACATCATCGACACCAGCTTGTTTTAAGGTCACGAATAGCTCTACAACGAAACCATAGGCAGCTGTTTTGTCACCACGCAGTAACACTAAGGTATCTGGTTTTTGTTCTTTACGTGTTTTAATCATATCGACAATAGTCGCCACATCGAGCGGCGTACCCTGCACAATATTGAGGTAATACTTACCATCAGCATCAACCGTGATAATAATCGGCAAGGTTTTGGATTGATCGAGTTTTTGTACTTTTTTTGTTTCTGGCAAATCAACTTTAACCCCTTGCTGAATTAACGGCGCGGTAATCATAAAAATGATCAGCAACACTAACATCACGTCAATAAAGGGAACGACGTTAATTTCTGCCTTTAACTTATGTTTTCGCCCGCTGCGAAACGATGACCCCATACTCATTAAACCGTCTCTGCTTTATCACTTTTGTACGCCTGACGCTGCAAAATCGTCAAGAATTCTTGTGCAAAATTCTCATAGCTATTTAATAAGCGATCCGATGTCACGCTCAATTTATTGTAAGCAATAACTGCTGGGATAGCTGCAAACAACCCCATTGCCGTTGCGACCAACGCCTCCGCAATACCTGGAGCAACCATTGCCAAAGTCACCTGTTCTGCGGCAGCAAAAGCAACGAATGAGTTCATAATCCCCCATACCGTACCAAATAAACCAATGTAAGGACTCACTGAAGCCACCGTTGCCAAAAATGGCAAGCGTGTTTCCATTTGATCTAACTCGCGTCCAAAGGCAACCTTCATCGCGCGTTGCGCACCTTCAATAATTTCAGTCGCTTCAATACCCGACTGCTTTTTAAGACGCACAAATTCCTTAAAACCAACCGAAAAAATGGCATACATACCGCGCTGTTCTAAGCCCAAAGAAGACGTATAGGTATAAAAGCTGGTTAAATCATGACTTGACCAAAAGGCATTTTCAAAGGTTTGTGTTTGCTTTTCTGCCTGACGAAACTCCCACGACTTAGCAAAAATAACTGCCCATGAGGCAATAGAAACAAAAACCAGAATCGCCATGACGATTTGCACAATTGTGCTCGCATCACCCACCAGTTGAACAATCGATAATTCAGCGTTAGCGCTCACCCTAAAACTCCTTTAAATGCGTGTTGTAGCTGCTGCCCAAATGCGCTCGGGCGACCCGTAGCCTCATCCACACAAGCAATGGTTACTTCACTTTCACACAAGACTTCATCTTGACGCAATATTTGCTGCATGAAAGTAATCTTCGCCTTACCAAGGTACTGTACATGAACACTCACCAGTAAGGCTTCATTAAACTTAGCTGGCTTTTTATAACGTACAGACAAGCTGTGCACCATTAACAAAAGCCCTTCTTCTTGTCTCAAGCGATCCTGTTCCACGCCCAATGCCCGCAACCATTCGGTACGCGCACGTTCCATAAACTTAAGGTAGTTGGCGTAATAAACAACTCCTCCCGCATCGGTATCTTCATAATAGACACGGACTGGCCACGTAAAGTGCGTCATTTTACCACTTCCTGCATTGTCATACCAAGATGTTGATAAGATAAAGGCGAAGCAACACGCCCGCGCGTTGTCCGTTGAATCATGCCCAGCTGCATTAGAAAGGGTTCAATGACATCTTCCAAAGTACCTTTATCCTCGCCTAAAGCGGTTGCTAAAGAATCAATGCCAGCAGGTCCACCCGCAAATTTTTGAATTAAGGTTTCAAGATAACGAATATCCATTTTATCTAAGCCAATATCATCAATTTGTAATAAGTCTAAGGCAATGGCAGCAACACGTTGCGAAATTTGACCATCACCATGAACCTGCGCGTAATCACGCACCCGTTTGAGTAAGCGATTAACAATACGCGGCGTACCACGCGCACGACGCGCAATTTCTACCGCCCCCGCCGCATCCATTGGCACAATCAGGCGGTTGGCATTATGACTGACAATGGTTGCTAAATCTTCCACCGAATAAAATTCAAGTCGTTGCACAATACCAAAGCGATCGCGCAATGGCGAGGTGAGCATGCCCGCACGCGTGGTTGCACCGACTAAGGTAAAAGGCGGTAAATCAATTTTGACGCTTTGTGCCGCTGGACCTTCACCAATCATGATATCAATATGAAAATCTTCCATGGCAGGATAAAGGACTTCTTCGACCACAGGATTAAGACGATGAATCTCATCAATAAATAACACATCGTAAGGTTCTAGACGGGTGAGCATGGCAGCCAAATCGCCCGCTCGCTCTAAAACAGGGCCTGATGTTTGGCGTAGTTTCGTGCTCATTTCATTAGCTAAGACTTGCGCTAGCGTTGTTTTTCCCAATCCAGGCGGACCATATAATAACACATGATCCATTGCTTCTTTGCGCCCACGTGCGGCTTGCACAAAGGTCGTGAGCTGATCGCAAACAGCTTTTTGCCCGATGTATTCGCTAAATCGTTGCGGACGCAAAGAGGGAACAGCGGTAAAATCTTCTTGCTGCTCTTGATTGCCAACAATGCGATCAAATTCCATCATAGCGTCACCTGCAAGGCACGTTTGATATTATCGCTCAAGATACCATCCGCTTGCCAAGCGCGTTCAACACGCAACAGTGCCTCTGCTTGCTTATAACCCAAGGCTTCAAGAGCTTGTACCGCTTGATTGCGCTTAAGTAGTTCGTTTTCGGTATGCGATGCCTGCTCGACCATCGGTGCTGAAGTTAGGGTGAAATGACCTGGTAAGGCATCAACCAAACTAGCCAATTCAAGCACCAAACGCTCGGCTGTTTTTTTACCGACCCCTGGAATTTTAATCAGCATGGTTACTTGTTTTTCACGCACGGCTTGTACAAAAGCATCAACCGCTAAAGATGACAACACCGCCAATGCCAGTTTAGGTCCGACACCATTGACTTTAATCAGCAAACGAAATAATGCTTTTTCTTTTTCCGTCGCAAAACCGTAGAGCAATAAAGCATCTTCACGCACGATCATTTCGGTAAGCAAAATCGCTTCTTCGCCAATCGCGGCGAGTTGTTCAAAAGTAGACAAGGGAACTTCTACCGCATAACCCACGCCTGCCACGTCAAGCACGACCCAAGGCGGGCTTTTTTCGATAACTTGTCCACGTAAACGCGCAATCATGCCGTAATCCTTGAACTAAAGGCAGCAATTTTAGCATGCGTTAAGCCACAGGCAAGCGCGTCGGCAGCATCTTCCGATGGCGACTCTGATAAGCCTAATAATTGCGTAATCATATATTGAACCTGAGTTTTAAGGGCGTGACCTTTGCCAACAATGGCACTTTTAATTTGTGTTGGTGTGTATTCTGCAATGAGTAACCCTTCTTTTGCCGCTGCAGCCATAATAACGCCACGCGCCATGCCTAATTTAATAGCAGACTGTGGGTTTTTATAGACAAAGGGGCTTTCAATCGCCAAAACATCGGGCTTAAACTGAGCAATCAGACTGGCAATACTTTCCTGCAGTTTTAGTAGCCGCTGCGCATCGGGCAAATGGGTAACATTAATACTACCTGACACCACATAACGCGGCGTAAAGCGCACCACATCAATGACACCGAAACCTGTAACCCGAAAGGCTGGATCGATACCCAGAATTCTCATGAAAAACCAAACGCTAGCTGTAAAGCGGTTCATTATACATCATCATAGAAAGGCAAAATATGCTCCTTTTCGCATCTCCAGTAACTGCTGAAAAGGTACAGTGGACAATGGTGGGGTTTTTATCGAAGCGACTACACTTATTATATGAATTCACGCATTTTAATCATGCCACTTGTGTAATCAACCTTTCAGCCAATCTTCGTGAGCATGATGTACACGAATAATATACACATCACCTACTTCATCGATACTGTACAAAACGATATGAGCACCAAACGGACGCATTCGAATGTTTGGTGTCAGTTCCTTACGTAATGGCGCAGCCTCAGGGTGTATCGCTAAAAACTCAAACGTTCTCTCTAAGTCATCATGATAGCGTTCGGCTTGAAGTATTCCGAATCGCTCAGCGCCTTCGATGAATATGGTAATAACATCTTCTTCAGCCTCTACACTGAGATGCCATGCCATTAGTTCACACCAGCAGCTAGGCGACTTTTGGCAATTTCTTTGAGTTCGACCATGCTATGTGTGCCAACACCGCTTGCGATGCCATCATTAATGAGGGATTGTAGGTATGCAATCTTAATGGCTTTTGCACTGGCATCAGGCTGCGATGTTTCAGTAACTTCTACCTGCTGCCATGAGCGCAACATTGCCATGAACTGCGTGTAAATACTGTCATCTTGGATTTTCAACGTAATGGTATGCATGACATTCTCCTCGTATTACTGAGTATTATACACTCGCACAGCAAAATCACCATCGTCTCCAACGCTCGCGGCAATTCTAGCAATAGCCGACACAGTGCTTCAGCAAAAAACACTCCTTTCACCAACACACCAATCATAAAAGCACGTTTTTATGATGACGCTCATGTTAAAATTAGCAGATTATTCTAACAATCATACAGGTCTTTGTATAACATGCGCGTCAGTCAAACCCTACTTTCTACCCTCCGCGATACGCCAGCCGATGCTGCTGTTATCAGTCATCAACTGATGTTACGTGCGGGCATGATTCGCCCGCTTGCTAATGGACTTTATACTTGGTTGCCGATGGGCTTGCGTGTGCTACGCAAGGTTGAACGCATTATCCGCGAAGAAATGGACAAATCTGGCGCGATGGAAGTCATGATGCCAGTGGTTCAACCTGCCGAATTATGGCAAGAAACAGGTCGTTTCGATAAGTACGGCAAAGAATTATTACGCTTCAAAGACCGCCATGAGCGCGATTTCGTGCTCGGTCCAACGCACGAAGAAGTCATTACCGATTTAGTGCGTCGTGAAATTCGCTCTTATAAGCAATTGCCAGCCAACCTATATCAAGTGCAGACTAAATTCCGCGACGAAATTCGTCCGCGCTTTGGCGTGATGCGTTCACGTGAATTCATCATGAAAGATGCCTACTCTTTCCACATCGATCAAGCCAGCTTACAACAGACCTACGACGTGATGCATGCCACCTACTGCGCGATTTTTACCCGCTTAGGCTTAAACTTCCGCCCAGTCAAAGCAGACACAGGCAGTATTGGGGGTGATTCTTCTCATGAGTTTCATGTGTTAGCGGATTCTGGTGAAGATGCCATTGCCTTCTCGACAGAGAGCGACTATGCCGCCAACGTCGAGTTAGCTCCTGCTTTAGCACCGACAACACCGCGAGCAGCAGCCACACAAACCATGACGAAAGTGCATACCCCGAAAGTCAAAAGCATCGAAGAAGTGTCTGCCTTTTTGGCTGTACCAGCTAGTCAGTGCTTAAAAACGCTCATTGTTAAAGGCACAGACTCACCTGCCGTTGCACTCGTGCTACGTGGCGATCACAACCTTAACGATATTAAAGTCGAAAAGCTAGCACAAATTGCGGTTCCTATGACCTTTGTATCAGAAGCCGATGTCTTAGCCATTACAGGCGCGGCAGTTGGTAGCCTTGGCGTGATTGGTCTGAACATGCCAATGATTGTCGATTACAGCGCCGCATATACCAGTGATTTTGTTTGTGGTGCAAACGATAGCGACCATCATTTAACAGGCGTAAACTGGGGACGCGACTGTCCAGAACCCACCATCACCGCCGATTTACGCGATGTTGTGGCAGGCGATCCTAGCCCTTGTGGTGCAGGCGAAATTCGTATTGCGCGTGGCATTGAAGTTGGTCATATTTTTCAATTGGGCAAAACCTATTCAGAGGCGATGAACTGCACCGTGTTGAATGAAGACAGCAAAGCCACGGTATTAGAGATGGGCTGTTATGGCATTGGGGTTACGCGCGTAGTCGCTTCTGCCATCGAACAAAACAACGACAGCAAAGGCATTATGTGGCCAGATGCGATTGCGCCTTACACGGTATCGGTTATCCCGATGATGATGCACAAATCGCAGCGCGTGCAAGAAGCTGCCGAAAAACTCGTTGCCGAATTAGAAGCAGCAGGTATTGATGTCTTATTTGATGATCGCAACGAACGCCCTGGGGTGATGTTTGCCGATGCGGAATTAATTGGTATCCCACATCGTTTAGTCATTGGCGAGCGCGGCTTAGATGCGGGTACAATCGAGTACAAACACCGCCGTAGCGACACACCCGAAAACTGGTCATTAAATGATGTTGTTGCGCAGCTAAAAGCAAAATTAGCGCATTAACTGATAATCAAAAAGGAAACATATGATGGTTAACTTCTTTCGCAATCTCTGGTTTCGTGATCCCAATGAACCAGTAACCTATATTAACGAAACAGCAGTGCGTATTCGTGCGGGCTTCCTACTTGCCATTCCCTTATATATGGGGCTGACGCTGTTTGATGTGGGTTACGGCTCACACTGGATTGTTGATGGCAATACAGCGGTTGATTCGGGGGACACTGACTTTGATGGACGCATTATCTATACAGCCGAAGTCATGCGCCGCACCTATGATTACACATTACAGACCATCGTTCTTTTTTATGGATTGTTTGAGATGATTGCAGGCATGTTTGTTACCACATCACGCTTGTCGCCAACCATCTGGTTAAGTAGTTATATCAGCCGCTTTCAGCCAGAAGTATGGAAACCACTCAATCCCAAACGTATGGCGTGGAGCATTGGTGCGACCATGATTATGCTCTGTATTGCCTTTTTTAATCCAGTACCCATTGCTGAGTTTTTGAATCATTGGCTCAATGGAGAATTGCCAACAGACACTAACTTTTTACCCTTTTGGATTCCCATGTATGGCGTTTGGATTTGCATTCTTTTCATGTGGGCAGAAGTAACCCTTGGCTTTTGTGTCGGCTGTAAATTGCATGCACTGTTCGTTAAAATCGGCATTTTCAAGGAAGAATGTGAAGCCTGTAATAACATTGACTGGGATGCCATTGCCAAACGTGCCACCGAAAAGAAAGCACGTGAAACTGCATCAAAACAGGATTAAACAAACAACATGAATACGGTTACGACCTTCCTATTTGAAGAGCTTGATATTCGCGGACGTTTCGTCCGCCTTGATACAGCATGGCACGATTGGATTAAAAATCGTCATTACACGCCAGCAGCCACAGACTTATTGGGACAATGCGTTGCTTTTTTAGCACTCGTTGGTGCTGATGTTAAAACGCTCGGCAAGCTGACACTGCAACTGCGTGGTACTGGTAAGGTGAAAACCCTTGTCGTGCAATGTCAAATCGATGAGCATGACTTAAAACTGCGTGGCATGATTGACGCACCAACATTACAAACAAGCGATACCCTAATACA
>DYST01000010.1:0-3747 GCA_020726325.1 Thiomicrospira cyclica | reverse complement strand
AACTGCGTGGCATGATTGACGCACCAACATTACAAACAAGCGATACCCTAATACACGCCTTTGAAGGTGGTGATTTAGCATTTACGCTGCACAATGCCATGACGCAGACCGATTATCAAAGTATCGTTCCGATTGAGCATGAAACCATTGAATCTGTTTTAGCTGGCTACTTAACTCAATCGGTACAACAACCAACACGTATCTGGTTGCGTGCTGATAACACACAGGTTAGTGGCTTAATTCTCGAAAAAATGCCAAACAGCGATATCAAAGATAGTGACGGTTGGCAACGGGTTAATCATTTAGCAGACACGCTAACGGAAGAAGAGCTGAGCCAGCTCGATATTAATACCATTTTGCATCGTTTGTTCCATGAAGAAGAGATTAGTATTTACAGCCCTTTACCGTTACAGCATCATTGCCCAGATGAACGCACACGTGTTGCCGATGTCGTTAAATCCCTAGGCAAAGCGGAATGTGAACAAATTTTAGCAATGCAAGAAGGCAGAATTATTATTCACAATGAAATCTGTGATCGGAGTTACATATTTACTGAAAAAGATATTGCGCAACTTTTTACACAACCCATCTTGCATTAATCTTGTCTATGCGTTACCCTAAGAGCGTTACATGATCTCGGCAATGGGAGGAACTTAATATGATGGTACAAAACGGCTACGGCAACACCTACACCCCCAACCAAGGGTTGCAGGCTTCTGTTTCCGATCTAAAGACGCCACAAGACAATGCAGTTTCTGTAACAACTCAAGCACGCTCGCAAGAACGCGCTCAGGGGGCCAATGAAACACAGACGCAAAAACGTGTTGAGTCTCGCGATCAAACACAGGCGGCGAATGCATCAGCAGCAACAAATCCCTACGAACAGTATCAACGTACTGGTAATTTGAGTGTTTACGCTTAAGCAAAATTTTAGGGTAATAAAAAAACCAGCAGAAATGCTGGTTTTTTTATTGCTGTCTTATTGAGCGACCAGCTCATGCCAGCCTGATTTTACCGCCTGCTCTGCCGCTTGCGATAGTGCATTGCGCGTCAACTCAGAGGTTATTAGCTGCGGCAATAAATTTACTTCTGCCACCACATCACGCTGCGCTAATAAATGTAGCAAGCCTTGCATAAACGTCTGCTCACCAACATACCCTAAGTCCTCACGCGGACAAACATCGCTATCTCGATAGACCAGCGCAATGGGGGCAACATCAACCTGCATCGCTATGGGCAGGGAAAATAAGCGGGCATGAAAACGCAACGGCTCTCCCACACTCGATGTTCCTTCTGGAAAAAACAATACCCGATCACCCAAAGTAATCAATTGCTTGAGCTGCTGAACGACAACTTCTGTTTCGCCATTACCGCGACGAATAAAGACAGTTCCCGCACGTTGCGCCAACCAACCGATTAATGGCCAACTCGCAACCTCAGCTTTCGATAAAAAGCGACTGGGCGCAACAGCCATCAAGACCACAATATCCAACCACGAAATATGATTACTCACCCACACAGGTGCAGATTGAATTTGCCCACGCACCGATAGGCGCACGCCCATCATGGTCAGTAATTTTCCTGACCACCAACGCACAAGCCCCAACTGACGTGGCGTATAAGCATGGTGCGCATCAATGCGCACAAACAAAGCCGCTAACACTGCACCCCACAACAACCAAATCCCAACAGCGCATAAACGCCAACCGATACGAAACCATGCAATCATTAAGCAGCCATTGCCATTGTATTCGCTACAGGCATCATTGCTGGCACAGCAGCACGCTGTAAAAAGTGACGCACATAGCGCGGACTCAGGTCTTTAACATCGAGCAGAATAAAGAAATCAGCAACACCAAAATCTGCATCTAAACAAGGTTCACCACAAACTTTTGCCCCTAAACGCAAATAGGCTTTCAATAAAGGCGGCCATGCAATATCAACCCTATTGATCGTGTTCGCAATATGTAAAGGCACACGCGGTGAAACACGACGACTATCCGTGGTCAGTAAATTCTTATCCCGCAAATGCTGACGAATCGCGTTAACTTGCGCTCCATCATCGTTCATGCTCACGCTCGCGCAACCCATCAAGAAATCAAAACCGTGCGTCAACATATATTCAGCCAAGCCTGACCAAAGCACGCTAATCGTTGCCCCATTACGATGATCGGCATGAACGCAGGTACGTCCAATTTCCATCACTCGACCTTGCAAACGACGAATTTGCGTCAAATCAAATTCATGATCAGAGTAATAGTAACCACCAACTTCATTGGCAACAACATCACTTAAAATACGTGTGCAGGCAATCACCTCACCCGAAATCATATCTTCAACCAGCAAGTGATCACAAACATCATCAAAGCCATCTTTATCTAAACCCAAATGTGCTGTTGGCAAACTTGCACCCATTTCTTGAGCAAAAATTTCATAACGTAACCGCTGGCACGCTAAAATATCTTGTTCTGAAGTTGCCAAACGAACCTGTAATTCACATTCACCCATTACCGTTACTCCGTAGTTTTTAATATCCACAGTTTAAAGGTTATAAATGAAAACAAAGTGACCAACGGATTAAGCTTGTGTTTCAGTTTGATTGCATTTTAGTGACACAGCCCCACTCGCTACTGCCACGGATCCAACAATAATACCTGAGCGTTAACGAAATCTTTGATGTTGCGCGTCACAAGTGTCAATATCTCGAACTGGATCGTCCGAGCGTTCAATGGTTAACGCTTCGCCTTTCGATGCATTCATGAGAACCGCCATGAGATTGCTTTTTTTTCCGCTCATTTGTTCATAATCTTTGACGGACATGATAACGGCAACGGTATTGCCTCGGCGCGTAACCAGCTGCACACCTTGCGTGATGGCTAAATCGACTACGGCACTAAAATGACTTTTTGCTTCTTGAATTTGCCAGCTTTGCATGGTTTACCTCGATGATGCAATATAAATAGTCAGACTGACATATTAGAACTACTGACTTGAATAAGCAATCTTCCGTTGCTGAACAAGGTACTGGCTTCAATACAAAAACATGAAAAGCTACAAAGGTTGTCATGCCAACATTTCTAACAATACATCATGCCATTGGCTTTCGGGAATGTCAGCAATATAACCCTTAAGGCGTGATTTATCGACACAGCGAATTTGGTCAAGCAAAATACGCCCCTGTTTACCGACCAGCGTCACTTCTGGACGACAACCCAAGGCTTGCCCTTTGCTGGTAATAGGAGCAACCAACACGCGAGGCAAAGCAGCATTCATATCGTTAGCAGAAATAATTACATATGGGCGCGTCTTGGCAATTTCTGTGCCGACGGTTGGATCTAATGTGACCCAATAGACTTGACCACGCTTTACCACGTCCATTCGTTATCTTCTTCTGCTGTAGCAATATACCCCTGCCAAGCGTCATCATCTTGCTCAGCCTGATAACCATCAAACCAGCCAACTCTAGGGCGTTTGTAAGCGGGCATTAAGATAAGCTTTCCCTGCTCTACCTGAATATCTACTTGATCTTCAATACCGACTTGGGCAAGCAACACCGCTGGCAGGATAACACCTCGAGAATTACCAATTTTTCGTAATGTCGTTTCCATATTATGCAGCCTTTAGTTATTGCTTTGTAATAACAATTGTAATCAAGAGTCAGATAAGCGTCAATAAATGCCGTATCAATGGTTACTTGTGCTTCATTATAGGACAGTTTTAAGTTAGCGTATGAAGTCTAGCTTTTAT
>DYST01000078.1:6964-8717 GCA_020726325.1 Thiomicrospira cyclica | reverse complement strand
ATGAAAAAAATCGCCTTTATCCCCGCCCGTTACGGCTCGACGCGTTTTCCAGCTAAACCACTTGCTTTAATTGCGGGCAAGCCGTTAATTGTCCACGTTTACGAGCGCGTAGCAGCTGCTAAAGGCTTAGATGCTGTTTATGTCGCCACCGACGATGAACGTATTGCACAAGCTGTGGCATACTTAGGTGCGCCTGTTATTCTGACGACTAAGCCTGCTCATACGGGTACAGATCGCTTGGCGGAAGCCGCAGAAAAGGTAGGCTTATCTGCCGAGGATTTAATCATTAACGTGCAAGGTGATCAGCCATTAGTGCATCCGCAAAGCATTGAAGATGTGATGCGTCCCTTTTTAGAAGGGTACGATGGCAGCTTTGCCATGAGTACGCTTGCGTATGCGATCACTGATCCACGCGAAATTCATGACCCAAAAGACGTCAAAATGACGTTTGACGCACAGGGTAACGCACTTTATTTTTCACGCGCTGCTATTCCTTTTGGGCGCGATCATTGGCAGCATCCAGTTTATAAGCATCTCGGTGTTTATGCCTATACCAAAGATTTTGTGGATCATTTTAATCAGCTTAAACACGGTTTGTTAGAAGAGGTTGAAAAACTAGAACAGCTGCGTGTCTTAGAAAATGGTAAACGCATTCGTGTTGTCGTGACAAAACATGATTCTTTAGAGGTTGACTTGCCAGAAGATATTGTTCGTATTGAACGTTGCTTAATCTAATCGTTCGTAACAGGTCATAAAAAACGCTTGTGCAACACTGAACTTTTTAGCTCGACAGTCTGTGCTTTCTTCGTTAAAATTGATTCAGAACAAGTATTAACGATTTGGATATGTCCATGATAACGCCGATTTCACTATTTAATGCCAGCTGTACAGAATGTGGTCTTAAAAAGCTCTGTTTCCCGTTAGGGTTAGACAAAGCAGATATGTTGCGCTTAGATGCCATTGTAAAACGTAAGTATCCCCTGCAGAAGGGTGATGCGTTGTTCACAACAGGACAGCCGTTTCAGGCCGTTTATGCGGTCAGAGCGGGTGGTTTTAAGGTTTCTACTGTCAGTGCTTCAGGCGAAGATCAAATATCAGGATTTTATTTACCAGGTGATATTTTAGGTACTGATGCCTTAGCAACAGGAAACCATATTTCAACAGCTATTGCGATTGATACAACAACGGTGTGCGAAGTTCCTTTTCAGGATTTAGAGCGTCTTGCATCGCAATTGCCTAGTCTGAATCATCAGCTGTTATCGTTAATGAGTAAAGAACTCGCTGATGAGCGCATGCACGCTGAGCTATTATCGCGCAAAAGTGCAGAGGAGCGTTTAACCCTGTTTGTGCTCTGGCTTTCGCGTCGCCAAGAGCGTCGTGGTTTTAGTGGTACTGAATTCCGTTTGGGGTTATTGCATCGTGATGTGGCTTTGTATTTAGGGTTAACACCAGAGACGGTGTCGCGTATTTTGGCGCGATTAGCAGAAGAACAGGTATTTTCTTGGCGTAATAAACAAATAGAAATTTTTGACTTGCAAGCACTTATTGTCTTGGCTGGTGAATCGCAGCATGAAAAAACAAATTCTCCACGTGCTCAATGTGGTTAATAAGTGGTTGCTATCTGTTGGAGTTGATATGAATCAAGACATCCTTTGCTTTTATATGGTTAAATAACCTTTGCGATGGATATCGAGTAATCGGTTCCTCCATAATGTAGCCCGCTTAGCCCAGCCTTACCGCTGGGTTTTTTTAT
>DYST01000078.1:0-6864 GCA_020726325.1 Thiomicrospira cyclica | reverse complement strand
TCGCGTTAAGCTATTTTTAGCCTTTTAGGCGATTCATAATTGGCAATAATTCGGTTGACGAATGCACGCCCAATTTATGATAAATATTTTCACGATGCTTAGATACGGTTCTATCCGAAATCCCTAAATTATCCGCAATTTGTTTGCTTGTTAGATCGTTTAATACGAGTAATAGAATTTCTCGTTCACGGCGGGTAATGCGAGCATTGAGTTCGTCTGGCAGGTTAAGAAACGCGCCTGAATTATGCTGTGATAATTCCTCTTGGATGATAGGGTCAATAAACATTTGTCCGCGCATGACCTGACGTACACCAGCAACCAAATCTTGCGAAGCAACGCTTTTGAGTGCAATACCATCAGCACCAAGGGTTAACACTTTTTGCCATGTTTGTTTAATTTGACTGGCGGTGAGGACAATCACGCGCAAATCAGGATAAGCTTTTTTAATAACTGGCAAGAGATCCTCACCTGATAAGCCGGGAAGTTGTAGATCGAGAATCAATAAATCTGGTTTGTGATTAACAACCAGCTCGAGTGCTGCCTTACCATCAAAGCCCGTACCAAGAACACGAAAGTCTTTAAATTGTTCAAATAAATTCGATAGTGCTTGCGTAACAAGACGATGATCGTCAACGATAACTAAATTAATGGTACTCATGACACACTCCTTTCTTTTTGATAAGTTTGTAAAATCTGGTTAATAACCCCAACAGCCATTGCATGATTGCGTACTTCGGCAAAGGTTTCTAGCGACTCAAATTGTTGCCAAAAATGACGATGATGGAAAATCATTGCTTGTCCCTTTAGACGATGCGCAGTGTCTGCTAATGTTTTGTAATGGCGTTGATTGAGTTGTTGTTGACACTCATTAATACCCGCTTCCAGCGAAAGATAAAACTCTGGCAGTAAAGACTGTAGATAATCTGGTGTCGATAAATTTGCTTTTGTTGTTACTTCTTTTTTCTGATTGGTAGCGTCAGAATTGGCTTGTTGGCATTGTGCAGCCAATTGAATTAAGGATGCCAACTCTAGCGGTTTATAGAGAATGGCATCAACGGTATTGTCTGCTAATGCTTCTTGCAATTCTGCTCCGCGATGTGCTGTGAGCATGGCAATTTTAATCGGAATAGGATTTTTTAAGTGGTTATTGCAATGTCTTAAGGTGCGTGCAAGACTAATACCATCACCATCTGGGAGGCGATAATCAAGTAATATGAGTCTTGGTCTGACTTCTGGGCAGATTGCTAATGTTTGTTCTACGGTAAAAGCACTATGAATGATAATCGGTAAGTTTTTAACCATGCCAATGAGTACTTCATGGTGTAATGGTGCATCATCAACCAATAAAATATGAATGGTTTCTGTTAGCTCTTCTGTTTTGATTTCTACGCTAACTGCTCTTGTCTGATCATCTGTTTTAAGAGGTAGGATAATGATAAACTCGCTACCTTCATTGGGTTGGCTGTTAATGATGATTTCACCATGCATTAGGTCAACAAGACGGCGTGTGATGGTTAATCCTAACCCCGTTCCTTGCTGATTAATTCGGCTTTTGCTATGAAAGTAGGGTTGAAATAAATGGGTTAGTGTTTCTTTATCCATACCAACACCTGTATCTTTAACAGCAATGCGTAAGCCGTCAGCAACTTCGTTGACGTGAATATCAATATGTTCTTTGGGTGGCGTAAACTTAATGGCATTAGACAAAATATTAATTAGTATCTGTTTGAGTTTGCGTTTATCGCCACGCCAATATTGCATACACTGTGCATCAATAAAGGTATTCACCACTAATTGACTGGTATTTGTTTGTGGTTGCAGGGTATTCGTAATATCTAGAATGAGGGCGTGAATATTAACGGCTTCATCAGCAACTTCGATCAGTTGTGTACTAAGACGATTGACATCGATGATATCATTAACCAAATCGAGCAAATGTTTACTAGCCGTGCGAATGTTACGCAACCAGTCGCTTGCATCGGCTCCTTGACAATGGTCTGATAGCATGTAGGTGAAGCCGAGAATGCTATGCAAGGGGGAGCGCATTTCATGCCCAAGTTGAGCAAGGTATTCATTGGTTTCATCAAGAGAGAAATTATGCTTCATCTAACCTTCCGCTAATCTTCATTACGTAACGCATGCGTATATTGTTTTGTTATTATCAGTGCGTTGTTTATTTTACGCAAGTGCTAAATGAAAAAAAACCGACAAAAGTCGGTTTTTTATGCGTTGGCTTAAAAGTAACTTGTTTAGATATCGCGTAAAAGCTCATTGATACCAACCTTAGATAAGGTTTTAGCATCGACTTTTTTAACGATAACGGCGCAATAAAGGCTGTACTTACCATCTTTAGAAGGCAGATTGCCAGAAACAACCACCGAGCCAGCTGGCACGCGACCATAGTGTACTTCGCCTGTTTCACGATCATAAATGCGCGTTGATTGACCAATATACACACCCATTGAAATGACAGAGCCTTCTTCGACAATCACGCCTTCAACGACTTCTGAACGTGCGCCGATAAAACAGTTGTCTTCGATAATCGTCGGTGCAGCTTGTAACGGCTCTAGTACGCCACCAATACCAACACCACCCGATAAGTGAACATTTTTACCGATTTGAGCACAAGAACCAACTGTTGCCCAAGTATCAACCATTGTGCCGCTATCAACATATGCACCAATATTGACATACGATGGCATTAAAATTGCACCAGAAGCGATGTAGCTACCGCGACGCGCAACAGCAGGTGGTACAACGCGAATGCCAGCAGCCTTGAAGTCTTCTTCCAAGTAGTTAGCAAACTTAGTCGGTACCTTGTCATAAAACTGCATACTGCCAGCTGGCATGACAATATTGTCTTCCATGCGGAAAGAAAGCAGAACCGCTTTTTTAAGCCATTCATTAACTTGCCACTTGCCGACTGATTGACGTTCAGCAACACGCATCGCGCCTGTATCGAGTAGGTGTAATGCCTCTTCAACAGCGCGCTTACTTTGTGCATCAACGTTTTTCGGGTTAATGTCGGCACGACGTTCAAAGGCATCTTCGATAATTGATTTGAGGTTTTCGCTCATGGTTTTTTCCTTGTTGATAAATTATTGAGATTAGATGGTTAATATTGTTCGTATTCTCGATAAGCCTCACGGATACGCTTGGCTGCTTCAACGCATTCTGTTAAAGGGGCGACAAGTGCGATTCGAATGTATCCCACTGCTGGATTGTGTCCATCTACTTCTCGTGATAACAGACTACCAGGTAAAACAGTGACATGATGATAGGCTTGTAAATGCTTAGTAAAAGCAACGTCATCTTGCGTTGGGGTTGGTAGCCATAAATAAAAACTGGCCGCAGGAATACGCAAGTTATGAATCGTATCTTTTAAAATATCGGCAACAGCGGCAAATTTAGCACGATAGACAGCACGATTATCTTTAACATGTCGCTCATCCGACCATGCTGCAATGCTGGCATGTTGGACTTGTACAGGCATCGCACTACCGTGATAGGTGCGATAAAGCAAAAATCGTTCGATAAGCTGCGCATCACCAGCAACAAAGCCAGAACGCATCCCCGGAACATTAGAGCGTTTAGAAAGGCTATGAAAAACAAGACAGTTTTTCATATCGAAGCGATTTTGTTCGCTACAGACCTGTAATAAACCAATAGGAGGATGCTTCTCGTTTTGATAAATTTCACTATAACATTCATCGGAAGCAATCACAAAACCGTATTCATCTGATTTTTGAAGGAGATATTGCCATGTCTCACGCGCGATGATGCTTCCTTGTGGATTAGCTGGGGAGCAGACATATAATAACTGACAGTTTGCCCAAGTTTCGTTACGCACAGCATGGAAATTGGGTAAGAAATGGTTATCGCTACCTGCTGCAAGATAGATTGGCGTTGCCCCTGCTAATAATGCCGCCCCTTCATAAATTTGATAAAAAGGGTTGGGCATGATAACGGTGGCATCTGGTTTTGTGTTATCGATTACTGTCTGTGCAATGGCAAATAAAGCTTCACGAGTGCCATTAACAGGCAAAATATGCTGTTCAGCATCCACCATTCCTGATGTGAGCATAAAGCGTTGCGTTAGCCAGTCAGCAATGGTTTGGCGTAATGCAAGCAAGCCTTTGCTGGTCGGGTAAATACTCACACCCGTGATATGTTGTGTCAGGGCAGCCGTAATCAAGTGTGGTGCAGGATGCTTGGGTTCACCGATCGATAAGTTAATGAGATGCAAACACTCTGGCGGGTTAATATCCGCAAAAATGGCACGTAACTTTTCAAACGGGTAGGGGTGCAATCGGGTCAAACGTGGATTCATCTCGCGTACTTATTTGGTTTATCTGTTAAATTAGCACTATTATAACGGATGTTGCGTTATTGGTCATGAATAGGATGGTGTTGATGGTTATTGGTTTGGATCATGTCAGTATTTTAGTTGCTGATTTAACAAAAGCTACTGCTTTTTATGAAGGTGTGTTGCAGTTAAAACGTTTGCCACGTCCTGATTTGGGTTTTGATGGTGCGTGGTTGTCTTTGGGCGCAGGACAATCATTACATTTAATGTGTTTACCCAATCCCGACATGATAACAGGGCGTGTCGCTCATGCAGGACGAGATAGGCATATTGCTTTGCGAGTTGTACAGCTTGAAGATATTAAAGCTGCATTAACGCAAGCTAATATCTCATTTACACACAGCCAGTCAGGACGAAACAGTATTTTCTGTCGCGATGCTGACGGCAATGGTATTGAGTTTTTGGCTTAGCATATAGCACTAACACACCAACAAATGAATGCTCGTGTGTTGATTTTATGCTGTTTTAGAGGGAGCGTTATTTCCAAACGATTTGGAATTTGCTGCTAATTTCTTGTTGAGCGAGCTGCGCATCAGCTAATTCAGTAGCGAGTTTTGCTTTTTTCATTGCTGTGGCTTCATCACCTTTTTTCAAAGCTTGTTCGCCTTCGTAAAGTGCAACATCAACAAGACTGAGTTTTTTGCCAGATGCTTTAAATGCTTTGCCATCTTCTGTTTTATCGCTACCATATTTGTTTTTGATTGCAGTAGATGTCCATGCATAGCCAGCTTTCATTGCCGTGGTATTTTTTGCACTTGCCGTTGCTGCTGCTTCGTCAAAAGCGCGATTGCCTGTTCCAGACGTATCAAGCGTAGCATTAGAAGCGCAACCAGTAAGGCTGGTGATTGAGAGTAGTGCAAGTAATGTGAGCGTTTTTTTCATATTTTTCTCCGAAAAATGTTGTGAGCCAAGGGGTCTTGTACTTGTTTAACTTTACCAGCAAGCCCGCAGAATTATATAATACAACACATCCTTGGATGTGAGCACAGGCTTTATTCTACGGTAGAAGCTCATACTCAGGCGTAAAAATTTTTTAATTTGTCCATAACGATATTTAATAGGTGACCAAACATGCGAATTCTGGAAGAAGCACTTACTTTTGATGATGTCCTGCTCGTGCCAGCACATTCTACTGTTTTACCTAAGGATGTTTCTTTGGTTACTCAGTTAACACGCGCGATTACGCTTAATATGCCATTTATTTCTGCTGCGATGGATACGGTTACTGAAGCACGTTTAGCAATTGCTTTGGCGCAAGAGGGCGGTGTTGGTATTATTCATAAAAACATGACCGTACAGCAACAAGCTGACGAAGTAGCGCGTGTTAAAAAGCATGAAAGTGGCGTGATTCGTGATCCGATTACCGTACATTCGACTGCAACCATTGCCGAAGTTAAGGCGATTACGAAAGAAAAAAATATTTCGGGCATGCCTGTGGTTGATAATGGCGAGTTAGTCGGTATTGTGACAGGGCGCGATTTGCGATTCGAAAAAAATGTTTCCGCACCTGTTTCAACCGTCATGACACCGAAAGAGCGTTTGGTTACTGTGCCAGAGGGAACATCGCGAGAAATCGTTCTTGACAAGCTACACGATCACCGTGTTGAGCGTGTCTTGGTTGTTGATGATCAGGGTAAACTCAGTGGCATGATTACGGTTAAAGATATTCGTAAAGCGCGTCATTATCCCAATGCTTGCAAAGATGATCAAGGGCGTTTACGTGTTGGTGCTGCTGTTGGTGCGGGTGAAGGGACAGATGTCCGTGTTGCAGCACTGGTAGAAGCAGGTGTTGATGTCATTATTGTCGATACAGCGCATGGTCATTCACAAGGTGTGATCGATCGGGTGCGTTGGGTGAAAGAAAACTTCCCTCAAGTACAAGTGATTGGCGGTAATATTGCAACGGGTGAGGCAGCTTTAGCTTTAGTTGCTGCTGGTGCTGATGCGGTTAAGGTGGGTATTGGTCCAGGATCAATTTGTACCACACGAATTGTTGCGGGTGTGGGTGTGCCGCAAATTACCGCAGTTGCCAATGTCGCGAAAGCATTAAAAGGAACAGGGATTCCGCTGATTGCTGACGGTGGTATTCGTTATTCTGGTGATGTGGCTAAGGCGTTAGCCGCAGGTGCTTATTGTGTGATGTTGGGTTCGATGTTCGCAGGCACCGACGAAGCACCTGGTGAAATCGAATACTACCAAGGGCGCGCCTATAAAAACTATCGTGGTATGGGTTCTGTTGGTGCAATGGCACAAACCCAAGGCTCGTCTGATCGTTATTTCCAGTCTACCAATGCGGAAGATAAACTCGTTCCAGAGGGTATTGAAGGCCGTTTAGCCTATAAAGGTCCTTTAGCACCGATTTTACATCAAATGTCTGGTGGGCTACGTGCCAGTATGGGGTATACAGGTTGCAGTACAATTGATCGTATGCGCACTGAACCTTATTTTGTGCGTATCACCAATGCAGGTATTATCGAAAGTCATGTGCATGATGTGAC
>DYST01000077.1:4222-8724 GCA_020726325.1 Thiomicrospira cyclica | reverse complement strand
CGTATGAGCTGGTAGGTTGTTGGTGGTCATGGGTGGTTTGCTTCACTGAGTAAGCAAGGTGGATACTTCCGTTGAAACTCTTTGGTAAAGAAATCAATGCCATTAGTCACAACTTTGTCAAAAAGACGATCTTGGTAAGCATCTAAACCAAAATGAACAATATTTTCTTTAAAACGCCTGTAGGTATAGCCATTGCTTGTTGGATTATAAACAATGCAAGCAATAAGCTTGTAGTCATTGATTGCCACATTGTTTTCGGCGCAAAAACGATTTAAGGTATTCATGCTATCTTCGGCTTTCTTTTGAATCTGCGAGTTTTTGATACTTGAAGCCTCTTGGTTTTTAAATTCGATGCAAAAGACTGTTTTTTCGTTTTCCTCGATCAACAATGCATCAAAAGAAGATGGCTGTTTGTTGGGATTGATCGTTTTGGTTAATTGGTCAAAATCGACAACAGTGAGTTGGCTTTGACACAGATAAACATCATTCTCAGCGTCATGACTGGTATTTTTTAAGCTATCAAAGACATCAGGATGCTTTTCTCTGATTTTATACCCAAGTTCAGCCATGTAATGTTTCGCTATCCATTCGATCGAACTCTGCAAAAGGTGCGGAGAGTTTGGCAAAAATCAGGCTTAAAGCTTGGTTGTTGGGTAAAATTTTGCCTTGATCGGCTAAATAATAGTGTGTTTTAGCCTGACCATGATATTCCTGACTATAGCGTTGTAAGGCTTCGATCATGTAAGGGCTATGAGAATTAATAAGCAGATTAACACCCCGTTGAGAGAGTTCAACAATCCATTGCGCTAATTTCAGTTGCCAATTGGGGTGTAAATGCACTTCTGGTTCGTCAAGGATTAATATTTGACCAGCATACAAGTGATTATTTTTAGATAAAACTTGTAGTGTTCCTAAATACTTAACGCCCATCGCGGTGTTAATCAAATTAATTTCTTCACCATCTTTTTTAAAGATGTATTGACCACTGCTGTTTTTTATAAACTCGCCGCCGATGGTGCTCTTAATATTGTTTAATTGAACGCCATCATTTCTTGAATTGATCATCAGCGTTGCATACAAATCCTTTAGCGTCTCAGGTACATCAAAATCTATTTTGTCGCCTTGGTTCATTTTATCATAGATATCAATTGTTTGCAGCGACGACCAAATTTGCCAGATATAGGGACTGTCAATTAATAATGGGCTGGTTATTTTCGGTTCGTCGTTGTGGTAGTCTTTAGGAAAGGTAAAGACAACGCAACGGTGGTGTTTAATTTCGACATGAAATGAATAACCATGGTAGTCAAAATCAATCATACCTTGGGATGAAATTTGGTTTTTGAATAATTTTTTAATGTAATTATTAAATTTGTCGATATAAATATCTTCTTGGCTTGGAGCATCTTTAACATGGCTTGCCCAGCGAATGGTCTTTATAAGTGCATAGAGCACCTTGCCGACGGTACTTTTTCCGCTATCATTTTCGCCTGCGATAAGCGTTAAAGCATCAATAACAACATCAGCCTCGGTTAAGATGCCAATGTTTACTAATCTGAGTTTCATGGGTGTGCCTTACATGGTTGTTTGACGGAACGAGGGTTTTTCATCGCTCATCTTAACCACTAACTGATTTTTAAGGAAAAGTATAACGTCTTTCTTGCGCCAGCCAAGGTTCGACTTTAGCAGGAGCTTTTTGTACGGGTCTTGGATTGACTTTTTTAACGGGCTTTTCAGCGACAGGCGTTTCTGTGGCAGGCGTAGCAACCTCTGCTGCTTTGAGTGCTTTTTGCTGTTCAACAGCTTGAACAGCAGCTTTTTCCGCTGCTTCCTTTTCTTTTTTTGCCTTTAAGAGCGCGTCAGACTGTGCACGAATGGCTGCCTCTTGTTCGCTCGCAATTTTTTCAATGTCTTTTAATTCGGGAATGAGATCAGCATTACCATCAGCAAATGACATCCCTTGCCAGCTAAAACAAGCCCCTACTAATAGCACACTGATTACCCATTTCATTCCCTAAACTCCACGTGGTTTTTGATTGGCGGCGACTAACGCCCAGTCTTCTTGACTGTTATTACAAACAAAATCCATGCCAAGGTTGCGATAATGATCCATTAATGGCATTGCTTGTTCGATTAAGATGCCAGACATCACTAATGTTCCCATTGGTTTTAATAAGCGTAAAAATTCAGGAGCCAGCATTTTGAGTGGGTTAAAGAGAATATTGGCAATAAGAATATCCGCTTGCACATCTGGCATTTGTTCGGGTAAATACAATTCTAGCGCGACAGCGTTGCGCTCTGCATTTTGTTCGGAAGCACGTAATGCTTGCGGATCAATATCCGTACCAATCACACGTTCAGCACCAAGTTTTGCCGCAGCACAGGCAAGAATACCCGAACCACAACCAAAATCAATCACTGTTTTTCCCATCAAATCGGCATCTGATAACCAAGTAAGACATAATGCCGTCGTTGGATGTCCACCTGTACCAAATGCCAATCCCGGATCGAGTAGTAAGTTGATGCCATTCATATCGGGTGGTGTATGCCAACTGGGCACAACCCAGAGACGTTCACCAAAGCGTACAGGAACAAACTGATCCATCCACTCGCGCACCCAATCTTTATCTTCTAAGGGGTCAATTTTGACGGGATATTGATCGAGTTGCGGCCAACGCGCACGTAATTGTGCGAGTAACGCATTCGTATCGCGACTGGCTTCGAATAATCCCATAACACGGGTATCAGGCCAAATGGGCGTTGTACCGATTGGTGGCTCAAAAATAGGCGTATCTGCTGCATCGCCCAAGGTAACAGCAAGACTGCCAATCGCTTCAAGTGCGTCTGACAGTCCCTCTGCCAGACGCTTAGGCACATCAGTATAAATTTGTATCCAAGACAATTAGTGCAATCCCAGTTTCTTTTCGAGATAATGAATATTTGCGCCGCCTTTACGGAACCCTTCATCCATCATAATGTCACGTTGTAAGCCGATATTGTTTTTGATGCCTTCAATCACTAACTCAGACAAAGAACCTTGCATACGCGCAATCGCACTTTCACGGGTATCGCCATGTACAATCAACTTACCAATCATGGAATCATAATTGGGTGGTACGCTATAACCACTATAAATATGCGAGTCCCAGCGTACACCAATACCACCTGGCGTGTGTACGCGCGTAATTTTACCTGGACTTGGCATGAAATTATGCGTTGGGTCTTCAGCGTTAATACGGCACTCGATGGCATGACCACGTAATGTAATATCTTGCTGTGTAAAGGGTAAAGGAATGCCAGCCGCAATTTGGATTTGGGTACGAACCAAATCAACACCAGTAACGAATTCTGTTACAGGATGCTCGACCTGAATACGAGTGTTCATTTCGATAAAGTAGAAATGACCTTTTTCATATAAGAATTCAAACGTACCAGCGCCACGATAATTCATGGTTAAGCAGGCATTAACGCACTGTGTACCGATAAAATCACGTTCTGCCTGTGTGATACCTGGGGCAGGTGCTTCTTCGACCACTTTTTGATGGCGGCGTTGCATTGAGCAATCACGTTCACCCAAATGCACTGCATTGCCTTGACCGTCTGCTAATACTTGCACTTCGATATGGCGTGGTGTTTGTAAAAACTTTTCCATGTAAACTTCAGGGTTGTTGAAAGCAACACCAGCTTCAGTTTGCGTTAATACAATCGATGTTTGTAGTTCGTCTTTGCTGTGCACAACACGCATACCACGTCCACCACCACCACCAGCTGCTTTAACAATGACTGGGTAACCAATGCGTTCTGCAATGGCATAATTTTCTTCATCATTAGCGATTAAGGGTTTGCCAGAACCAGGAACTGTGGGCACGCCCGCTTTGACCATCGCCTGAATCGCAGAAACTTTATCACCCATTAAACGAATAGAATCGGCACGCGGACCAACAAAGATAAAACCACAGCCTTCAACACGTTCTGCAAAATCAGCATTTTCAGATAAGAAGCCATAACCAGGGTGAATGGCATCAGCGCCTGTAATTTCGGCAGCGGACAAAATTGCTGTTGGGCTAAGATAGCTTTTTGGTGATGCCGCAGGACCGATACAAACCGATTCGTCTGCCAGCGCAACGTGTTTTAGGCTGCGATCAGCTTCAGAATAAGCAGCAACGGTGCGAATACCCAGTTCACGACAAGCACGCATAATGCGTAACGCAATTTCGCCACGATTGGCGATGAGCAGTTTATTAATCATAGCAACCCCTTAACCGACAATAAATAGCGGTTGACCATACTCGACAGGATCACCATTTTCAACCAAGATCTTAACGATTGTGCCAGTTACTTCTGATTTAATCGGGTTCATGATTTTCATTGCTTCGATGATACATAAGGTATCGCCTACTTTAACGCTTTGACCCAAAGTAACGAAATTTTTTGCATTTGGCGCAGGTGCAGCATAGAAACTACCAACCATTGGCGATTTAACTTCAGAACCAGCTGGTGCAGCT
>DYST01000077.1:2062-4122 GCA_020726325.1 Thiomicrospira cyclica | reverse complement strand
GCTGCGACTGGTGTTGCAACAGCTGGTGCAGCTGCTGCGCTAACAGGAGCTGCTGCTTGTTGCATCATTGGTGCTTGCATCATCACACCACCTTCTACTGGATGGGCACGCGTAATACGTAAAGTGACTTCGTCATTGTTAAATTCAACTTCGGCAACTTGATATTTATCAGCTAATTCGAATAGTTTGCGGATGTCCTGCATGTCCATGTTATTTCTCACTTTTTGAGTTGGATGATTGGTTAGTTAGTTATTGTTATCGAGATAATCAAGTGCTGATTGTAGAGCAAGCGCGTAGCCAATTGGTCCTAACCCAACAATAGTCCCTACGGCAAGGTCGGAAAAATAGGAATGGTGACGAAATGCTTCTCTTTTATGTACATTAGATAAATGCACTTCGATAAATGGAATTTTTACGCCTGCTAAGGCATCGCGTAATGCAATACTGGTGTGTGTAAAAGCAGCGGGATTAATAATGATAAAATCAATATTTTCATCAAGCGCGGCATGTACCCGCTCAATCAATGCATGTTCAGCATTGCTTTGAAAGTGAAACAAGCGCACCTCAAAATCATCTGCCAACTGTTCTAGTTCTTCGATGATTTCAGTTAAGGTGCGGTTGCCATAATGATTGGGTTCGCGTTGTCCTAATAAATTGATGTTTGGGCCGTTAAGTACCAGAATATTTGTCATATATTATCCAATCACGTCAGTTATTTTTACAGATTATAGCCCAAAACCGATTGAGCGTCAGCATTGCGTTGTTGCGTGATACTTAATTCCCCGCTCCCTTTGAGAGCGAGTCTTTGCTTACTTAGCGAGCACTTTGTCTAATTGTGCCATAAAAGGATCTGCCTTCATAAAGCCAACAACTCGTAGGTTGCGCTGCTCTTGTCCGTCTTGCTTAAAGAAGAGGATGGCAGGCGGACCAACAAGGGCAAAACGCTTGAGTAACGCCTGTTGTTCATCGGTATTTGCCGTTATATCTACTTGTAATAGCATCATTTGATTTAAACGCTGTTGTACCTTGTCGTCGGAAAAGGTGAATGATTCCATTTCTTTGCAAGAAACACACCAATCCGCATAAAAGTCGAGCATAGCAGACTTGCCTTGGTTTTTAGCTTCACTTAGGGCGGCATCTAACTCGGCTATGCTATTAATTTTACGAAACGAGGCATGTTGTCGCGTTGAATTCTTATCGCCAACAGATGCAGTATCGAGGTGCGCTAAGGGCATTAAAATACTTTTACCGCCACTTGCTGCGGCAATCAGTAAAAACAAGCCCCACGTTAAGATGCCTAGCCCTAAAGCCTTACTGAATTTCTGCCAACCCGTTTGCGCTGCTTCTAATGCTCCCAAATAAACAGCAGAACCAATGGCTAGTGTCGCCCATAGCAATAAGGTGATTGTATCGGGCAAAATACGTGCGAGCATCCAAATGGCGACAGCCAATAAAGATACGCCAAATACCGCCTTAACATTGTCCATCCAGCCGCCAGCGCGAGGCATATATTTACCAGCAGCAGTGCCGACTAGGAGTAACGGTACACCCATGCCCATACTCAAAGCAAATAAAGCAGCGCCGCCCAGTAGGGCATCACCTGTTTGACCAATATAAATGAGTGCGCCCGCTAAGGGTGGTGCAACACAAGGTCCAACGATCAGGGCGGACAATAACCCCATAACAGCTACGCCAGTCAGTGTGCCGCCTTGTTGTTTATTAGACACGTCTGCGAGCTTGGCTTGAATGCTAGCAGGAAGTTGTAGCTCGTAGAAACCAAACATTGATAGTGCAAGCAAAATAAAAATCAAACTAAATGAAATTAAAACCCAAGGTGTTTGAAATGCAGCCTGCAAGTTGCCGCCGAATAGACCAGCCATGACACCTGCAGCGGTATAAGTGAATGCCATCGCCAAGACATATACCAGCGATAACACAAAAGCGCGACGTGTTGTTAAGGTCGCTCCCTGTCCGACAATAATTGATGACAAAATTGGAATCATCGGGAAGACGCAGGGTGTAAATGCAAGCAATAAGCCAATGCCAAAGAAAAAGGCAAT
>DYST01000077.1:0-1962 GCA_020726325.1 Thiomicrospira cyclica | reverse complement strand
TTTTCTTTTGTGGTGGGTAGCACAGTCCAGCAGCAGCACAACCTTGGTATTTAACCATGATTTCGAAATCGCCCTGTCCTGTGATGGGAACATCAATAAAGAAGTCGTATTTGTAAATATAAACATTGCCAAAATTGGGATCGTTTTTAAGTTCTGCCTTAGGTAACGCTATTTTCCCGAGTTCTATTGCACCAGCGTTAATAACAAAACTAATGCGATCTTGGTACAAATAGTACTGATCGGCAATTTTGAAATGCGCACTGACGGTATGTGCATCTTTCATGCTCAGGGTTGCAGAAAAAGCAGTATCTGGATCAAGAAAATCCTCCTCTGCATGTGCTATTGTCAGCATAAAAGCGAAAAATAAAGTAAATATACGAATGGCTAGGTGTTTCATGAGTGTTTCCCGTAATGGTGTTTTGGTATTATGATCTCTTATTACGTGATTATGCGGTTAGCTTAGGAGTTTTGCAACCATCATGAAACTATCTTTTGCGTGGGTTTTTGCTGCGTTTTTAGCCGATTTGTTTAGTTTGTTTATTTTAGCTGATGCAATTGGGGCTTGGTGGACGCTGCTTTGGGTGCTGCTAGCAATGATTTTAGGGGTTTTAGTTATTTTGGATGCGGGTGATACCTTGCGTAGTTTGGGAGGTGTTTTTGTCACGCCTTCTGAACGTGTTGAAGCGATTAAAGAAACGCCGTGGATGTTGTTGGTTGGTATTTTGTTTTTTATTCCAGGGGTGTTGAGTGATATTGCTGCCGTTTTATTTTGGTTGCCGACTTTGCGTAAGAAAGTATTGCGCCCAAAAATGGCTCAGTCAAACGCCGATACACAAAAGCATAGCGAGAGCGTGCATTATCAGCAAGATAAGCAGGGAAAAGTGATTATTGAAGGGGAGTTTGTCGAAAAACCGAACAGTCATTTGCCACCGCATCAGTGATGTCCAGAAATTTTAATGAAACCTTAAAAATCGTTACGCAATTTGCCGAAATTTGGCTTGTTATTAAGTTAGATATTCAGATATAATAACGGATTCCCTTTCCCTTAAAACCCGAAATTTAATGAAGCAGAGATGCTTTTGAAAGGAAAACAACGGAATGAAAACATTTGTAGCCAAGCCACACGAAGTCAAACGTGACTGGTATGTGGTTGATGCTGAAGGCAAAACATTAGGTCGTCTAGCTGCTGAGTTAGCTTCTCGTCTACGTGGTAAGCACAAAGCAATTTATACGCCTCACGTCGATTGTGGTGATTACATGATTGTAATCAATGCAGAAAAAATTGGTGTGACTGGTGCTAAACGTACTGATAAAATGTACTACCGCGTTACAGGTTATGTCGGTAACATGAAATCAGCATCATTTGAAAAAATGATTGAACGTTCGCCAGAGCGCGTATTGGAACTTGCTGTTAAAGGCATGCTACCAAAAGGCCCATTGGGTCGTGATATGTACCGCAAACTGAAAGTGTTTGCTGGCAATACTCACCCACATGCTGCACAACAGCCTGTGGCGTTAGATCTATAATAGGAGTTTAGGATTATGGCTATTGAACAGTACTTAGGCACTGGTCGTCGTAAAAGCTCGACTGCTCGTATTTTTCTACGTCCAGGTACAGGCAAAATTGTGATTAACGGTCGTTCGTTAGAACAACACTTCCCACGTGAGACAGATCATATGATCGTGCGTCAACCGTTTGAAGTTACTGGTTCTGGTGATCGTTTTGATTTGTTAGTAACAGTTGCTGGTGGTGGTACTACTGGTCAAGCAGGTGCAATCCGTCATGGTTTGTCACGTGCATTGGTTGCTTTCAATGAAGAAAATCGTGCTCCTTTACGCGCTAAGGGTCTGATGACTCGTGATGCACGTGAAGTTGAACGTAAGAAAGTCGGTCTGCACGGTGCGCGTCGTCGTCCACAGTTCTCGAAGCGTTAATTCGCACCTTTCGATTCGAAAAAGCCC
>DYST01000076.1 GCA_020726325.1 Thiomicrospira cyclica | reverse complement strand
GTTTTTGATTACTTTTATGGGGTGTAGATTTTTACGCTATTGTATTTCTGCTATTTATACATTGAGAAGTCGGCTCTATCTTGTTAAAATGCTGTAAATTGTGGGTAAAAGTGGGTAAAAGTGGAGGCGGTATCGGCTGTTACTTTTCGTGGATTGCAGGCAGCTACTTTTGATGATAAAGGTCGGTTAGCGATTCCGAAGCGGTTTCGTGATGCTTTGCAGCAGGTTTGCAAGGGTGAGGTGGTGTTAACCATTGATGTTCATGATACTTGTTTGCTGATGTATCCTTTTCCTGATTGGCAGACAATAGAAGCAAAACTAATGGCAATGCCGAATATGGATCCTGCAACACGACGTGTGCAGCGTTTATTGTTAGGGCATGCGGTTGATATGAGTTTGGATTCGGCAGGGCGTATTTTAGTGCCTGAGCTACTGCGTGAACATGCGCAAATGGGACGTGATGTGATGTTGGTTGGACAGGGTAATAAAATCGAGTTTTGGGCAGCGGATGTCTGGCAAAGCCAGCGTTTGCAGTGGATAGAATCAACGCGCGAGCAGTTGTCAACTGAATCGATTGTTACAAGTCCTCTGTCGGCGTTGAGTTTGTAATGAATTTGTTACATGCTTCTGTTATGTTTACTGAGTGTTTAGAAGCTTTGGCGATTGTGCCAGATGGTGTCTATGTCGATGGCACTTTTGGGCGTGGTGGGCATAGTGCTGGTATCCTTGAGTTGTTAGGTTCAAAAGGACGTTTGATCGCTTTTGACCAAGATCAACAGGCTATCGAGTACGGGCAAAAGCGTTTTGAGCAAGATGAACGCGTGATTTTTGTTCATGCTAATTTTGCGCAGATAGCAAGTAAGTTAGATACGCCAGTTGATGGCATTTTGTTGGATTTGGGGGTTTCTTCACCGCAGTTGGATACGGCTGATAGAGGGTTTAGTTTTATGCATTCAGGTCCATTAGATATGCGCATGAATACAACGAGTGGCGCAACCTTAGCAGAGTTGTTGTCAACTGTGTCAGTGGATGAGCTGACGCGTGTGATTAAAGACTATGGCGAAGAAAAGTTTGCCAAACGCATTGCAACAGCGATTGTGGATGCTGTGGATGCGGGGCAGATTACGGATACTTTGTCTTTGGCAGCGGTTGTGGCGCAAGCACAACCTGTTAAAGATAAATACAAACACCCAGCGACACGCACCTTTCAGGCGTTGCGTATTTGGGTGAATGATGAGTTGGGTGTGTTGGCGCGTGTTTTATCAGATGCGATTGACCAGCTTAAACCTAATGGTCGTTTAGCGGTATTAAGTTTTCATTCGCTCGAAGATCGGATGGTTAAACAATATTTTAGAGATCAAGCGAGAGGGCGTTATGATGATGCTTTGCGTCAGGTTGTTGGTGAATCTCGGGTTAGGTTATTGGGTAAGCGGTTTCCGAGTTTAGAGGAAACACAGGGTAATCCACGTGCGCGTAGTGCAATATTGCGTGCAGTAGAAAAACTTTAGTGCGAATCATAAGAATAGGCAAGAAGAGTAAGGATGGTGTGTGATGAAGTTTGAACTTGAGGAAGCGTCCATGGGGACGACAGGCTTGCCTGTGATCAAGGTCATCGGTCTAGGAGGCGGTGGGGTGAACGCGCTAGACTATATGGTACGCAACGAAATCCTTGGCGTAGACTTCATTGCAGCTAATACGGACGCACAATCATTAAATAAGTCCATAGCTAAGACACGTATTCAGTTTGGTAAAACAGGTTTGGGTGCTGGCTCTAACGTCGAAAAGGGCAGATTGGCAGCAATGAGTGATATCGAGTCTGTCCGTGATTTGTTAGTGAATACGCATATGTTGTTTGTCACGGCTGGTATGGGTGGCGGTACTGGCACGGGATCGGCTCCTGTTGTCGCAAAAGCGGCACGAGAAATGGGTATTTTGACCGTTGGCGTTGTCACAACACCTTATACTTTTGAAAAACGAGATAAAATTGCTCATGAGGGTGTTGAAGCCTTGGCGGAGCAAGTTGATTCATTAATTATCATTCCTAATGAAAAGCTACACAAGGTGGCAGGAAAAAAGCTAGGAATGATGGATGCTTTCAATATTGCAAATAAGGTTCTGCATAATGCGGTTCGTGGTGTGGCAGAGGTTGTGACGCGTGAAGGGCTAATCAACGTTGACTTTGAAGATGTGCGTACCATGATGGGCTTTCGTGGTTTGGCGATGATGGGTGTTGGTTCTGCTAAGGGTGAAGATCGGGCAAAGAATGCTGCCATTGCTGCCATATCGAGTCCATTGCTAGAAGATGTGAGCATCAAAGGGGCGCAAGGGATTTTAGTTAATGTGGTTGCGCCCGGTGATTTAGGTTCTGATGAGTTTGAAGAAGTTGGTCGTTTAATTGAGAGCTTTGCTCATGCTGATGCAATGGTTAAAATTGGTTTGGCTTTTGATGATAGCTTAGAAGATGAGGTACAAGTAACCATTATCGCAACGGGTTTGTCGCATGTCTCTCAGGCTTCAAAGGTTAATCCAGAACCAGTACTACCTAAGCCACCAGTAAGTCCACCTCCGACAGAAGCACCGCAGGTAGTGCAGCCGCGTAGTTTCGCGCCTTTGAGACCTTCTGTGCCAAATGTGACACAGCCAAATATCCCCGGTTTGGTTCCGAGTAATATTGCAGGGCTTCGTCAGGGCGTTCCTGGTGTGATTGGTGCATCGCATAACGATGCTACTGCTTATTTACATATCCCTTCTTTTATTCGTCGACAAGCCGATTAAGCGGCTTTCTTAGCTTTCGCTGATGAAAAACACCTCGCCACCAGCTTTGTCAGCACTCTGGTCGTGGGGTGTTTTTGTTTGGCTGATGTTAATTATTATGGTGATTGTGAGTGCTTTGGTTGTTGTTTGGATTAAGCATGAAGTGAGATTAACCTCGACACAGTTACATAAAACGATCAAACAAGAATATGCGTTGCGCGTAGAGCAGGGACGTTTAGAAATTGAGTATAATCATTTGTTATCACGTTCTCGTATTGAGCAAGTAGCAAAAGATAAATTGGACATGATGGCAATGACACCTGTACAAGAGCGCGTTTTGTTATTGCCAGAAGGAGCGGTTAAGCCATGATGCTGCAGGCTGGGCGTGAGCGTTTTACCTTTATTTTAATTGTCGTGGCTTTTGTTGGCTTGTTATTTGGTTCGTGGCGTGTGATGGTCGTGCAGTCTGATTTTTTGCAGTCAGAAGGTGATAAACGACAGATTCGGCATATTACGTTACCCGCAGCACGCGGTGCGATTTTAGATCGACGTGGCAATGTCTTAGCGATGAGTACGCCGATGATTTCTGTGGCAATCGATGCTAAGTTTTTAAACGATAAACCAGATCATCAAACGTCTCTGGCTTCGGCACTGAATATGCCCATTGACGTGTTAAATGAAAAGATTCGTACTAATGCGGAAAAGCGTTTTGTTTATCTCAAACGTGGGCTTGCACCGCAAGAAGCACAACTGATCGAGCGATTGTTATTACCTGGTGTGCATTTGGTTCCTGAGTTTAAGCGTTTTTACCCTTCGGGTGAGATCATGGCGCATCTGGTTGGTTTTACCAATATTGATGACCAAGGTATCGAAGGCATTGAGCTGAGTTATAACGATTGGCTGAAGGGCGTTCCGGGATTGCGCAAGGTGTTGCGTGATAATTTGGGTCGTGTTATTGAAACGGTAGATGAAATACGTCCTGCATATGAGGGGCGTTTTTTGCGCTTATCGGTCGATCGGGATTTACAGTTTTTTGCCTATCGCGCTTTAAAAAAGGCAATGATCGAACATCAAGCAAAAGCAGCGGGCTTGGTGTTGTTGGATGTGCATACGGGTGAAGTATTAGCGATGGTTTCTCAACCTGGCTTTAATCCCAATGATCGTAGTTTGGTTACAGCGAATCAAACACGTAACCGAGTGGTTACCGATGTGTTTGAACCAGGGTCTACCATCAAGCCGATTGTGATGGCTGGTGCTTTGGAGTTGGGCAAAATTAAACCTGATACCATTATTGATACAGGTGATGGTAAGTATCTTTCTAATGAAAAGGTGGTGCGTGATTCTCATGGTTATGGTCAGTTAGACCTAGCAGGAATTCTGCGTAAATCAAGTAATATTGGCATGGTTAAACTGGTTGAAACCATGACTAAGGAAGAGGTTTGGCGTTTTTTACACTATGTTGGTTTAGGTCAAGAAACAGGTATTGTTTTTCCTGGAGAATTAACAGGACGATTACGTGATCCATATGAGTGGTATCCTGTTAATAAAACAACGGCAGCTTACGGCTATGGTTATAATTTGAGCTTGTTGCAGTTGGCGCGTGCTTTTTTGGTATTAGCGAATGATGGCAAGGTTGTACCGATTAGCTTAATGGCATTAGATGAGCCACCCAAAGAAACCCGTGTTTTTCGCCCTGAAGTATCGCGTTTGGTATTACGTATGATGGAAGAAGTAACCTCGACTGCTGGTACAGGACGAAAGGCGGCAATTGCGGGTTATCGGGTTTCTGGTAAAACAGGGACGACGCGTAAGGCAAATAAGGGGTATGATTCTGATAAGTATCGGGCATTATTTGTCGGTATTGCCCCAGCTAGTGCGCCACGTTTTGCGATGGTGGTCACGGTAGAAGAACCAACACGAGGACAATATTATGGAGGCGATGTGGCAGCACCAATTTTTCGTGAAGTGATGGAAGAGACCTTGCGTCTTATGACTGTTCCGCCTGATGATGTATCACGATGATGGCGCGTTATTGGTCGGATGTTTTGGCGTGGTGGGGAAATTCTCCTGCCGTTAGTGCTCCCCTTTTACAAAGTGGGTTAGATTCTGTTTCGCCCTTTAAGAAGGGGCGGGGGGATTTTTTGCGTCATATCCAATCGGATTCTCGCAATTTAGTGGCTGGTGATGTGTTTCTTGCTCTGCAGGGGGCAAGTGTTCACGGTGTTGCTTTTGCTCCTGCTGCTAAGGCGGTAGGTGCGTGGGTTATTGCTGATGTTTCAGGCGAGGGCGTTGATTTGGTTGCGCCTGATTTGGGGCAACGCTTGGGTGATTTTCTGAATTGGTTTTATGATCATCCGTCGCAAGGACTTAAGCTGATTGGTATTACGGGCACAAATGGTAAAACGTCGACCAGTCATTATGTGGCGCAGTGGTTGAGTGCTTTAGGGCAGTCGGTCGCCGTGATGGGTACAGTTGGTAATGGTGTTTGGGGTCAGTTATCGACTGCAACCCATACTACTCCTGATGTGGCGAGCATTTATCGTCAGTTAGCGGCATGGCGTGACGCTGGGGTGCTGGTTGTGGTGATGGAGGTGTCCTCACATGCAATTGAGCAGCAGCGTATCCTTGGTTTGTCGTTTGCGGTATTGGCATTGACTCAGGTCACACGCGATCATTTGGATTATCATGGCTCGGTTGAGGCTTATCGTGCGGTAAAACAGATGTTGTTTACCCAGTGGGATTCTACCACTCAGGTATTGAATCTGGATGATGCGTTGGGATTAGAATTGGCGCAAGTGTGTCCGAACGTCCTTTCTTATAGTCAGCAGGGCATCGCGGATATTCGCTGTGTCGCGCAGCAGGCTCTGGCTGATGGACTGCAATTGCGCTTATCTGTCGCAGAGGATGTTTGGTCGGGTAAATTGCCTTTATATGCGTTATTTAATATCGACAATGTGTTGTGTGCCTTGGCTTGTGTCTCGGCATTAGGCTATCGCTTTGATGCCCTTACTCCCTTGTTATCGCAGACTCAAGCCGTGACGGGGCGGATGCAGTTGGTGACACAGTCTCCTGTGGTGATTGTGGATTATGCCCATACGCCCGATGCCTTAGCCAAGGCATTGCAGGCATTACGTTTGCATTGTGGTACGGGGCGTTTGTGGGTGGTTTTTGGTGCAGGTGGTAATCGAGATTGCGGTAAACGTCCGTTAATGGGTGCGGTGGCAGTGATGGGGGCGGATGAGGTTTTAATCACCGATGATAACCCTCGCGATGAAGTGCCAGAGGCGATTGCAGAAGAGATTATGTCGGGTATTAATAAGCCGAATCAAGCGATTTATATCGCAGGGCGTGAACTTGCGATTTGCTACGCGCTTAATCATGCCAGTGCGGCGGATGTGGTGTTGATTGCAGGTAAAGGGCATGAAAACTATCAAGAAGTGGCTGGCATGCGTTTTCCTTTTTCAGATATTGAAGTGGTTAGCAAATGTCTGGCATGAATTGGTTATTAGAAGATATTGCCTGTATTTTGGATTGTGACCCCGCTCAAAATAATGTCACTCTATTTCCAGATGTGCGTGTGCAACGCATTATTACCGATAGTCGTCAGATACAAACGGGCGATTGTTTTGTTGCCCTAGTGGGCGAGCGCGTCGATGGTCATGACTTTTTAGATGCGGTGATGCAAGCAGGTGCTGTGGCTGCCATTGTGACCCGTAGTGTGCCTGATTGTGCTTTGCCACAGTTATTGGTTTGTGATGCTGTTGTCGCATTACAGCAGTTGGCAGAGATTTGGCGTTCGCAGTTTGAATTATCGCCCTGCATTGCTGTCACAGGCAGTAATGGTAAAACCAGTGTCAAAGAAATGCTGGCGAGCATTTTTCGTGTGCGTGATGATAATCAGGTTTTAGCAACACAGGGTAATTTTAATAATCATTTGGGTTTGCCTTTAACTTTATTAGGCTTGCGTGAAGAAAATACTTCGGCGGTGATTGAAGTCGGTGCGAATCATTTGGGTGAAATTGCTGTCCTTGCACCTTTGGCTCGACCCAATATCGCAATGATTACCAGTATTGGTGCAGCGCATATCGGTGAGTTTGGTTCTTTAGCCGCTATTATTGCTGCCAAAGGTGAGATTTGGTCGGCATTAGATGCAGGTGATATTGCGGTTGTGCCGATTGTTGCTCAAGGTAGTACATTAGATGGTTTGCCTATTTGGCAAGCACAACTTAGGGATAAGCGTATTGTTTTTTTTGGTGCGTTAGCTGATGTGCAGCAACAGCTTTCTTACTTCGCTCAGCTGGGGTTAGGGTCGATTTCATACTGTGCTGTTGCACAACGGCAGATGCATGACGATGTTCAGTTAGTCGATTTGGTTACCAGTGATTGGGGAGAGGCGCAGTTGCGCCTGCCCATTATGGGGGCGCATCAGGCAAATAATTTAGCAGCGGTTGTCGCTGCTTTGCTGCCGATAGGGTTTTCTTGGGCGCAAATACAGGCAGGATTGTTAACCTTAACTTTGCCTAGTGGTCGTTTGCGTTTTTTACAGCCGATATCAGGTTTGACCGTGATTGATGACAGTTATAATGCAAATCCTGCCTCGATGTTGGCAGCGATTAACGTATTGATGGAACTGCCTACGCAACAGCATTTTTTTGTCATGGGGGCTATGGGTGAGTTGGGTGCTGACAGTGAGGCGCATCATCTCGCTGTTGTCGATGCCGCGAAACAAGCGGGTGTTGATGGGTTATTGGTTTCTGGTGAGCATAAAGCAGCGTCATTAGCACATTTTGGGCTAGGATTGGCAAGTGATGATCCGAACGAACTTGCGCAGCTGATTTGGCAAAGGTATCAACAACAGCCATCTTTAGCTGTGTTGGTTAAGGGGTCTCGTGCGAGTAAAATGGAGCGCGTTGTTGAAGCAGCTCTATCATTAATAAAAAATAAATAATACGTATTATGAAGGTGGGGTAGCATGTTTATAGAATTAGCGACTTGGTTAAGTCAGTGGTATAGTCCGTTTCATTTGTTTGGTTATTTGACCTTTCGTGGCTTGATGACGGCATTGACGGCATTGGTTGTTTCTTTATGGGCAGGTCCTGCAGTGATTCGTTGGTTGACGCGCTTAAAAGTTGGTCAGTCGGTGCGTTTGGATGGACCGCAAACACATTTGATTAAAAGCGGTACGCCAACCATGGGTGGTGTGTTGATTTTATTATCCATTTTGTTCAGCGTTGTCTTGTGGGGGGATTGGGGTAATCGATATATTTGGTTATTGCTCGGTGTCACGCTTGCCTTTGGTGTGATTGGTTTTGTGGATGATTATAAAAAAGTTGTCTATAAAAATCCGAAAGGTTTGTCTGCAAGACAAAAATATTTTTGGCAGTCGCTTGTTGCACTTGTCGCAGCTTGGATGATGTTTCATTGGGCTGATTTACCCGCGCATACTGATTTAGTGATTCCTTTTATGAAAAATATGGTCATTGAGTTAGGTCCAGTCTTCATTTTGATGGCATATTTTGTCATTGTTGGTACATCCAATGCCGTTAATCTAACCGATGGTTTAGATGGATTAGCCATTATGCCAGCAGTATTGGTATCTGCTGCTTTGTCGGTGTTTGCTTATTTATCGGGGCATAGTGTTTTTTCGGATTATTTAAATATTCCTTATATCCCAGGTGTGGGCGAGGTTGCGATTTTTGGTGCTGCTTTGGTTGGTGCGGGATTGGGATTCTTGTGGTTTAACACCTATCCAGCGCAGGTATTTATGGGTGATGTTGGTGCGTTAGCCATTGGTGCGGCGTTAGGGTTAATGGCGATTATGGTGCGTCAGGAGCTTGTTCTGGTGATTATGGGCGGTATTTTTGTCATCGAAACGCTGTCGGTTATGATTCAAGTGCTCTATTACAAATGGACAGGAAAACGAGTGTTTAAGATGGCACCTTTGCATCATCATTTCGAGCTAAGCGGTTGGGCAGAGCCTAAGGTCATTGTTCGCTTTTGGATTATTACCTTGATTTTGGTATTGGTCGGTTTGGCAAGTTTGAAGGTGAGGTAATTGGTGATAGAATACAACTGATTGGCAAGGGAGTAA
>DYST01000075.1 GCA_020726325.1 Thiomicrospira cyclica | reverse complement strand
CAATTTCTTGACCTGCTTTTTCTTTTTGACCAGCGACTTATCTGACAGCAGTTTGCGAATACCGCGTTTGGCGATAACTTTTCCTGCATTGGTGTCAGAATTTTCGCTATGTCCGCAACTTTGGCAGATAAACGTATCTTGTGTAACACGGTTATCAGGGTGAATGTGTCCACATTGGGAACATTCTTGCGAGGTGTAAAAAGCAGGTACTTCTATTAACTGAGGTTATTGTACCAGTAACACACTCACTGATACAACGAAAATCAGAAGCTAAACGAGCAACAGCACCTTCGTAGTTCAACGTATAGAAGAATACGCTTATTTGTTAAAAAGTAAAAACTGAATTTTCTTGTTGACGAATAATATTTACTAATGCCTAATATTAGAAAATACTTATATAATAAATCCTAACGCGCTTGCCCAATGGATTGTTTGCGCTAAAAGTCGTTCGCTTTGGATTGATTGCTGTGTCCACTCACGACGCAAAGGGTAATTGCGACGATAGGCTTCAAAAGTGTATGCTCGTTGCGCTTGTGGCGCGTTTCTCAGTATAGAGTCATCTTGCGCGAAATTGTAAGCATCTTGTAGTAGTCGCGCAAGCTCTTGTTGTGCAGTAAGGCCTTCACCCCAACTCGCCACGAGAGGGGGTGAGGGTAGATAAATTTCACTGCACTTCGCGCTTCCCCCTTTGACAAAGCGGGATTGAGGGGGATTTACTCCCAGCCAGTGTGCGAGCGCGTCGCGTGCCATAGTTCCACCACGATATTTAGCATCCCAAGCATGACCTGCGATGTGCGGTGTTGCTAACCTGCTTGTAGCGAGTAGGCTTTCATTGATATCAGGTTCATTGTGCCAACAGTCGGTAATGAGCGTTAAGTCGGGACGAGAGAGTAACGCTTTTTCGTCAACGATATCGCCACGGGCAGCATTGATAAAAAGTGCGTTTGCTTTTATCTCATTAATATTGTCTTGATGGATTAAGTGGTAAGTTGGGTATTGTCCCGTTGTTGTGAGTGGCGTGTGCAGGCTAATGATGTCGGCTTCTTGTAAACAGCGATTGAGTGTTGTATGTGTAAAGTCCGTTTCAAGATCTGCACGAAAGGGATCATTTAGTAATAACTTAATTTCTAAAGCCGTTGCCAGTTGTGCCAATGCTTTGCCCACATGACCCACACCAATAATTGCCAATGTTAGTGACTTAAAATCACGTTCTTGTTGTGTGGCATAATGCACAATTTGGCTCATAACATATTCTGCTACCGAACGCGCATTGCAACCTTGTGCTGAGTAAAAGGTCACGCCATGACGCTGACAGGCTGCTTCATCAACATGATCCAAGCCAACAACCGTGCTACCAATAAAGCGGATGCGTGGATTTTCTTGCAATAGCTGTGCATTAATTTGCGTTCGTGAACGAATAATGAGGGCATCTGCAAGATGTGCCATCATCGAAATGTCACGTCCAGGTACTATAATAGGCGTGCCGTAGGGCAAAAAAAGATGTTCTGCTTCTACGACGGCATCATCAATCACAATATTAAATGACAAGAGGCTTTCCTTTTACGATGTTAAGACCATTATTACCAAGCGGTTTTGAACTGATGATGATACAAGGAGTTGTCGGTGCTTTGGAAGTCTGTGTGCATGCGCCAGCTCATTTATCAGCACAGACAAGATTATTGTTGATCTCTCATCCTCATCCGCTGCATGGTGGCAGTATGCATAATAAAGTCGTACAGACGCTCGCTAAAGCAGGGGTAGACAATGACTGTTTGGTTGTTTGTTACAACTTTCGCGGTGTGGGTAATTCTGCTGGTAGTTTTGATCATGGTCATGGCGAGCGTTACGATTTAAAAGCGGTGTTAGCTTTCGCGCTTGAGCGTTGGGGACAGCGTGAGTTGGTATTGGCAGGCTTTTCATTCGGGGCTTGGGTATCTTCTTTGGTTGCTGAATCGCTCATGCCCGTGCGTTTGCTTTTAGTCGCACCACCTGTCTCTCTCTATCCGATGGAGCGGGTTACTTTGCCAGCAATTCCGCTGACCGTGATTCAGGGTGGAGATGATGAGGTTGTATCGGCAGAGCAGGCATTGAATTGGGCAAAAAGTTGTTCCGCCGATGTCTTATGGCGAGCAAGCGCAGGGCATTTTTTTCATGGTCAGTTACTTTGGTTACGAAAAGCCGCTCTATTAGCACTGGCTTAGTGTGATTGCGTATTGCTATCATATAAGGATTTAATGATATAATTGAGAGCTTATACTCTTATAAAGTGCTTTAATTTTGCACAGTTATTAGTAATATATACTCTTGCTATTTGTATTTTAAGGAGTTTAACGATGCAACAGATAATTGGTTTACTCGGTATGTCGATTTTATTATCGACTGCCGTGGCACAAGCAGAAGATTTAAATTTACGTCAATGCGTGGCGTTAGCACTGAGTCAAAATCCTGAGTTAATGGCGAGTAGTGCTCGCATCGAACAGGCGAATGCCGCGATTATTCAAGCGCAAAGCAGCTACCTTCCCAAAATAACGACCAGTATTACTGCGAGTCGGAGTAATGATCCGTTAAGCGTTTTCGGTATGAAGTTAATGCAGCAAAACGCGACTTTTAACGATTTAGGCTTGGCAGAATATACGGGTAATGGCGTCATTGCGCCACAAAAGTTGAATAGTCCTGGTGATTATAGCAATATTAATACGCGTATCGAAGCGCAGATGCCTCTGTATACGGGTGGTTTAATTGATTCCTATGTTCGTCAGGCGCAGGGGTATTTAGCAGCGGCGCAGTCTGGCGATACTGCCGCACGTCAACAATTAGCTTTTATGGTCTATCAGGCATTTGATGGCATTTCGACAGCGGGTGCTTTTGCTGAAGTAGCAGAGCAAGGCGTAAAGGCTGCTGATTCTTTTGTTAAAACTTCCGAGAACTTGACCGCACAAGGTGTGCTGGTTAAATCCGAATTACTAACAGCGCGTGTACATTTAGCCAATGTGCAGCTTCAATTAGAACAAGCACGTAATCAAGAAGCCATTGCCCGCGAGCAGCTTAAAATGTTAATGGGAATGCCTTTGGATGCCAATGTCGAGTTGATTAAAGGTGGCGGTATTGCGAATTGCGAATGTGAATTGCCAACGATCAAAGAAAAAGCGCGAACAAACAATCCCCAGTTAGTTGCTTTGCGCAAGCAAGCAGAGGTAAGTGGCGCGGCAGTTGATGGGGCAAAAGCAGCCTACTTGCCAACAGTTAGCTTGATGGCGCGTCAAGATTGGAATGATAATAATGTGGCCTTAAATCATAGCAGTTACACCTTAGCTGGCGTGATGAATTGGACGCTAACCGATTTTGGTGTGACTAAGGCTACCGTTGATCGTGCTCGTGCAACGCAATCAGAAATGAATGCTAAGGTTAAAAAAGCAGAGCAAGAAGTTACCTTCAAAGTTTCAGAAGCTTATCGTAAGCAAAATGAAGCACAACATCGTGCAAATTCACTGCAGCTTAATGCCTCTCAGGCTGAAGAAGCAGCGCGTTTGGTACGTCAACGTCATGAGGGTGGTGTGGCGACAATTACTGAGGTGTTAGTTGCCGAAACGCAACTACTTAAAGCGAAAGCCGATTTAATTGCGGCACGCCAAGAAACAAATGTCCAACGTGCCATGTTGCGCATGTTGGTTGGCGAATTAGATGAAAATTATTTGTAATATCAGATTAGGTTAAGGTAAGCAGACAATGAAAAAAAATGTAATTTCCCTCGCTCTTGCAGTGAGTCTATTCGCAATGCAGCCAGCTTTGGCACAAGAAGTGGTGCGTAGTAATAGTGGTACTGTCGCTGTGGTGAGTCAAGTTAGTGTTGCGATGACAGAGATCATTCCAGGGTCAATTGTGCCCGATCAACAGTCTAAAATTGCATCGCGTTTGATGGGTTATATTCGTAACCTGAATATTCAAGTTGGACAAGCGGTGAAAGAGGGGCAATTGCTCTTTGCGATTGATCCTACCGACATTAATAGCCAAATTCGTCAAGCACAATCGGCAGTGGCACAAGCACGTGCTGCTTTAGCCGATGCGAAATCTGACTATGAGCGTTTTAGTAAGCTTTATAAACAGCAATCGGTAACACAGCAGCAATTCGATAAAATGAAATTGCAATATCAGGTTGCAGAAGAAAATTTATCGGCAGCAGAAGCGGGTTTTGAACAAGCAAAGGGACAAATGCGTTATGCCGATGTCAAAGCACCTTTCGATGGTGTTGTGGTGCAAAAGTTAGCCGTAACGGGTGACTTAGCTGCACCTGGTAATCCTGTTTTACTACTCGAAAATCGACAATTAATGAGTGTGCAGGTTGAGGTATCTTCGGACTTGTACCGTTTGCTCAAAATCGGCGATGATGCCAAAGTAACGATTGAAGGACGAGATGAGCCCGTTACTGCCATGATTTCTAACTTAGTGGCTGCAGCTAATCCGATTACACGCACGCATACGGTAAAGCTTTCCTTATCTGGTTCACCTGTCGGCATTAATTCGGGTGCTTTTGCCCGTGTGGCATTTAATCGTGGCGAGCGTATGACCATGTTAGTGCCAAGTTCTTCTGTGGTAACGCGCGGCGGTATTGTTGGCTTATTTGTTGTTGCCGATGATGGCATCGCTCGTTTTCGTATGGTGCGTACAGGGTTAACGCAAAATGATAAAGTCGAAATCCAAGCAGGACTAGAATTAGGCGAAAAGGTGCTGATTAGCAGTCAGCAGCCAGCACGTAACGGCGATAAAATTGTGAGTGGAGGTCAGTAATGTCCGAACATCATGATGCGCCCTTAAATAGTGCAGGCAAGCTTGCCAAAGCCTTTATCCATTCCAAAATTACTGCCATGATTATGTTGGCACTAACGCTTGCAGGCGTTATGGCATTGTTCTTAACACCGCGTGAATATAACCCACAAATCGTTGTGCCAGCAGCTAATATTATCGTGCCAAAACCGGGGGCAACACCAATCGAAGTTTCGAATATGGTCGTCAAGCCATTGGAAGCCTTGCTTAATTCCTTATCTGGTGTTGATCATACTTTTGGTTATGCAACTAACGATGTCGGTGTGGTTACGGTACAGTTTAAAGTTGGTGAAGATCAAGAAGATTCATTGGTTAAGCTCTATAGCCAGCTGATGCATAACAGAGATCGTATACCGCCAGATACCTTAGAGCCGCTTGTGAGACCGATTAATGTCGATGATGTACCCATTATGACACTGACATTAAGTAGCGCACGTCTTAATGGTATGGAGTTACGCGATGTTGGCATGAAAGTATTAGAACAGTTGCGTAATGTACCTGGGGTTTCTTATACCAATATTATGGGCGGTGCGCCACGCACCGTGAATATCTGGCTCGATGCGCAACGTCTAACCTTAACAGGGATTACCTTAAACCAAGTCAGTGATATGCTGAAAGGTGCAAACGCCTCTTTACCTGTTGGTGAGGTTGTGAGTAATAACTTAAGTCATCCTTTGCGCGTGACAGGTTACTTAGGCTCGGCTGCTGAAGTGGGCGACATCATTATTGGTGTTGAAAAGGGTAAAGCAATTTATCTCAAAGACGTTGCTACCATTGAAGAGGGTGCTAAGGAAGTTGATAGCCTATCACATATTGGCTTTGGTGAGCATAACGAACATGCAGGTCTGGTTTTACCAGCGGTCACCTTAGCGATTGCTAAAAAAGCAGGTACTAATGCAGTCAATGTCGCTCAAGACACCTTAGACAAGCTCGAAGAGCTCAAAGCGAGCATGATTCCAGCTGATGTGATCGTAACGGTAACGCGCGATGACGGTGAAAAAGCAAATGAAGCGGTTAACACGCTGGGCGAACATCTCTTAATCGCGATTGGTTCGGTTGTTGTTGTACTGGTTATTTTCTTAGGCTGGCGCGAGGCGGGTATTGTCACTTTGACTGTACCGCTGATTTTGTTTGTCGTTTTTGTGGTTGGTTTATTAGCAGGGCAAACGATTAATCGCATTACCTTATTTGCCTTAATTTTATCCTTAGGCTTGCTGGTCGATGCCGCCATTGTTGTGATTGAGAACATCCATCGACATTTGCATCATGGTATCCCTAAAGATGGTTTAGATGCCCTGTTTGTCCGTGCCACTAATGAAATTGGTAATCCGACCAATATCGCAACCCTAGCGGTTATTTTGGCATTTATTCCGATGGCATTCGTAACGGGTATGATGGGTCCTTTCATGGCTCCGATTCCGTTTAATGTACCTGTCGCCATGATTGCTTCGTTATTAATTGCCTATATTGTTGTCCCTTGGGCAGCTCGTATCTTTTTAAGTAAACGCGCTTTAGCGCATATGGCATTGACTGCTTCTACCGAAGATCATCATGCACACAAAGAAGATATTTTACAGCGCATGTATCAAACCGTCATTACACCGATGATTGATAGCCGTACCTATCGCAATCTATTTTTAGGGGCGATTGTGGTGCTGCTGATTGGTGCTTTGGTCATGCCAGCATGGCAGTTCATCCGTGCTTCTGGGGTTAATGGTCCGCAAAGCCCATTAGGTGTCGAGCTAAAAATGCTCCCTAACGACAATACCAATACCTTTTTGGTACAAGTCGATATGCCAGATGGCACAGCATTAGAAGCGACAGAGCATGTTGCGCAAACGGTTGGTACATTATTGTCACATACTCAGCATGTGCTGAATTATCAAATTTTTACGGGCGAGCCTGCTCCAATTGATTTTGCTGCTTTGGTTCGTGGTGATGTAATCCGTAAGGGTAATAATTTTGCGCAAATTCGTGTGAATTTAACGGATAAACATCATCGCAGTGAAGCGTCGCATGAAATTGCTTTTGGCTTGAATCAAGCTTTAGCCGTGGTGCGAGCGCAACACCCAACAGCGAAGATTAAAATCTACGAAACACCACCTGGTCCTCCTGTGCAAGCGCAGATCATGGCAGAACTTTACGGTCCTGATTACAATAAGCTACGTGATGCTGCCGATGAGATCGAAGGTAAGTTTCATGATGTTTATGGCATGATTAACCAAGATAATTCCGTCACAGCGAATACCGATACTTACGAAATTACCATTGACCGCGAACGTGCCAATTTAATTGGTGTTGTGCCTGCTAAAGTAGCGAAGATGTTACGTGATTATGTATCAGGGTTTAGTATCGGAACACTGCACTTAGACGATGCACGAGAGCCTGTGGATATTTTGGTACGCTTGCCGCGAGGGGATAGAACGGTTGCCGAGCAGCTTGTTTCTTTACGCGTGACCAGTATGGCGGGTGAGTCTGTTCCGTTAACGGCATTGGCGACGATCAAGCATATCACGACAGCAAAACCAATTTACACCAAAGATCAACATCCTGTCGTCTTTGTTGGTGGTGAGTTGATTACTTCTAGTCCTGTCTATGCGGTATTAGCAGGGGATGAATGGCTCGATAACAAGACCTTGCCACAATCTGGCGTAACTTTCCAGACAGCAAACTTAGGCTTTGTCGAAGCGCAACCGAAAGATGTGATGGACAATACCTTGCTATGGGGCGGTGAAATGCGTCTAACATTGGATGTTTTCCGTGATATGGGCAGTGCGTTTATTGTTGCTTTAATCTTTATCTACTTGATTTTAGTGGGTTACTATAAGTCGTTTATGTTGCCAGTGATTGTGATGGGGGCGATTCCTTTAACCATGATTGGTATTTTCCCTGGGCATTGGATTACAGGGCAGGCATTTACAGCCACTTCGATGATTGGTGTGATTGCACTCGCTGGTATTGTTGTTCGTAATTCATTGTTACTGATCGACTTTATCTTAGAGTATCGTGCGCAAGGTCAGGGCTTGAAAGAGGCGGTGATTGAAGCGGGTAAGGTGCGTTTCCGTCCGATTCTGTTAACGGCATTAGCGATTATTTTAGGTTCTGCTATTATGATTACCGATCCTGTGTTTGGTGGTTTGGCAGTGTCGTTAATTTTTGGTACGTTTGTCTCGACAGCCTTAACCTTAGTGGCGATTCCGCTCGTTTACTATATTTATGAGTTCTATCGTGGCAAAAGGGAAGCAGCTCGTCTGAATCCGATTGTGTCATAGCATAAACCCATAAAAAATCCCGCTTCGGCGGGATTTTTTACATTTCTGTGATGATCTATGTTAATCAACGAGTGATTAACATCACCATAGCTTAAAAATGATGACATTAGTGAGCAAACACTACCTGTCTAGCAGTGTCAGCTAAAAACCCTGATCGCGTTAAGTTGTGTGCTTTTACATAGTCATCGATGCGACGGATTAGGTTTTTTGGCATGGTGATATTGATTTTTTCGCTTTTACCGTCGTATCGATTCATATCGACATCGACCAATGCCCATACGCCATTAGCATAATCAGGGTTGTTTTTGTGTGCCACGACACTAGAAGCTATTGGTAAATCCTCTCCCTCTTCTGCCATGCCTTCTAGATGCAAATCAATCGCTTCTTGAATGCTATCAATGGCTTCATCCATAGTGTCACCAGTGGAATAACAGCCCTTAATATCAGGCACGGTCACGCCATAGCGGATACCATCATCTGAATGTAACACGATAGGAAAACGCATATTCTTATCTCCATCCTGCTTGTTTTTCGATATTGTGCAATGTGCCCACAGGAATATCCTTATCGGGGTGTTTTAGGGTAACGCGCTCGCAGGGGTGATCAGGGTGTTTAAATTGATGATGCGAACCTTTAACGCGTACCAATTGCCAGCCTTCGCCTTCGAGTCGTTTAATTAATGTTTTGCTATCCATTAGATTATGATAACCACCAATAACCATAGTGTAAAGTGTTTTGTCGCCACCACCAGATATGACAATTAGTTTTAATGTTTCCCTAGGCATTGCTCAGCTAGCCC
>DYST01000074.1:2604-9007 GCA_020726325.1 Thiomicrospira cyclica | reverse complement strand
GCCTTGGTACAAAAAAGCTACGGCGCACTTTGCCAATTAACCTTGCTCGTGCTATTATTCAATAGTAGCAGATGGCGATGGTGTAGTAATAAAAAAGGGGTGTACTATGATTTATAAGAACGAAGGCTTTGAAGTTTAATGCTTTCCGAGGCAATTTTTTCTGTTCAAGATATTGGGATAATGGGTGTTATTGTCGCTACATTGGCTATTTATACGAATAGAAAAATCGCTCGGCTAAAAAATTCATCTGATAAGATACCGCTATCTTTTGTTTTTGGCGGTGGTGAAAATGGATTTTAATGATTGGCTTAAAATTGAGCGTGGCGAGATGACGCAAGCTGAATTTGATGCAAGAAACAAGCCTACGCAAGAACCTACCCCTGTTCCTACACAGGAACCAACTCAAGCACCTAAAAAAGATGATACCGAAATAGCAAAAGAAGCTAAAGAGCAGATGTCTAATTTGCGTGGATTTTTTGCGCTAATATTTCTTGTAATCGTTGTTATTTATTGGTCTAAGATACCAGGATCAGACAGTAATAGCACAATTAAGAATTCGTTCACAATTGGAAGTGAGCGAACAATATTAAAAGACTGGGTAGGGTGTAAAGATAAAGGCGACCTTGAAAGCATAAAGCGTTATGTATCCCAAAATGACGACATTGCATATAAAAAACAAATGATTGCAACAATAGGAACTGGTCGTTGTATTTTTTTAGAACATTTTGATGAAGTTTATATTGTTGACATTGATTCTTGGGGTGGCGTTGTTAAAATAAGAAAAAAGGGAGACACTAATGAGTACTGGACATACAAAAATGCAATTAGACCAAAAATATAATGAGTAAAGCTGGCAAATTTTTATTTTTTTGTTGACAATGTTTTGATTTTTCTATATATTAAAAGCGTACCTTAAATCAGGTACACGGAATTGGCATTCCGACATCAAAAAGGGTTAGAACAAAGCCCATTATGGGCTTTTTGTGTTTCTAGCCACCAGCAATCTACTCTATGAGTGGGCTGTTTGGGAGCAGCAGCAATGCTGGCCGAGTTACTTTTTGATCGGTATGCCAACTTCCAAATGGTCTGCTCACCCTTATTGGCATGAGGGCAGCAGGTTTGCAAAATTCAAAAAGAGGTTTAATAACCGTGAATAAACTTATCCCTATCGCTGGCACACGCATGTGCGAGTATCGTAAAATCGCTGTTAAGCGTCCTGTCAAAAAAACCATTGCGCAAAAAATATTTATCGCTGTTCGTAACCTGAAAAATGACTATCTTGAGTCAATCGGGGTGCGCCGTGTCTAAAATTTCTGCTAGACAAGTTGCCGAAATCAAAAACATTATTGGATTTTGGTGCAAGACATGGGTGTTTTGTAGCAGCGACATTAAAAAACTGTATGAAGCAGTAAAGCACAAATTTAATGTTGTCAGCATCGATGACATAGAAGCTGACCAGTATTCCGAGGTGCTGGAATTTCTTACGCTGATTCAATCGCAAATGACGAGCATTACAAAAATAATGAGCGACTTTAAAGATTATAGCTTTAGCGAGTGCATTCTTGGTGGTGCGCCTTTGACCGTGAGTACGATTAGAAAGTATCGCAGCCAACTCGATGAACTGCCGCCTTTGATTAACTGGGCGCAAATGGTGCAAGATTTAGACACCGGCAAACAAGCTGCCAAACAAGCCGCCAAAGCAGCTCTGGAGGCGGCTCATGTTTGACTATAAAAATATGAGCTTTAATGGGGTTGAGGTGGCATACGCCACCCTTCCGATGTACATGCTTAATGCTGCTGTGCTTGATGGTCGTTTGACCGCGTCTGAAAAGCTTGTTTTTATTCGCTTGATGGCATACGCGAGCGCGGTTAATTCGTGTTCTTTTGGCATTACTAATGCTTGGGTCGAGAAAAACACTGGTTTGAGTAAAAAGACTGTTTCGCGTGCGCTTGCATCCTTGTTAGATCATGGTTATCTTGATGGCAAGGGGATTGTGTATGCTGCGCCACCGACAGAAGCGAAAAGGACAGCTGTCAAGGATTGCTTTACAGTTGAGCGTAAGCAGCCGCCACGTCCGCAGCCTAGCGTACAAGTTGATATTTTTGGCTATGACACAGAAATTGCTGAGCAAAAAACAGAAACAATAACCGATATTGCAGGTGAACTAAACGATATTTTACGCAGCTTGGGCAGTGTGAAAAAGGTCAAAAGTACAGGACAAATTGTCCAAAAAAGCGGACAAAATTCCCAAATTGATGGACAAAATTCCCCCCCCTATATAACAATCCCTAATAACAATCAGAAATTAAACACTCCAACCGAATCGGCCGAAAAACCAGCAGCGAAAAAACAGACCGAGCAGAGCGAAAAATCTGGTGTGTTGTTTTCGACTCCGTCAAAAGGGTTTGTTGAAAAATCCAAACCCAAACCGCTGGCAAGTTTTTTGCCAACGGCAGGACTTGCAAAAGGTCAGACGGTGAGTGTTGGCAAGATGGCAGCCAAACTTAGCAGCCAACACACCAGCTACATTGCTACCGCCTTGCAGCGCATGAATGTAACCAGCCAAAGCGAGCGACAACGCTACACCGATGAGATCGCTTACGCCGCCACACAGGGAGCTTTTAGCGAGACTTACACACATACGCCGCTAAAAGCCATTCGAGCTTGCCTAAACCTTGTCGAGGCTGGCAAGTGGCGGGCAAACGCTGGGATGTACTGATTCGTTACCCATGAGCGGTAACCGTCGGCAATCCGTTGAGCGGTAACGGATTAGGTAATTCGTTAGGTGTTTGTTTTGGTTAAAAAAAGGATTTGAATCATGAATATGAAAATGGGTATGGATATCGGTTACTCTAACTTGAAGTTGTCTATGAGTGCTGATGATGCAAGCTTGCGTTGTGTGGTGTTGCCTGCTGGTGCAGCACCAGCTGAACGCTTTGGGACACGTTTTGATGGTGGGGTAAATAGCGATTATTTGCATGTGGTTGTGAGCGGTGAGAAGTATATCGCGGGGGTTTCGCCCGATAAGGCGGCTTTGTGGTCACGCTCTTTGCATGCTGATTATGCGAGTAGCGATTCTTATAAGGCGTTGTTTCATGCGTCTTTATTGCTGTCTGAGGTGGATGTGATTGATGTGCTGGTGACTGGTTTGCCCGTGTCCCAGTTTTATGATTCGGCACGTAAGCAGTCTGTTGAGGACATGATGACTGGGGTGCATCAGGTTACTAATGTGCGTGCGGTCACGGTCAAGAAAACGGTTGTGATTCCGCAGCCTGTGGGTGGGTTTTTGGATTATGTGCATAGCAGCGGCTTTGATGTGAGCAAGCGTCGTGTGTTGGTGATTGATCCTGGCTTTTTTAGTGTTGATTGGGTGGTTATCAATAATGGTGATTTGCAACAGCAAAGTTCGGGCACGAGCTTGAGTGCGTCGTCTGTGATTTTAGAGCATTGCAGTCGTGCGATGGCAGAAGAACACGGGGCGCGTGTGTCTGTCGAGCTGCTAGAAGGTGCGATGCGTGATGGTAGTGATAGTGTGCGTTTGCTGGGCAAAGATGTGTTGATTGCTGATTATGTCGCTAGTGCTGTTAAGGATGTTGCACCGTCGGTGCTTGAGTCGATTAAGCGGTGTTTGCGTACCGAGTCTGGTGATATTGATGATGTGCTAATCGTTGGTGGCGGTGCTGAGTTCTTTGCTGAGTCGATTCGTGAGGTGTTCGACTGGGTTAATGTGATTGTCGCCGAGGACGCTGTGTGTAGTAATGCGCGTGGGTTTTTAGTCATGGCGCAGTCTGTTTAGATTATGCGCGTTTGTAAAATCGGGGAGCTAGCTCCCCGATTTTGAGGGTTATGTTTATGTTTAAGATTACAGTTAATGTTAACGGATCAAACAGAGAATTGATGCTTGAGATGGAAAAGGTTGAGCTGAAAGACAGGGCGGAACGTATGCGGATGTTGGCAAGCATCGGGCTGATGGTGGTGAAAGGGAGCTTGCCTGTCGGTATGGCAATCGCGCCTGTGATGGAGCAAAAGCCCGAGCCTGTGAAACAACAAACAGCCAAGGTTGCTAGGCGTTTGCTTGGTGGGTTATGACCAGTTGACGCTCAACTGGTTTTTGATGTCTGTTTTTGGGTGTGTTTTTTGTGTTTGTTTACCAGTTGAGCGTCAACTGGTATTTTATTAAAGCGGAAGCATCAAAAAAAGCGCGATAATTAACGCACTACCAAATAGGTAGAAACCCCTTAATTGGGGTTTTTTTATGCCTGAATTGTACAGGTTTTTTTTATACCAAAAAATAATAATCTACTCGTAAAAAAAAAGAGGGGCATTTTATGAGTTGGTTTGAAATCAAAGCGCTGGCAGACAAGAAAACAGCAGAGATTAGTGTCTATGGCGAAATTTGCGCGTGGGACGTGTCTGCTGCTGATTTTGTTAAGGAATTAACGGCACTTGGTGATGTGTCGCAAATTAATATTGCGATTAACTCACCCGGTGGAAATGTTTATGATGCGCTGACAATGTTTAACTTTTTGCGTCGCACTGGTGCTGAAATTGTTGTGCGTATCGATGGGCTGGCTGCAAGTGCTGCGAGCTTGATTGCAATGGCTGGTGATAAAATCATTATGCCGAAAAATTCTATGATGATGATACATAACCCATGGTCGTACGCCGTTGGCAACGCCGATGATCTGCGAGAGCAGGCAGATGTGTTAGATAAGGTATCTAATATGCTGTTTGCGACTTATCAGGCGCGTACTGGTATTGATGCGACATTGCTTAGTGAGATGCTGGCAGCTGATACTTGGCTAAGTGCTGATGAGTGTTTAGAGATGGGTTTTTGTGATGAGGTTATCGAGACTGTTACTGTCAAAGCCTTATATGACATCAAAAAACTTCCCGAGAACGTTCGTTCTATTTTCGCACAAGTGTCTGATACCGACATTGATTCTGTGCTTGGCGATGGGTCGGATCTTGAGCCTGAGCAAGCACAAGAAACGCCTTTAACTGATTTAGATGATGATGATTTTGTAGCAGATGCACAAGCTAAGGCTTTGGCATATGCGCAAAGTATTATCGAGATGTGTGCAATTGCTGGTATGTCTGACAAGGCGGCTGGCTTTATTAAGGCAAAGACTGCTTTGGGTGATGTCGGGGCTAAGTTGTTGTCTGCAAAAGTGAATGCGAGCGTTAAAATTGTTAATGCTCAAAAGCCAGTTGTTCCGTTTTCTCGAATGAGTTTAACTGAGAAAACTGATTTATTTATGTCAAATCGCGATGAATATAATCGCTTACAAAAGATGGAGAGTTAAGCAATGGCTGCTACTAAATTACAGGACATCATGATTCCCGAAGTGTTTATGCCCTACGTGGTCCAAGAAAGTAAGACTAAGTCTGAGCTGTTTACAAGCGGCATGGTGAAAGAAGATTTGCGTGTGCAAGTTGGTACTCGTGCTGGTGGTGAGTCGGTGCATTTGCCATTCTGGAATGAGATTGATGGTGATGCTGAAGAAATCGGTGATAGCACTGAGTTGAGCGTGAACGCGATTACTTCTGGTCAGGATGTGGCTGTTGCTCAGTTCTTGGGCAAGGCGTGGGGCAGCCATGATTTGGCTGGTATGTTGGCTGGTTCAAACCCTGCTGATGTGGTCGGTCAGGGTGTGGTTAAGTTTTGGAATCGTAATATGCAAAAGCGCATTATTACGTCTTTGAAGGGCGTTTTTGGTTCTGCGAGCATGGCTGGTAACTTGCATGATATCTCGGCTTTGTCGGGTGCCGCTGCTGTTATCGATAAGATGAGCTTTGCGGATGGTATGTTCAAGCTGGGCGATGCGTTCGGTGAGTTGACTGCTGTTGCGATGCATTCGAATACCTTCCGTAAACTGTATAAAGATGACTTGATTGAAGTGCAGAAAGGTTCTGATGGCACAGAGTTTAAGCGTTATCAGGGCAAACTTGTGTTTATTGATGATACGTTATTGCCAGATTCCAATGGTGTATATACAACGTATTTGTTCGGTGAGGGTGCGATTGCTTACGCTGAGGGCACACCGAATACGTTGGCAATGGAGTTTGACCGTCATAGTACCGCTGGTTATGACGTGATGATTATGCGTCGTTTGATGGTGTTGCACCCGCGCGGTGTTAAGTACACAGGGGCTAAGATTAGTGCTGGTACTGCTACTGGGGGTCGTCCAAATTTGACTGACTTGGCGACCGCTGGTAATTGGACGCGCGTCTATGACCCGAAAAATGTGCGCATTGTGGCAATGAAGCACAAGGTAGCGTAATCATGAGTATGATGACATTTTCACGCAAAAAAGACACGGACGCGAAAGCGTCTGTTGTCGAAAAGCCAACGCCTGAGCCAACGCCTGAGCCAACGCCTGAGCCAACGCCTGAGCCAAC
>DYST01000074.1:0-2504 GCA_020726325.1 Thiomicrospira cyclica | reverse complement strand
AGCCAACGCCTGAGCCAACGCCTGAGCCAACGCCTGAGCCAACGCCTGAGCCAACAAATGCGCCCGTCGTATAGTGGTCTTGCGGCTAAGGCTCTGCTGGATGTGCAGGGTGAGGCTGTAACAATCAACGGTTTGCTTGTGCGAGCTGTTGTGATTCGTAATGTGCGCTCTGATAGTTTTGGTCAGGTCGCACGTTATAAGTTGTCGCCAGATATGGTGTCTTTAAAAGTAGCTGCTGACGCGGCTATTTTTACAAATGCTGTTGTCGTTTTGGATGATAAAACCTATCGCGTTTCCGAGGTTTCTGCTGCGAGTTTTGGTATGGTTTCTGCGCTTTGTAGGGTGCAGTAAATGGCAAGTAGATGGCAAGCTAAAAATGCAGTTAGTTTTGATTTTAATACAAATGGTTTAGTTAAATGGCTAGACAGAAAATCAAAATCAATAAAAAAAGCAGAGAGAAGAGCTTTATCTAAAACAGCAGCTTGGGCGCATTTACAGACGGCGCGTGTACTAGCAAAAGGTATCGGCGTTTCTGTTGGTAATGCAAAAAAAACAACTAAGTGGTGGATTCGTAGCAGCTCACCTGTTGCATATGTACGTATTAAAGAATCGTTTAGAGCGGAATGGTTAGCCACTCCTGCAAAACTTAAGTCATTAAAACAGCGAAATAAATCATACGGAACGAGCAATAATTTGCCAGTTGGTGGGCTGACATTAGGCAAGTTTGCGTTTGCCAATTCATTTGTTGCGCGTAACTGGAATAGAAAAAGTGGCGGTGACTCTGTGTGGCATCGAACAAGTAAAGATAGACACCCGCTTGCAATAGAAAAATTTTCTATTCAAGAGCAGGCTGTTGAAGCATTTAATCAGATTAAGCCTAGCATTGCTGGCGAACTTCATAAAAAAATTACGCAAGAAATTAACTATGCTTTAAATGTTGAGAAATGAAATGACGCCAATGCAACTTGAGCAGAGCGTTGTTAACGCTATTAAACAAAGCTTAACAATGCCAACAGTATCTTTTTCTGCTGATCCAGACGCAATTAGACAAATTGGGCACGACGGTCTTTGCAGTGTTTTGTATCAGGGGTCTAGTACGGCAGGAAATCCACCACAAACCAAAAGAACGATGCAGGTAAGTGTATTAATTTATTCGCCAATCTTAATAAAACTGCATGAAAACATGGATGCAGTTTACAGCACGATGAGGCTAATCCAAATCGCTGGTTGTATCGGTGCATACATCGTTGATGATGCCATTGTGAAGTTAGACAGCGGACTTTATCACGGTGAGATCATGGTTGAAGCAGTTGTTATTTTGTAGTGATATGCACAGGCTTATCATTTATTAAAACAATAAGATAGAGCACATTAAAAAATGTGAGTTTATTTTATGTCTACACTAACACCACTAACGATTGCGCTTCATTTTCTGATGATTCATGAGGGGTTACGATTAAATGAGTATCTCGATAGTACAGGATATCGGACAATCGGTTACGGTTGGAATATCGACGCGCATAAGCTTCCTGCAGAAATTGGTAAAGTAGTTAATGGCAAGGTGCAAATTGAAAGGCACGAAGCTGATTATCTACTCAAGTTCGCGCTCAATAAGCATCAAAGTGATTTAACTATTGCGCTGCCGTGGGTGGCTTTTCTCGCACCAGCTCGTCAGGCAGTATTGCTTGATATGTCTTATAACATGGGTGTTCCTGCCCTGCTTGCTTTTAAAAATACGCTGTCTTTGATTCGTTCTGGTGATTATGAGGGTGCAAGCCGCTTGATGCTGAAAAGCAAGTGGTCTAAGCAAGTTGGTAATAGAGCAAAGGTTTTAAGCGAGGCGATGCGTAAGGGGTCGATTTCTGATGACGTGGTTAAAAGCTATGGTATGAGATCGGCATGGGAGCATTATTGATGGGTGATTTAATGACAGACAGTTATATTAAGGGCGATGGGTTCGGTTATGCAGATGAAACATTAAGCGCACGTGCATGGCGGTTGCGTGCGTTATCACGCAGCTTGTTCTTTTGGCAAGAAGACCACTGCAAAGCAGTCTTTGCCAGTGAGATAAACAATAAGTAATTACTATAGGAGCATTACTAATGCAAGAAAATCAACACTCTTCACTTTTGCTTGACCAGCTACTCGCGCGGCTAGACAAACTTACCTTAACGATGGAGAAGTTGCTAGATGCTGATCATAAGCATGAGCTATCGATGGCACAGATCACAGCACGACTTGAAGCGATTGCTCGACAGGCAGAAGAAAAGAATATAGCAATCACACGCGCCAATACCCGTATTGACGAACACGAAAAACAAAAAGCAGAAGACGCTAAAAAGTTTATTTGGTGGATTGCCACATCAGTTGGTGCGGCTGTTTTAGGTATTATTGTAAACGCCACAGGTTGGCTAGCAGGGGCCCACCAATGACACAATTAAAACGTTACTCACTCGAACTGTTGATTTTAACAACTGTCTTGTGGTTTTTCTTGACAGGTTCTT
>DYST01000009.1 GCA_020726325.1 Thiomicrospira cyclica | reverse complement strand
GTGGTAGGCTTTTTCATCGCTACTAGCACCGTGCCTAACAGCGAGGCAGCACCCATAACCGATAACCAAGGCATAATAATGTGCGTCCTTTATTTGTTCATTTTGAACAGTAAAAATAAAGAAAAAGGGTTGACACTCCATCTTGTCCCGTTGCGTCCAATGCTAAAATCAGCAATTGACTATCTAACAATACCAATCTTTGCATTTCAACCAACCCCATTAATCAAATTCAACAATTGCTGTTTTGCTAACTGTTGATTCGTATTTAAGAGCTGTTGCCGTTTGAGTTGATTTGTATCGATACCAAAGGCATCATTGAGCAGATCAATAAACGAAACATTGCTAGGCTCAATAATGCTTTCTGCTATAACTGCATTATCGTCATTGCGAACAAGACGATAAGCCTCTCCCTGTTCTAACTGAGACAATACAACGGAAGAATGGGTTGCTATGTAAAAAACAGTATTTGGAAAAACTGTTTTAAGCAAACCAACAATACTTGCCTGCCACTTAATATGTAAATGACTTTCTATTTCATCGATTAAAACAATGCCGTGCGTATTTTGTAAATCGATGGCATTCGTAAAATAACCATAGCCAGAAACAATACTTTGCACAATTTTTAGAATCGATGCAAATCCTGTGCTTAATTGTGTTAAATCCCGCTTATGCCCATTTATTTTAATAAAAACCCTAAAATCACCATCAATTTCTATAAATGATTCGTCAATAGTGTTGTCGATTTGGTGAAGGATTCGCAATACAGTTTCTATTTCTACTTCACGGTTATCATCTTGTTTTTGGTACTTATTCGATGATTGCGCCTGCATCACAAACCATTGCTCGATGCCCATATTCATATTCAAGCTAGAAAAATTTTCTTTCATGCTCGTTAGCAAATAAGAAAAATATTGTTTTCGTCTTTCAGAAAAGCTACCAACTGGTTTACCCAATAAAATGTTATCGTGCTGGATATGTCCTCTGTTTTGTGAACCCAAAAAAACAACAGGTTTTTTATGTTGTACTTCTTTAATATTTTTTGTATTAAATGTTGCTGGATTATGAAGCCCACCAACAACAAGCGGCATAGAAAACAACCTATTATCGACACTAATGCTTGTAAAATTAAAGAGTTCTAAATTAATTAAACCATTATCTGCGTATTGCCAAAAGCTATTGTTGGTAAGCAAAAACCACTGAAACAACGACTCTAAACACTTTGTTTTGCCAACACCATTTGTACCGATAAAGGTAAATACTCGCTTAGTTTCATCGAGTGTTAGCGTAACACGACCAACACCTTTAACATCGGTTAGTTGTATTGTGTTGCTCATTTAGTCTCTCCTAAATACGCCATAGCCACATCTTCACCCTGCTCAATCGCTAACTCAACAGCTTGCTTTGCCTTTTCGAGCAATTGCTCACTTTCTTTTTTAAGGGCAAAGCTTTGTTGCACTAAGTCGGCTATTTGGGTTTGGATGCTAAGGTCAATTAAGGGTACTATCAAAGTTTCAAAATTTGAAGTATTTACATAGGGTTGAACATTCCCCGTTTGCACTCTCTCAAGCAATATCTTACCAACTGTTTTTAAATAGACTGCAAAACATTCCGTATTTATTATATTTGTACTGCATCTCAACCTCATAACATTTTGATTAATCAATGCTGGCTTATTGGATAAATAAATAACTACTGCGCCTATTGTTCCTGTCATTGAAACTAATATATCATTTTTTAAGACAATATTAGCATTATGCTTTAAGTAGTCTTCACTATTTACAGAATAAAACAATGTTTCATCAATAGTTAAGTTTTGTTGAAATGCCTCAACCCTTACAAAATAATGTTCAAGTGTTTTATAACCTAAAGTTGCGCTATCAGGCGTTGTTCCGTTCTTTATTGGAGTGGTTAAAACGTCAGCTATATACTTAAACCCATTCTTATAGCTCTGTATTTGTCTTATATAATCATCATACTTCGACTGATAATACTCCGCATCTAATCGCCCTGTGGCTGCAAATGAATCTTTAAATGATTTAATATTGACCGATTGCGTGCTAGGTGTAAAATTATCTAAGCCTAGTGTTTTGAGCAATAGCGTTTCGGCTTGGGTGTAGAGTGATTTACTGTCTTGTAGTTTTTGATATCCTAATTTAATGACTTTTTTAATAGAAACTTGGAAGTTATTACTCAAAACTGGAATTAATAACTGGTCTAAATCTTCTAGAATTAAACCCATTTGAACAGCACCACGAGTGAGTTTTTTAACTTGGTTTTTACCATATATTGATTCAAGAAAAACAGCTAAAAAATAGTTATTGATCGAATGCGGTCGTAAGATAGCTAATTTACAGCTACATGTAGCCTTATCGCTTGTTGTGACTAATGATAAGCTTCCTATGGTTCCAACAATTGAAAGCAGAACATCGCCTTTTTGAAGATGAGAACGCTTCATAATTGGCAAGTTAAATACGCTACTAGCAATACAAATTGGCGCAGAATTTTCAATAAAAAAATGATTTACATCTTGCCCACGATAATAGGGAACACCATGCGTTGTAAAATTTTCACTTATCGCAGCATGGTTGCCATCAGACACCTTAACCAAGTCTGTCAATTTAGAATAAGTTTTATTTTTTATAAAAGACTCAATTTTCAAGTTTTCTTTAGAATAAAACTCGCTATCAACCCTAAGCGTTCTTTCTAAACCACTCAACATAATTTCGCTAATCTCCAGCCCATCCAATAAAGCCTGATATTTGGCTTTATTAAATGGGCTTAGCGAAAAAAACTAAGCTTTTCCTTTTTGGCAAACTCGATAAACGCCTCGCTAATGCCGTCTTGTGTTAACCCATCGTGATTAAATAAATCGTGCTTAACGATTAAATGACCATGCGTATCAAGCAGCGGTGAACCATCGGATTGTTTGACAAAGATTTTATCGCCGCTATTATCTTTGCTAGGCTCTTGCATGGTGGCAAAAAAGATAGGGTAATCATCAACCTTAGGACAAAGGGTGTCATCCCATTTTTGCACCAGTAGTACGCTTGTTTTTGTGCCTGTGTGTGGCTTAAAGACATTACCGTGCAGCCCGATAACGCCCAAAATACGACAACGCCCTGCAATATACGCACGAATGCGCTTGTCGCTACTGTTGTTAAACCGTCCTTGCGGCAAGACAACCGCCATGCGTCCACCCGGTTTGAGAAAGTCTAGGTTACGCTCGATAAACAAAATATCGCGCCCTACCGCTGTTTGATATTTGCCATTCTCTTTTTTGCCTAGCTCATATTTCGCTAAAATACGACTTTCTTTAATATCGCCTGCAAAGGGTGGGTTTGCCATCAGCACATCGAAGTTAAAATTGCGGTTTTGTTCTTTGTCGCTGCGCAATTTGCGTAACTTTTTCCACCCTTCACCGTAAATATCCGTCCAGCTTTCGTCTTTGGTTTTTTCGTCCCAACGGTCATAATCGAGCGTGTTTAAGTGCAACACGTTCGTTTGTCCGTCGCCTGCAATTAAATTAAGGGTACGACTGACGCGTACCGCTTTTTCATCAAAGTCGATAGCAAAGACTTTTTCTTGTACGTAGGTTTCGCAACGCGCTGGTTTTTGCTCGCTGGTAAACAAATGACTTTTGCTTAATCCTTCGTCTTGCATAATCTGTTCCCACACATGAAAAATACCATGTACGGGAAAACCACAACTGCCTGCTGCAGTATCAATCAGGGTTTCGTGTTCTTGCGGATTAAGCATTTTAACGCACATATCGATAACATAGCGCGGCGTGAAATATTGCCCTTTTTCGCCTTTGCTGCTTTTGTTAATTAAATATTCAAAGGCTTCATCGACCACATCTAAATTAGAATTGAACAGCTTTACCCCTTCTAACGACGACACACAAACCGCTAAATGACTCGGTGTGAGGTCAATTTTTGCCCCTTCAGGGAAAACACCTCCCCATTTTTCGCAGGCTTTTTCAAACAGGGTTTGAATTTTAGTCTTCAGTTCACTTTCGGTATCGCCATAGTTTTTGAATAGCAAGGTACGTTTTTTATCGCGTCCGCTTTGCATTTCATCGTATAACTTGGTAAAGATAAGCTTAAACATTTCTTCAAAGGCATCAACACCCGCCGCTGCTAATACTTCGTCTTCCATTTCTAAAATTAAGTCTTTTAATGATTTCTTCTGATTGACTAGCTTATCGGCTTTGATAAGGTCATCAATCGTCCAACGCGCGGTTAAAATGTCCGATAGCTTTTCTTTGGCACTGGGAATCGCTGGGATGTCTTCGAAATAGTTAGGGTCTTTGCGGTGATAGTAAGAAATTGCTTCGCCATTACTCCATACGCCCATCGGTGCGCCCGTGGCGTTACAGTAACTTTTAAGCTGTTCTTTACCTTCTTTCAGTTTTGGTTTTTTAAGCTCGACAATAATATAAGGCGTGGTCGGACGGTCTTTGTCGAAGATACAGATATCAGCTCGCTTGGTTTCTGTGCCAAAAGCAACAGCATACTCCAACGCCATTTGCGAAATGGGATAGCCTAAGTCCTCTATCAGCACCATTAAATACAGCTGACGTACCACTTCTTCGGGCGTGAGCTTAATCTCTTTTGTGCCATTGTCTCGCACCAAACAGGTAATATAAGGTGTCGTTTTACCCTTGCGTTCTTTAGTTATGATGCGCTTTTCGAGCTGTTCAATTTGTTCTGGCTTAAACTGCGTGAGCTTGTAATCACTGTCTTTAAGCAGGGTAGCAAGGATAAAAGACATAATTTTTCCTTAGTGTCTTACAAAAATTCATGCTCTGGATTATAACACGCCACAACGTAGCAAAATACTAACGACTGCTATCTTGAAAAAATTGCGTTGATGCTTCATCCTGTTACCAATTCAGTACGATTTTAGGAGAAAAACCATGAAAATGCTCGTAACGCTCGTTTTTTTACTGTTAACCACAGGCGCACTGGCACAAGAAATAGCGACAAATCCACAGCGTCAGCAACAGTTAGCGCAAAGGGTAGAAATCGAAAGTCAAAGCCATCAAGCGCGTATCGCTATTCTCAATCGCGCCGATCGTTGCATCAAAGCCGCTAAAACAGCACAAGACTATAAGAACTGCGAAAACATGGAAAAACAAGAACGTCAAGCAAACAGAGAAACAGTCAAAGCACAAAGAGAAGCTTTTCGCACTCAGATGCAGCAACAGCGTCCGAAGCGACAAGCATCACCAACGCCCTGAAAAATCGATCTTTTTTTCTGTCGCTGTTTTTCCTGCTGGTAACAAAGCAGCCCATTGAGGAATAGCTTGTCCAGCAGGTGCTTGCAGCGTACCTGATACTTGCCATGCAGCAGTGCTCGTCCGCACCAATGATTGAGTTTTGACATCGCCAACATTTGCGAAAACATCCCAAACCAAGTTTGCAGAAAAGAGTCCATCAAACTGCCAGTGCCAATGCGCACAGGCTTTTTCAGGCAACATATCCGTTGTTGCGCACACACCACCCTGCCAAAGCGTACCCGTCGGCTCTGATAAGCTCAGTGCTGGTAACGATGGTAATAGCGTTAAGGCATAACGTGTTGGTAATTGTATGACTGCAAAAACGAGCGTTAAGACAATGCCCACAACTAAAAAAGACCATTTCATCTTAGAATTACCACCAACTTTACTAAAGTAAACAACTATTTCAGAACAAGTGAATCATTATCGACTACGATAAACAAACATCATTATAAACTTTTCATTCATTTCAGATACAATATCACCATGAATACAAAACTTAATACCTCCCTTACGCCGCAACAGATCGTTAACGAACTCGATGCGCACATTGTCGGTCAGGCCGCTGCTAAGCGTGCTGTGGCTATTGCTTTACGTAACCGCTGGCGCAGAATGCAAGTTGCTACTGATTTAGTAACTGAAATCACGCCCAAAAATATTCTCATGATCGGACCGACAGGTGTCGGTAAAACCGAAATTGCCCGTCGCTTAGCAAATCTTGCTGACGCGCCCTTTATTAAAATCGAAGCCACCAAATTTACCGAAGTCGGTTATGTCGGACGTGATGTCGAAAGCATTATCAAGGATTTGCTCGATAACTCCGTCAAAATGTTACGTGCTCGCGCCATTGAATCTGCCAAAGGCAAAGCCGAACATGCTGCCGAAGAACGCATTCTCGATGCGTTATTGCCAGCAGCACGCGATAGCGACCCAGATGAACACTTCCAAAGCACGCGCGAAAAATTCCGTCAGCGTTTGCGTGATGGCAAGTTAGATGCCACCGAAATTGATATCGACTTAGCAGCACCAAAAGCACGCATGGAAATTCTTGGTCCTTCTGGTATGGAAGAATTAACCAGTCATTTGCAAGAAATGTTTGAAGGCGTTAATAAAGATAAAAAAGCGAATCAACGTGTACCCGTTGCACAAGCTTATAAACAACTGGTCGAAGAAGAAGCGGATCGCCTTGTTAATGAAGAAGAAATTCGCCGTCAAGCTGTTGAAAAAGTGGAACAACAAGGTATCGTTTTCATTGATGAAATCGATAAGGTATGTGCACGAGAAGGCGGACGCGGTGGTGCAGATGTCTCGCGTGAAGGTGTACAACGCGATTTATTGCCGCTGATTGAAGGGACAACCGTATCAACAAAATACGGCATGATTAAAACAGACTACATCCTTTTTATCTGCTCAGGTGCGTTTCATTTATCAAAACCATCCGACTTAATTGCGGAATTACAAGGTCGTCTGCCCATTCGTGTCGAACTAACCGCATTATCGGTTGATGATTTTGTTCGTATTTTAACCGAACCTAAAGCTGCATTAACACGTCAAGCAGAAGCCTTGTTAGCAACAGAAGGCATTCATATTAAGTTTACCGATTGTGGTGTACGCTCAATTGCTGAGTTTGCGCATCAAGTCAACGAACAAAACGAAAACATTGGTGCTCGTCGCTTGCACACAGTGATGGAAAAGGTGCTCGAAGACCTATCTTTTCAAGCTGAAGCACTTGCTGATGTGGTCAATATTGACCGTGCTTATGTCGAAGAACGGTTAGAAAGCATTGTCGCCAAAGCGGATTTGACTCAGTATATTCTATAAAACAGGCACAGCAATTTAACGCTTCTGATTAAAAACCGTTATGAAGCACTAAAATTGCTAGGCAACAAGGCGCACAACGACAGGAGTGTATATTAATACATGACTGTTGTGAGTACAGAAGTAACAACGCAAGATAGCTCTGCAGTAGGTTTTATGGCACAAAAAATTGATTTTGGTTTCCAACAAGTAGATTGGGCTGAAAAAGCACAACGCGTTAAAGGCGTTTTCGATTCTGTCGCTCCTAAGTACGACTTGATGAACGATTTAATGTCTGGTGGCATCCATCGCTTATGGAAACGTCGCGCTATTGATACTCTAGGTTTATTGGCGCATCATCAGGTACTCGACTTAGCGAGTGGTACGGGTGATTTAGGGCAGCGCATAGCACCCATGCTCAATGAACAAGGCAATATCACCCTATCGGACATTAATGAGTCGATGCTCAGTATCGGACGTAATCGCATGATTGATGCGGGACACATTCGTGCTGAGTTTGTCGTCAGTGATGCACAAGCCTTGCCGTTTGCTGATAACAGTTTTGACCGTATTACCATGTCGTTTGGACTGCGCAATGTTACCGATAAGCAACAAGCCTTAAACGAATTGCATCGTGTACTCAAGCCCAATGGTATGCTGATGGTAGTGGAGTTTTCTAAAGTCACTGACCCAATTTTAGCAAAGGGTTACGACTGGTATTCATTTAATATCCTACCGCAACTCGGACAATTGGTAGCACAGGATAAAGAGAGCTATCAATATCTTGCTGAAAGTATTCGTATGCATCCCGACCAAGAAACCTTAGCAGCTATGTTCCGTACTGCAGGTATGACGCGCGTGAGTTATGAAAACTTAACATTTGGCGTTGTTGCCATTCATAAAGGTTGGAAAGCAGCATGATGTCCCCCTTACTTTTTTCTGTAGCCAATGCCTTGTTAGAACAAAAAGTTCGTACTATTTTTCGGCTAGATCCTTTTTGGCGTGAAAATCTGACGCAACTTAATGGATTACGCCTAAAGCTCATCTTAACGGATATTGGCTTTAAGCGTGTCATTCAATTTGGTCCTAGCGACATTCATCTTTGCGCCCCTTTTGGCGCGGCAGATGCGACACTGAGTACACAAACCGTACATTTACCCAAACTACGCGATGTTGTTGCAACAACAGAAGCAATTCGTGACGGTTATTTTCATGTACAGGGTGATGAAGCTGCTTTTGCTCAAATCACAACCTGCTTACGTCAACTCGATTTTGACTGGGAAGCAAAACTCGCTGAAGTCTTACCCGACTTTGCTGCTTTTCAAATTCATGCCGTCACAAAGCTAGCCAGCAAAGGCGTGATGCAAGGTGTACAAGGACTGAAAGAAAGCTACCAATTTTGGCGTAATAACGAATTTCATCAGACATCACACCCTGCATCTGGCAGCTAACAGGCGGAAAATTATCAGTGCTCAGTTTTTTTAAGCATATCGGGCGGATGATTACCATTCATCGTACCCTGCACAAGTTTGGACTCGATCAACAACTCTTTATCGGCACAAAGGCTGAATTTCTGTTGTGGCTACAGCCACTCGCGCCTTGGACGTGGCAAAGACGTCATCTTGGTAGCCGTGGTGAATCCATGCGTCTTGCCTTGGAAAGTCTAGGGCCGATTTTTATTAAATTCGGACAAGCCTTATCGACACGTTTAGACTTATTACCACCTGATATTTCAGCAGAACTCATTAAGCTACAAGATAATGTGCCACCATTTGAATCACAGCTGGCAATCGACTTAATCGAGTCACAACTGGGCAAACCCATTAGCGAACTTTACAATCACTTTGACCCCATTCCGCTTGCCTCTGCCTCCATTGCGCAGGTGCATACAGCGCAGTTAAAAGATGGTAAAGACGTCGTTGTTAAAGTGGTTCGTCCCGATATTTTGCCGATCATCAAGCTGGATATTGGTATTTTGAGTACCCTCGCCAAAATTAGCGAAGCACTTGTTCCCTTTGCCCGTCGCTTGCATCCCGTAGAGGTGGTAACCGAGTTTGAAAAAACCATTTTAGATGAACTCGATTTAATGCGTGAAGCGGCAAATGCTGCCCTATTACGGCGCAACTTTGCCGATTCCAGCTTATTGTATGTGCCTGATATTTATTGGTCACATACCGCGCCACAAGTCATGACCATGGAACGTATTTATGGCACACCTGTATCGGACTTAGACACATTACGAGCACAAGGTTTAAGCATCGAAAAGCTTTCGGAAGAAGGGGTAATTATCTTTTTTACCCAAGTATTTAAGCATAACTTTTTCCATGCTGATATGCACCCCGGTAATATTTTTGTCTTACCTGATAGTCGTTATGCTGCCATCGACTTTGGCATTATGGGCACCTTAACACCAGAAGACCAACGCTATTTGGCAGAAAACTTTTTAGCTTTTTTTAACCGTGACTATTGGCGTGTGGCACAATTACACATAGACTCACGCTGGGTCAGTGCTGACACGCGCGTTAATGAGTTAGAAGCTGCCATTCGCTCGGTCTGCGATCCTATTTTTGACCGACCACTCAAAGATATTTCATTTGGTTTGGTGTTATTGCGCTTATTCCAAGTCGCACGTCGCTTCAAAATGGAAATTCAACCACAACTGGTATTGCTGCAAAAAACCTTGTTAAATATCGAAGGCCTGGGTCGTCAATTAAATGACGAATTAGACTTATGGAAAACAGCCAAACCCTTTTTACAAGATTGGATGGACGAACGCCTAGGACCAAAGAGCTTCATTAAAAATGTAAAAGCACAACTGCCTTATCTGCTCGAAAACTTGCCACATTTCCCTGTGCAACACCAACAGATGATACAGGCAATGAATCAGCACCTGCCTGCTCAGTCAGAACTTCTTGCCCGTTTGCTTAACGAACAGCAGAACAATCGTCGAGGGCAACAACGCATCGCGCTCGGACTTTCCTTGGTGTTAATCGGACTTTTTTTACCTGAATTGATGTTGCTTGAAAGTTGGGTAAGAATCGGATTGTTAACGACAGGATTGATGTTGTTGGTAGTTGGGAGTTAGTTTGCAGACAATAAAAAAGCCGTCATGGGACGGCTTGACAGGAAGGAATGCCACCGAGGAGTTTTAGCATGACAGGATGGATGGATACGCATTGTCATTTGTGTTTATTAAAAGATGAACAGGGTAGTAATCATGATGTGATGTTGCGTGCGCGTGCAGCGGATGTTCATCGGGTGCTTGATGTGGCGACAGGAAAAGACAATTGGCAGTGTGTACTCAATCATGCACTTGCTTTTGATGATGTTTATGCGGCAATTGGTATACATCCAACCAGTGAAACACTTTATGCCGATGCTGATTGGCAAACAATGGCGACCTTAGCACGACATGAGCGAGTTCTTGCCATTGGTGAGTGTGGGCTTGATTTTTATCATGAGCCAGAAAGTGCCTGTGGGCATCAGTACGAGCGTTTTGAGCGTCAGATTGAGTTAGCAAAACAGTTAAATAAGCCGCTGATTATTCATACGCGCAATTCTAGCCCGCAAACATTGGCGGTTTTGCGTGATGTGGGACAAGGAAAAATTACAGGGATTATGCACTGTTTTGTTGAAGATAAAACAGTTGCTCAACAAGCCTTAGATATTGGTTTTTATATTTCATTTTCAGGCATCTCAACCTTTAAGAATGCCACTGTCGTTCATGATACTATTGGTTATGTGCCTTTAGATCGGATGTTAATTGAAACAGACTCCCCCTATTTAGCACCAGTGCCACATCGTGGTAAATTGAATGAGCCTGCTTATGTTGCCAAGGTAGGTGAGCGCGTCAGTGCCTTGAAAGGGATTGCTCCTGAGGTTGTTCGTTCTCAACTAGAAATCAATGCAAAGCTTTTGTTTGCATTGACTTAATTCCTTGTTCGTTGTGCATTAATGAGGATAACGCTCAGGTTCGGGAGTGCGATACTGATAGGTTTGTGTTTTTGATTGATTGAATTGGTTAATCTGATCTTTCAAACTGGTTTGTAGTTGTCTGATTTCCGCTAAGTCTTGGCGTAAGCGTGTGAGTTGTTCAAGTACAATTCTATTGTCTTGTGATGTTGCTACTGTGCTACTATTCGGCGCAGTTGTTGTGTTATGGTTGGTCGTATTGCTCGCACCATTGACTGCTATTTTTTGCAGGCGAGGTGCTATTTTTTCATCAACAGCACTTGGTAGTTGTGCCAATTGTTTTTGTAGTGTGCTGTCTGACTGTTTCCAATTTTGTTCTAATTGTGCCAATTGACCTGTCACTTGTGAGAGGGTGTCATTCATTTGTTTATTGAGGACATTTTCTTTTTCGTTTGTTACATGAGTAGCTACGACTGGACGTGGCTCTAGTGCTACTTCAGTCACATCAGGTTTTTTTTCTGGCGCGGGTTTTGCTGCTTTAGTGACCACTTTATCATCATCTTTTGTCGCTACTTGATTAATCGAGGCCTCCATACGCTCAATGGTTGCTGCCATTTCATCCATTTTGAGTGTTAGCGTACGACTAACAACCGTTTGATGTTCATCGACATTTTCTAATACTGCATTAGACATAGCTGCCAAACCAGCACGACTTTGTAACATCACACCAATGGTTGTACCAAAGCCTGCCAAGGCAATAACCCCACTAATAACCGTTAAAATAATGATATTCTTTTTAGCAGAAACAACTTCTTGTACCGCCTGTCGCGTAGCATGTCTCCACCCACTCGTTGCGTCGACAAGTTCTTTAATATTATCGTGTTGGCTTTTAGCTAATTCAATATTTTTTTGAGTGACATCTTGTGCTGCGCGCGCGCTTTCTTGCATAGAAAAGGCAGTGCTTTCAATAATGCTTGCCCATGTATCGCGTGCTTCGGTAGCAATGTTTATTGCGTTTGTAGCAGCGGCACTAGCAGTTGTTTGATGACTGGGTTCAGGTAGAGAAGCAGCGGGAATGTCGATGACATTGCTATTGTCGCTTGGCTTATCCAGTAGACTATCTAGCTCATCGAGATAACTTTTATTAATCATAGCACGATGCTCCCCTCTTGCTAACCTTAAAGCTGTTCTAATTGTTTACGCAATTTCGCATTCATTGCGGCAATATCGTCAGTTTTGTGTGCCACTTCTTGTGCCTTAACACGCCATTGATCGTGCGTCCAACCCAATGCTTGTGGCGTACTTAGCGTAACACCTAACTCATTGGCAATGCCAGAAAAATCGAGCTTTGGTGTTTGTGTTAACTGTTCTGCGAGATACTGTTGTTGATGCGTAACCGTATCTAATAAAACATCAAGTTGTGCTAATCCTTGTTGTGGACCATTTTCTTCGCTTTGTTGACGCAGAATTAACCAGTCTTGTAAGGCTTGTACGGCATTTTCAACCACGGTATTCAGGTGATTCGCAATCGGATTTTGACTGCTTGTTATGGGCGGTGTTGTTGTCGCTACCGCTGTTGCAGGTGCAATTGTTAGTGCGGGTGCTTCTATTTGAGGTTCTTCTTCAGATATAACTTCTTCAGGCATAACATCTTCTAAAGTAGGTAGTACAATATCATTATTTAAACTAACGTTTTCTTCATCATCATGAGAAATAACCTCAATTTCTTCCGTTAATGGATGCGCAGCAGCATCACCCGCTTCTTGAACACTTGGTGCAATATGAAGTTCTGGCATTTCGACAATTTCAGCATCCATACTCAGCCCTTGCGTTACCTCTGGTAACTCATTAGAGCCAAGCTCTACTTCTGCTGGATAGGTTGGATCCATTTCGATTGGAATTAAATCAATACCATCAATTTCATCGTGTTCCATAATGGCAGAAGAAATTGAGTCTGCAGCAAGACTTTCTGTTTCTGCAGTTGCTGTTTCTAGATCATCACTTTCCATGTTTTCAAACATTTTAAGCATTTCCTCAGTAGCAAGGGCATCAGTATCAAATTTATCGGTTGACATGAAAAAAACTCCAATGTTGTACTACCTAGCTTTTTCGGCTGGTATGAGAATAAATACGGCTAAACCCATTAAAATAAACAAAGCACCAATCATTAAATGCTCTGTAATCGGTTCATGATTCAGTAGCGTTCCCCATATTAACGCCAAACTCGGTGCTAGCAGGGTCATAAAGCTACTCATCGTTGCCGAAAAGGCCTTTAATACTTGCTAATAAAGCAAAAAGCCTGCCAAAGACCCAAACAAACCAAGATAAAGTATGGCTAGTTGCGTATTTATTTCTATTTTGCGTTAATCTTTGCCAAGATGGATAAATTGCGCCCGATCTTTATTTTTAGCAACCTTACCAGCTGCAAAACACTCACCTTGCATGGCAATATAAACACCGATCGCTGCCGTTTGTGCTAATGCGAGCGCGAAACCAAAGTTAAAAGCAGCATCGCTATGACCAAATGAAAAAGGACGCATTGCACCCGTAAGAATGATGGTTTTTTCTAAATTAGCCTGCTGTAAAAAAGTGGCTGTTTCACTCATTGTATCTGTGCCATGGATGATGATGATTTGTGTCGATGCTGTTGTCCGACAGGCTTCGAGTATTGCCCTGCGATCCGTAATGGTCATATCGAGGCTATCTTTTTGCATTAGAATATTCAGTTCATGTGCGCAGGTTAAGCGTGCCTGCCCAATCAGCTTAGGTAATACTGAGCCATGAAAGCCCAGATTACCATCGAGTGCATAGTCTTTATCAAAAGTGCCACCAGTTGCTAAAATAAGCATGCTTAAAAAACCTGCTTAAATGGCATCACCTGAACTTGAGCATAAACACCAGCCGCTAAATAGGGATCGCTATCAGCCCATGCTTGTGCTGCTGTCAAAGAGTCAAATTCAGCAACAATTAAACTGCCTGTAAAACCAGCTTCACTCGGGTCTTCGTTATCAACAGCTGGAAAAGGTCCAGCGATGATTAATCGTCCCGCATCACGTAAAACTTGTAGGCGAGCAACATGCTCAGGGCGTGCTGCTTTGCGCTTTTCTAATGAGTGAGCTGTGTCTGTGCCAATAATTGTGTATAGCATTAAATCGTTTCCTTGGGCTTGTCTTGTTCGTTGTTTTCTGTGATGGGGTCAGGATATTGATTGTTCAGATGCATCATATAAAAAGATTGCGCAATAATAAATACCAGCGTTAGTCCTAACAAACCAACGAGCTTAAAGTTCACCCACGTATCGGTATCAAAGTTGTAAGCAACCCAAAGATTGATGATGCCGACAGCGGTAAAAAAGGTTGCCCATATCCAACTCATGCGTTGCCACATTGGCAGTGGTAAGTTGGGGAAGTGATCGCCCATCATGCGCGTTAATAGCGGTTTTTGACCAATATACAAACTACCAATAAAGACAAGCGCGAACAGCCAGTTAATTAACGTTGGTTTCCATTTAATAAACAGCTCATCTTGTAGCAGTAGGGTAGCACCACCCATTAATACAATGAGCGCGGTACTGGCAAGTAACATCGCTGGAATACGTTTTTCAGTCATATAAACAAAAGCCGCTTGTAAAATAGAGGCGACAATGACTACTGCTGTTGCAACGTAAATATCATATTGCTTATAGGCAATAAAAAAGAGAAGAATGGGAATAAAATCGAGAAACGCTTTCACAGTCGTTATCCTTGTAATTTGAAGAAAGATGATTATAGGTGTTGCCTAGATTGGATTCAATTTTTATGTGATTTTGTTCGGCTTTCACGATAGCTCCGACAAAGCAGTTAACGCTGCTTCGACGGTGGCAACGGCAATGACTTCCAAGCCAGCGATTGGGGTTTTAGGGACATTACTGACCGATACAATCGCGCGTGTAAAGCCGTGCTTAACGGCTTCTTGCAAGCGCTCTTGTCCATTTTGTACGGGGCGAACCTCGCCCGATAGTCCTACCTCACCAAATGCCAATAAATCATTCGGTAAGGCTCTGTTGCGTAAACTCGAGACAATTGCCAACATTAATGGCAAATCAGCACTGGTTTCAACGACTTTTACCCCGCCAACGACATTGACATAGACATCTTGGTCGCCCGCCTGAATACCACCGTGACGGTGCAAAACAGCTAATAATAACGTCAGCCGATTGCCATCTAAGCCCACGGCAACGCGACGAGGCGCACCATAACCATTGTGGTCAACCAAAGCCTGTAACTCAACCAATAAGGGGCGCGTTCCCTCCCATAGTCCTAATACGACTGTACCTGGTGTTGGCTGTTGCCGATCACGATTGAGGAAAATTGCCGAGGGATTTTTGATTTCTTTCATGCCCTTATCGGTCATGGCAAAAAAACCAATTTCGTTGACTGCACCAAAGCGATTTTTTAAGGCACGCATCAAGCGGTAACGACTATCCTGTCCTTCAATAAAAATAACGGCATCGACAATATGCTCTAACACGCGCGGCCCAGCTACTTCACCACTTTTGGTAACATGACCGACCAAAAAGACCGCAGTTCCTGTCTGCTTAGCAAAACGCGTTAATACGGCTGCTGTCTCACGGACTTGCACCACACTGCCTGCTGCCGAAGCAATGCTGTCAAGCTGCATGGTTTGAATAGAGTCAATAACCATCACTTGCGGTTGTGTTTGTGCCGCAACGGCTAGGATCGTATCCATATCGGTTTCAGCTAATAGACTGAGATTGTCAGCGGGGAGTTGCATCCGTTTTGCGCGTAAAGCGATTTGTTGTAACGATTCTTCGCCCGAAACATAGAGTGTCGCTAAGTTTTGTTGTGCTAAATAGGTCTGTACTTGCAGCAAAATGGATGATTTGCCAATGCCAGGATCACCGCCAATCAGCACTACCGAACCAGGAACCAAACCACCACCGAGCACACGATCAAACTCTGCTAACCCTGTCTGCCAACGTGGTGACTCTGATAAGGACACTTCCGCTAACTTAATGACAGTCGATTTTGTGCCTGTATAACCACTGACCTTGCCATTCGTGTTGCTCGTACTTATTTTAGGCTGAGTCCACTCTTTAAGCGTATTCCATGCACCGCAAGCACTGCATTGTCCTGCCCAACGACTGTGTTCTGTACCGCAATCCGTGCAGTAAAAAGTGGTTTTTTCGGGTTTTTTAGCCATTTAATGCCTGCAGTAAGTCAGCTTTAATACGCTCATAATGTGTTGTCTCAATCGGGTGTGCTTGGTCATTGAGCAATAAAAAGGTATCATCGGCACGAATCCCTTCGGTGCTGATTTTGGCAGCAAGCAGTGACAATTTATGCTGGTAAAAAATTTGCGCACATTGAAACAGTAGCCCCGATTTGTCGCGTGTACTCAAGTGTAGCTCGGTGTGTTGTGCATTTTTGCTTTGATTGAGTGCGATTTGTGTCGGTACGCTGAAATGCTTTTGTCGATTTGGTAAGGGTAAGTGCGTGACATTGGCTGTGTAAGCCTCAGTTGATGCCAGTGTTTGTCGTAAGTTTTCGAGCCAGCCGAGACGTTCTTTGTCCGACCAATGTGCTGGGTGTAAAAACTTTAAATCAATGAGCAAACGTGCGTTATCAGCAGTATAAACGCGCGCCTCTAAAATATTAAGACGCATTGCTTCACAAGCAGCCGTTGTTTTGAGCCAAATATCAGCGCGGTTATCGGTATAGAGTGTTAGGCTACAGACATCTTTAGCAGAGGTTGATGCGAGTAAGCTATAAGGTAGTTTATTTTGCGTAAAGAGTTGAGCATGACGCATCAGGTCTTCAATTTGCTGCTTTTGATAGTAATGAGATTGCTCTAAACTCTGCCATATCGCTTCAATTTTTGCCTGACTTTCTAGTGCGACCGAAGCCAATACCTGACTACGATTATTTTCTTGTGTTTGATGCTGTAGATGGTTGCGCGTTTGTTTGTATAAATGGGCAAGCAAGTTATCTTTCCAGCCATTCCAACCGACAGGTGAGGTGGCACAAATATCAGCAACAGTGAGCAGATAGAGGTAACGTAATTTTTCTAATGTATCAACCGTTTGACTAAATTGTGCAATCACATCAGGATCCGATATGTCTTGCTTTTGTGCTGTATGAGACATGATTAAGTGCGCACGCACTAACCAGCTGAGCAGTTCGCCCTCTTGTTCGTTTAATGCTGCTTGTTGAGCGAAAGCAAGGGCATCTTCTGCCCCTAATAGCTCGTGTTTACCGCCACGCCCTTTAGCAATATCATGAAAGAAACCAGCCAATAGTAAAATATCAGGCTGTGTAATCTCCTGTGCCAATTCACAAGCAAGTGGAAACTGTTGTTGTGTTGCAGGGTCATGAACGATAAATTGGCGTAGATTGCGCACTACCATTAGCGTATGTTCATCGACGGTATAAGCATGAAAAAGATCAAATTGCATTAATCCTGTAATGCGATGAAATAAAGGAAAAAGGCGACCCAAAATCCCTTGGTTATGCATGGCATAGAGTAATTTTGTCACCCCTTTAGGTGCGCTGAGCATGGTTCTGAGTAGTTGCCATGTTTGCGCTTGTTGGCAAAAAGGCTCATTAATTAAATGAGCATAATTTTGTAGCAAACGCTGCGTTGTCGCACGGATGCCATCATATTGTCCAACACCAAAAAGATAAAACAATTTCAGTAAATTTAGTGGCGTGTGAATGAATACTTGTTCACTCGTGATGCTCAAATAACCATCAACAACACTAAAATCATCATCAAGCACCAGTGTTTTAGTTTCTGTCGGCGCAAGGAGGTGTTCACGAAAATGCTGTAGTAATAAGGTATTTAGGTTGCGAATAATCCGTGCATTACGATAGTAGTCTTGCATAAAAACTTCAACCGCTAGCTTGCCTGTTGTGTCTTTATAGCCCAGTGCTTCTGCTACCTGTTTTTGATGTTCGAATAGTAATCGCTCTTCCTTGCGTTTTTTAAGGCTATGCAAGACAAAACGGACGCGCCAATGAAAGCGCGTCGCACGTTCAAGGGCGTTATACTCATCAACTGTCAAAAACCCCACACTCACAAGCTGTTGCAGACTGCTCGCACCAAAATGACGTTTAGCAACCCAAGCAATGGTATGAATATCGCGCATACCACCAGGACTTTCCTTAATGTTCGGCTCGAGTTGAGCTAAGGCATCCTGTGCTTTACTGTGGCGTTGCGTTTGTTCTTGTACTTTGGCTAAAAAGAAATCGACACTTGGCCAAAAATCAGCCTGTTTCAGGAGACGACGTAAGTCATCAAATGCCTCGTAATTACCAACTAACCAACGTGATTCAATATAGTTAGTGGCGGTGGAAACATCGTCTTTGCCAATATGAAAACAATCTTCTAAGGTGCGAATGGCATGACCAACTTGCAGCCCAATATCCCATAAATAGGTAATAAAACCTTCGACCGCTTTGGCTTCATCTTCGGGCAGGTCATGCGTTGGTGCAAGAATGAGAATGTCAATGTCTGAATAAGGATGCAATTCACCACGACCATAACCACCGACTGCCACCAGACTAAGGGCAGATTCCTTAGCGATATGATGTTTCCATACACGGCGCAGTAACTGATCAACAAAGTTCGTGCGTTCGCTAATCAGGTGTTGAATGGGGGCGTGTGTTAAAAAACGCTCCCATTGTTGAGTCGTTAGATTCGCCAACAATCCTCTGCCAACAGTTACGGCTTCTTTGGGGTTTTGTAACGCTTTGACAAGCAGTGGTCGGGTATCAACGAGACTCATGGTCGAGCTTCGTTCGGGCGTAATGTCAAAATCTCAACCCCTGTTTCTGTTATTGCAAGCGTATGCTCCCATTGCGCCGAAAGCGCACGGTCTTTAGTGACCACTGTCCAGCCATCTGGTAGTATTTTAATCTCTTTTTTGCCTAAGTTAATCATTGGCTCGATGGTAAAAGTCATGCCTGGTGCGAGCACTAAACCCTCGCCTTTTTTACCATAGTGCATGACATGCGGCTCTTCATGAAACTCAAGCCCTACGCCATGTCCGCAGTATTCTTGTACCACAGAGCAATGATTGTTCTTGGCATGCTGTTCGATGGCATAACCAATGTCGCCTAACGTTGCACCAGGCTTAACTTGGTCTATACCAATCCACAAACATTCATGCGCGATACGGCAAATACGGCTGCCGCGAATGGTTGGTTTACCGATTTCAAACATCATGCTGGTATCGCCAAAGTAACCATTTTTGATGACCGTCACGTCGATGTTGACAATGTCGCCGTCGCTAAGTTTTTTACTACCAGGAATGCCATGACAAACTTGATGATTAATACTGGTGCAGATTGAGCGCGGAAAACCTTTATAATTCAAACAGGCGGGAATTGCTTTTTGTTCGTTAACGATATAATCGTAAGCCAGTTTATCGAGCGTATCGGTCGTTACGCCAACACGAACGTGCTCGCTGAGCATCATCAGAACGTCGGCGGCACATTTTCCTGCAATACGCATACCAGCGAGCTGTTCAGGGGTTTTAATGATGACTTTATCAGCGTTATTATCAGACATGGCTTGTGAAATTCCTCAAAATCGGGTATAAATGCGGGCTTGAATTCCCGAAAGGGATTATTTTACCACTCCACATATATTTCGTCACCGTCTGTCGGGTGGCCGTAAGGCTTGACACTACGGGAAATATAGAGGCAAAACCCAAGAAAACAGCTAAAAGCACCGCTTAGTTGCGCTAACTGTGTTAAAAGCGTTCTTAAAAAAGCAGTTACTCTGTGTAACCTTTCTTTTTTGCGAGCACTTTCGCCTTGTTATCATCAACTTATCGTCACTTTTGTCCTGTTTTCTAATATGAAAAGGAAAATTTCATGGCTAAAGTATCTATGCGCCAACTGCTCGAAGCAGGCGTTCATTTCGGTCACCAAACACGTTACTGGAACCCTAAAATGGGTCAGTATATCTATGGCGCACGTAACAAAATTCATATCGTTAACTTAGAACAGACATTACCAATGTTCCATGATGCCCTAAATGCAATCAGCAAAATCGTTGCTGGTCGTGGCACGGTGTTGTTTGTTGGTACGAAACGCGCAGCGGCAGAAGTTGTTGCTGAACAAGCGCGTCGTTGTGGCATGCCATTCGTCAATCACCGTTGGTTAGGCGGTATGTTGACGAACTTCAAAACGGTTAAGCAGTCTATTCGTCGTCTACGTGAACTTGAAACAATGGTTCAAGATGGCACAATCGAGCGTTTGACAAAGAAAGAAGCCTTAATGCAAGCGCGTGAATTGGAGCGTTTAGAGCGTTCTTTAGGCGGTATCAAAGATATGCGTCAAATGCCTGATGCCATTTTTGTGATCGATACTGGTGTTGAGCACAATGCGATTCTAGAAGCTAAAAAGCTTGGCATCCCTGTTATTGGTGTTGTTGATACCAATAGTGATCCATCATTAGTTGATTATGTGATTCCTGGTAATGACGATGCGGTTCGTGCATTGAAGTTATACCTAGAGTCAGCAGCAGATACGGTATTAGAAGCGAAAGCAAGCATCACAACAGGTGCTGTTGAAGATGAATTTATTGAAACAACAACAGAAGCGGTTGCTGTATAAGTAGCCTTTTCTGATTAAGGGGGCGAGTTGCCCCCTTTTTTCATATAAAATTCAAAATTAAAGCGTAATATGATTTTGGGTTTTCCAAAATTGAATTTTTGTTATGTAACAAGGAAGTTAAAATGTCAGCAATTACAGCAGGTATGGTGAAAGAATTACGTGAACGCACTGGTGCGGGCATGATGGAGTGTAAAGGTGCATTAGTTGAAACAGCTGGTGACCTAGAAAAAGCGATTGATTTATTGCGTGTTAAAGGTATGGCTAAGGCTGATAAAAAAGCGGGTCGTACAGCAGCAGAAGGCACAATTGCGATTGTTATTTCTGATGACAAAAAACGCGCGGCAATCGTAGAAGCGAACTGTGAAACAGACTTTGTTGGCAAAAGCCCAGAATTTAATGAGTTTGCAATGGGTGTTGCTCAGGCTGTATTAGATAGCAATCCAGCTTCAATGGAAGACCTAATGGCTGCTCAGTTGGCTGATGGTACTGTTGTTGACGAACGTCGTCGTGCCTTGATTTCAAAAATCGGTGAAAACATGAGTATTCGCCGTTTTGAATTGGTCGAATCAACAGGTGCAATTGGTACTTACCGTCATGGTGATAAAATCGGTGTGGTTGTTAACTTAGATGCTGGTACAGAAGAGCTTGGTAAAGATTTAGCGATGCACGTTGCTGCAAGCAAGCCATTGGCTGTTGATGCGTCTGGTGTTGATGTGGAAACAATCGAACGTGAACGCGCTATTGCTCAGGCTAAAGCGGATGAAAGCGGCAAGCCAGCTAACATCGTTGAGAAAATGGTTGAAGGTGCAATCCGTAAGTTCATGGAAGATGTGACGTTATTAAGCCAGCCTTTCGTTAAGAATCCAGATCAAACGGTTGCTCAGTTATTAAAAACGCAAAATGCAGTTGTTAATAACTTTATCCGTTTAGAAGTGGGTGAAGGTATTGTTAAAGAAGTAACGGACTTTGCTGCTGAAGTTGCTGCTACTGCTGCTGCGATGCAAGGCAAATAATCTATGAAAGACACGGCTCAACGCATCCTACTCAAGTTTAGTGGTGAGGCGCTTGCAGGCAGTGCTGGTTTTGGTTACAACCCCGAGGTTCTCCTCGGGGTTTGTCGTCAAGTGGCACAGCTGGCATCACAAGGCGTACAAATCGCCATTGTGGTGGGTGGTGGTAATTTATTTCGTGGTGCGTCATCGGTAGGTGTTGGTATTCATCGTGCCACCGCTGACCAAATGGGTATGCTGGCAACCATGATGAATGGTCTGGCATTGCGTGATACCTTGTCGAGTTTGGGCACTCCTGTTTCCATTTATTCAGGTGTTGAAGCTTCAGGGGTTGTGCCTGCTTTTAATGCCTTTGCAGCACGCCAGTCATTGGCGCGTGGTGAAGTCGTTATTTTGCCAGGTGGGACAGGGTCACCTTATTTCACGACCGATACCGCAGCAGCTTTACGAGCAGCTGAGCTGTCATGTGATCTGGTGCTTAAAGCAACTAAGGTTGATGGTATTTATACGGCAGATCCTAAAAAAGACCCAACGGCAACGCGTTATTCACAGCTGACTTACCGTGAGGCATTGGATAAAAATCTTGCCATTATGGATACCGCAGCGTTTGTTTTATGTCAGGAAAACGCCATTCCGATTCGTGTGTTTGATATGTTTAGCGAAGGTGCGCTTGCCGCGATTGTGCGTGGTGAGGATGTTGGCACTTTAGTGAGTCAGGAGAAATAAAATGATTAATGATGTGAAAAAAGATGCGCAATCTCGCATGGAGAAGGCACTAGCATCCTTGGATAGTCAATTGATGCGTATTCGTACGGGTCGCGCTCATCCAAGCGTACTGGATGCGGTGCGTGTCGATTATTATGGTAATGAAACGCCATTAAGTCAAGTGGCGAATATTGGCGTGGAAGATGCACGTACACTCAAGGTTGTGCCTTGGGAAAAAAATATGTTGCCTGCGATTGAAAAAGCAATTATTAAAGCCAATTTGGGCTTAAATCCATCGTCTTCTAATGGCGATATTCGTATTCCTTTGCCTGCTTTGACTGAAGAAACGCGCAAAGATATGATTAAGCAAGCAAAAGCAGAAGCTGAAAATGCGCGTGTTGCCGTGCGTAATATTCGACGGGACGCAAATCAGCATATTGCCAAGTTGCTTAAAGATAAAGAAATTTCTGAAGATGATGAACGCAAAGCCAACGATGCCATGCAAAAAATGACAGATAAAGCGATTGCAGATGTCGAGGTAGCATTGGTTGCAAAAGAAAAAGAGCTGTTACAAGTTTAATGAATAGCTCTGTGTCGGCTATCCCACGCCACATTGCTATTATTATGGATGGTAATGGGCGTTGGGCTAAATCTCGTGGCTTGCCTCGCTTTATTGGTCATGAACGGGGGCTGGCTGCGGTTCGTAAAGTTGTTGCGCGTTGTCGTGAGCGTGGCGTTGAAGCCTTGACCTTGTTTGCTTTTTCGACAGAAAATTGGCGCCGACCACCCGAAGAAGTGTCTAAATTAATGGATATTTTTGGCTGGGCATTGGTGCGTGAAGTTGAAAAACTTCATGAAAACAATGTTTGCTTGCGTGTTATTGGTGAATGCAGTCGTTTTTCCATCGAAATTCAACAAAAAATTAGTGATGCACAGGCAAAAACAGCGAGCAACAATGGTTTGACGCTAACAATTGCTGCTAACTATGGCGGACGCTGGGATATGGTGAGGGCTGTACAAAATTGGTCGTTACGCTATCCTGATAAGCCGATTTCAGCTTTAACAGAAACTGAGTTAGCCCCATTTTTAGCTTTAGCCGACTTGCCCGAACCAGATTTGTTGATTCGTACTGGTGGCGAAAAGCGAATTAGTAATTTCTTGTTGTGGCAATTAGCTTACGCTGAATTTTATTTTACTGATGCCTTGTGGCCGAGCTTCGATGGCACGCATTTAGATGAAGCGATTGCCGATTTTGCCAAACGTCAACGTCGTTTTGGTATGACGGGCGATCAAATTTTAGGAGATAAAGGCAATGCTTAAACAGCGTATTGTGACGGCACTCATTTTATTGCTTGTTGGTGTCGGATTCCTGTTTGTCTTACCTAAAGCTTTTATCGATTTACTGATTGTTGTTGTTTTAGCACTCATGGCTTGGGAATGGGCTGGCTTAATGGGATGGCAACGTCCGATAGAACGCGCACTTTATGCTTGGTTAGCTGTTTTGCTGTTTGGTTATGGTTTGGTGTTCTACCCTGAGTTAACGCAATCTACCTTATGGCAAATTGCCACTATTTTATCCATGCTGACGAGTATGTTTTTAGTCTTTCGTTTTGCTCGACAGGGTGAATGGACTGGTAACTGGCAGCGTTGGGCAAGCGTGTTTGGTTTGGTTTGGTTGGTTAATTTTTCATTAACATTCAGTGTTGTCTTCTTATCGCTTGGTGTTTGGTGGTTACTGTTTGCATTGTCTCTGGTTTGGATTACTGACACGGGTGCTTATTTTTCAGGTAAAGCTTTTGGGCGACATAAGCTTGCGGTTAAGGTTAGTCCTGGAAAAACATGGGAAGGTGTTTTTGGTGGTGTGGGTTTAGCGGTCGCTTTTGCCGTAATTGTCGCGTTCAATACACAGCAATCTGTGTTGGTTTTTGTTATTTTGGCTGCTGTGGTCGCTTTTTTATCGGTTTTTGGTGATTTGTTTGAATCGGCATTGAAACGTCAAGTGGGTGTTAAGGATAGTAGTCAAATGTTACCAGGACATGGTGGTTGGTTAGATCGTTTTGACGCGCTCTTATTAGCTTTGCCGCTGTTTTGGTTGCTATGGCAGTGGGTTATTTAAGTGTTTTCAGTCATTGGTTTTTTAATTGCCTTACTGCTGATTGTTTCAGTACATGAGTGGGGTCACTTTTATACGGCAAGTCGTTTGGGTATTCCCGTTATTCGTTTTTCGATTGGTATGGGTGGTGCTATTTGGTCACGCAAAATTGGCGATGTTGATTATCGCTTAGGATGGCTGCCTTTGGGTGGTTATGTGATGTTCGCTGACCCAAAAGAACATGATATGCCGCCAGAGTTAGTGCCTAAGACATTCAATGCCCAGCCATTATGGGCAAGGGCTTTGGTTGTTTTTGCAGGTCCTTTTGTGAATATTTTGCTTGCTTGGCTACTCATGACCATTGTTTTGATGGTCGGTGTGCAAGCACCGAAGGCTTGGTTGGCAGCGGGGAGTGCAGGTACGCCTTGGGCAGAAATATCTGGTGATGATATTTACCAAGTTACGGCAATTAATGATGTTGCTATCGAGCAATTTGAGCAGTTGCCCGTGCAGTTATTGCGCCAAGTTTCGCAGTCAGATACTTTGAACTTTTCACTGCAAAGCTGGGAAGGTCTCACGCGTGAAGTAACTGTTTCTGTTGATCGCTGGCGTGAGCTTGCTTGGTCGAATCCCAAAGATCAGTTGAGCTTATGGGGTATCGCGCCTGCCATGCCACCTTTGCCAGCGATTATTGACGAAGTAGAGCCAAATAGTGCTGCTGCGAATGCTGGCTTGTTGCGGGGAGATATGATTAAGCAGCTCAATGCGATGCGCGTAGATAGTTTTAGCGAGTTCTCGCAATGGGTTCGTGAACATCCTAATGCAACCGTCATATTGAGTGTTGAGCGTGCTGGCGTGATGTTAGATTTAGCAGCAACAATTAGTACACATAAGCTGGCAAATGGAAAACAACAGGGATTTCTTGGTATTCGTCCACAACTCCCAGTAGAGTGGCAAGAAAAGCTGTTTTCTGTCTCTGGTATGCCCTTAGCGGATGCAATGATGAGTGCTCCTGTTAAACTTTGGGATATAACCGTTTTAACATGGCAGGCAATTGCTCGTTTACTGACAGGGCAATCTGGCATGGAGCAATTATCTGGACCGATTGGTATTGCGCAAGCGGCTGGTTCTAGCCTTGAAATGGGTGTAATTCGCTTTATTCAGTTTTTAGCACTATTGAGTCTGAGCCTTGGCGTGTTAAACTTATTGCCTTTGCCGCTATTAGATGGTGGGCACTTGTTATTGTACGGTTTGGAGTGGGTGCGTGGACGCGCTCTGTCTGAGTCGATTATGCTGTTATGGCAAAAAGTGGGTATTGTATTGATAGCAGCTTTGACGCTATTGGCAATTAGTAGTGATTTAAATCGCCTGTTTGGGGGCTAAGTGTTGTGTTAACTAGGGTTCGTTTGAGCGCGTTGGCGTTGTTATTAGCTGCAGGTCAGTCATTGGCTGCAGATGTGGTGCAGAAAATTGAGTTTGATGGGCTAGAGCGTGTCACCAAGGAAACTGCATTAAGTTATATTGCGGTAAAAGAAGGGAAAGCCTTATCAGCAGAACAGATTCGTCAGGTTATTAAATCCTTATTTGCGACTGGGTTTTTTCGTGATGTGCGTGTGGCACAAGAAGGCGATATTCTAAAAATTAGCGTGATTGAACGTCCTTCGATTGCAGAAATTAAACTCGAAGGCTCAAAGCTCATTAAAGAAGACGAATTACTGCAAGCAATTGAGGTCATGGGCGTAAAAAAAGGGCGTATTCTTAATGAAAGTGATATGGATCGTATCGCTCAAGATGTGCGTCAGCGTTATCAAAACCAAGGTTATTATGCGACCGTCGTTGAGCCAAAAATTGAAAACCTTGAACGTAATCGCGTCAATTTAACGATTAAAGTTCAAGAAGGCGAGTTAGCACGCATTACGAAAATTAACTTTGTCGGTAACAAAGCGTTTGATGATGAAAGACTGACAAAACAGCTATCTCTTTCTGAACCGACGATGTGGTCATGGTTAACGGATGCTGATCAGTATGCGCGTACTAAGTTACAAGCAGACTTAGAGACGCTTCGCTCTTACTATATGGATCGCGGTTATGCAGATTTTCGTATTCTCTCTTCCCAAGTAAGTATTTCCTCCGATAAAACACGTGTTTATGTCAGTATTAATCTGGAAGAAGGTCAAAAGTATAGTATTGACTCAATTAAGTTTGCTGGCAATACCGTTTTAACGGAAGAAAAACTCAATGCTTTGCTAAAGTTCAAAACAAACGAAGCTTTTGCGCGTAACAAAATTATGGACTCGGTCAATGCTATCAAAGACAGTTTGTCTGAACAAGGCTATGCCTTTGCTGAAGTTGAGCCTAAAACTCTCGTCGATAAAGCAAAAGGAACGGTGCAGATTGCGTTAGACATCGCGCCTAAAAATCGTGCATATGTGCGACGGATTGAAATCAAAGGTAATAACCGTACTCGTGATCATGTCGTGCGTCGTGATATGCGTCAGTTTGAAGCAGCACCTTATAACTTAGCAGCTGTGCGTCAGTCGCAAGCACGTCTTAAGCGTTTGGGCTTTTTTAAGAGTGTGGATATTGAAACGAAGCGTGTTGGTAGCGATCAAGTTGATTTGATTGTTAAGGTAGAAGAAATGCCAACTGGAGCAATTACGGCATCGATTGGTTATTCTCAAGTCGAAAATATGTTATTAGGCTTTAGCTTATCTGAGCGCAATATTTTTGGTACAGGTAATAATGCTACTTTTAGTATTAGTCAGTCGGCAGCACGTAAAAACTATGATATTAGTGTCACTAATCCTTACTATACACCAGATGGGGACAGTCTGACGGCGGGTATTTTTTGGCGTGAAATTAACGCAGACTATCTCTATTTAGCGCCATACAGTACGAATACACTGGGTGCTAAGGCAATGTATGGTATTCCTTTATCAGAAGAAGATCGTTTGAATTTTGGTGTACAAGCTGAGCATTTGTCTTTAGTCTTTCAAGGCATGAATGTGACTGAAACTGATATTAATGGCAATCCACAAACACCAGGATTTGGTTATCGACTGAATGAGTTCGCAACAAATGATCCACTGGTTGCTGGATTAATACCGAGTGATCCAGCACTGGTTCAGCAATACGAGAAGTTTTATCGTAACGGCAGTGCTTACAATGATGTTTCATTAAAAACAAGTTTTGTTCATGATACGCGCGATGAGTTTTACTTCCCGAATAAAGGGGTTTATCATTCAAGCGGCTTGTCTGTATCAACACCAGCAGGCGATTTAACTTACTATCAGCTTGATATGCAACAGAAGTTTTATATTCCTGTTACCGACAGAACAACAGTAAGCTTAACGGGAACCTTGGGTTATGGTAAAGGTTATGGTAATTTAGAAGGCTATGGTTTGCCTTTCTTCCGTCGTTATTATGCAGGTGGTATTCAGACTGTACGTGGCTTTGAAAGCTATAGTCTTGGCAGTAAATATTCATTAAGTATCGATGGTAGTCAGCGTGCAACAGGGGGTGACTTTTTAGCGGTTGCTTCGGTCGCGTTGAATTTTCGTCCTTGGTTTATCGAAGAAAACAGCAATATGCGTTTAAGTTGGTTCTTTGATGGCGGAAATGTGTTCTCAGACTATGACAAATTTAAGATGGATGAGTTAAGATTGTCATCGGGTTTAGGTTTCTCTTGGATTACACCGATCGGACCTTTAACATTTAGCTATGCAAAACCGTTAAATGCCAAAGATAGCGATCGAACACAAGAGTTTCAGTTTACAATTGGCGTGCCCTTCTAAAAAATGGCTACTATTGATTTTTGTTTGAGTAAAGGAAATAACAAGATGCGTTTGCAAAGCTTACGTTGGTTAGGGGTAGCAGCTTTTGCTGCTATGTTGTCGGCTCCCGTTATGGCGGATGAGGTGAAAGTGCGCGTTGTGAACGTGGCAAAGCTCTTAGATCAGGCACCACAAGCCAAAGATGCTTCTGCCGCGTTAGAGCGTGAATTTGCGCCGCAGCAACGTGAGCTTAATAAGTTAAATGATGAAATTGAAAAGCTCGCTAAAGACTATGAAAAAAACAAGTCGGTGATGAGTGAAGCGCAGCGTGAAACCAAAGAACGCGATATTGTCATGAAAAAACGTGACTTGCAACGTCGTCGTAATGATGTGCAAGAGTTGTTAAATATTCGTCGTAATGAAGAGTTATCTAAGTTGCAAGATTTAGTAAACGTTGCCATTAAAACGGTTGGTGAAAAAGAAGGTTATGATTTAGTGCTTTATGATGGTATTGCTTATACACGTGAGACCATTGACATCACAGCGACTGTTTTGAATTACTTAGCAGGCGAAGGTGATAAGCGTAAAAATCTAAACAAGCCATAGCATCGTGTCAGGCTATCGTTTAGGTCAGTTAGCAGAAGCATTGGGTGTGCGTTTGCGTGGCGATACTGATAAGGAGGTGACTCATGTTGCCACCTTATTAGCAGCCGATGACATGGCCTTGTCATTTTTATCTAATCGCAAATATGCGCATCATCTTGCTGATAGTCATGCAGGTGTTGTTATCTTGACACAGGAAGATGCGATACATTGGCAAGGCAATGCTTTGATTGTTGATAATCCTTATTTAGTTTACGCTAAAGCTGCCGCATTATTACACCCCCAAGTTTCTTGTCAGAAAGGTGTTCACCCCAGTGCGATTATTGATGCAAGTGCACAACTTGCCGTTGATGTAGCGATCGGCGCTCATGTCGTAATTGGTGCCAATGTGATTGTTGGTGCTAATAGTGTCGTTTGTGCTGGTTGTGTTATTGATCATGGGGTAGTTTTAGGTTCTGATTGTCTATTGGGTGCTAACGTAACCATTTTACATGGCTGTGTTTTGGGTGATCGTGTGGTTGTCGAATCTGGTTCGGTTATTGGTTCGGAAGGCTTTGGTTGGGCGAAAGATGGTGTTTCTTGGGTTAAAATTCCGCAAGTAGGTCGTGTTGTGATCGGTAATGATGTTTCAATCGGTGCAAATACTTGTATTGATCGTGGTGCTATTGACGATACGATTATTGAAAATGGTGTAAAGATCGATAATCTCATCCAAATTGCGCACAATGTTCGTATCGGTGAACACACTGCTATGGCTGCTAACTCTGCCATTGCTGGTAGCACTAAAGTTGGTTCGCGTTGTACCATTGCAGGAAAAGTTGGGATTGCGGGTCATTTAACCGTGTGTGATGATGTCCATATTACAGCGATGACCATGATTAGTCATGACTTAAATCAAGCTGGCGTTTATTCAGGAGCGATTCCACAGGATAAATATGCAAATTGGCGACGCAATGCAGCACGTTTTCGTCAGCTTGATGCGATGGCAAAACGCTTGCGTGCATTAGAAAAACGCACGGATAAAGATTTTGAGGGTGCATCTGGGTGCATTAGCGATTAGAATACTCCAATAAAAATAATGAAATAGACACTAGTAAGAAAGGTTTTAAGCAACATGATGATGCGTATCGAAGATATTTTTCAGTATTTACCCCATAGATATCCATTTTTATTGATTGATCGGGTGACAGAATTAAAAGAAATGGAGTACCTGAAAGGTTATAAAAATGTTACTTTTAACGAGCCTCAGTTCACAGGGCACTTTCCAAATCATCCCATTATGCCTGGCGTGATGATTATCGAAGCCATGGCACAAGCCACGGGTATTTTGGCGTTTAAGTCGAGCGAAAAAAAGCCAGACAGTAATTCTATTTACTACCTTGTTGGTGTTGATAATTGCCGTTTTCGTCAACCGACTTTTCCTGGGGATCGTTTAGATTTTACAGTTAAGGTTATTTCGACTAAGCGTGGTGTGTGGAAATTTGCAGCAGAAACACATGTTGATGGTAAGCTCATTGCCAGTGCAGAATTGATGTGTGCGGAGAGGGAAGTCGCTTGATTCATCCAACAGCCATTATTAATCCGCGTACTGAGTTAGCACCAGATGTTTGCATCGGACCGTTTACGGTGATTGGTGCGGGTGTGCGTATTGATGAAGGTTGCGAAATTGCCTCGCATGTGGTGATTGATGGTCCAACATATCTTGGGAAGCGGAACAAAGTTTTTCAGTTTGCTTCACTCGGTGCAGCACCGCAAGATAAAAAATATCGCGATGAGCCAACACGCTTAGTCATTGGTGATGATAATACCATTCGTGAAAATGTTACGCTGAATCGTGGTACAGCTCAGGATCGGGCAGAGACGACAATTGGTCATCGAAACTGGATTATGGCAGGGGTTCATATTGCCCATGACTGTGTGATTGGCAATGATACTATTTTTGCCAATGCCGTTGCCTTGGCAGGGCATGTAACGGTGGAAGATCATGCGATTTTGGGCGGTTACACCTTGGTGCATCAATTCTGTCGCATCGGTGCGCATAGTTTTTGCGGTATGGGTAGTGTTATTAATCAGGATGTGCCAACTTTTGTGACCGTATCGGGTAATTTGGCGCGTCCGCATGGTATTAATAGCGAAGGCTTAAAACGTCGTGGTTTTTCGGCTGATGAAATTACGCTGATTAAACGCGCTTATCGTACCTTGTACCGTTCGAGTACGCCTTTAGAAAGTGCCATTTTAGCAATGCTGGCGCAAGACGACCCAACGGATGTGTTGCAACCGCTTATTGCGTTCTTACAATCAGCAACCCGTGGCATCATTCGCTAATCCTTCGCTCGTTGTGCTTTTGGCTGCCGAGCCTTCGGCGGATGCCTTGGGGGCAGCGATTGCGCAACATTGGTTCGTGCAAAATCCAGATGTTCGTCTTGTTGGCATGGCAGGTCCTTTGATGCGTGCTGCAGGCGTGAAAGCCATATGGCAGATGGAAGATGTATCGGTTATGGGTTTGTGGGAAGTGCTCAAGCACTATCCACGCTTAAAGCGACTGCAAACGTCAATCATTCAACAGCTTTTCGAGATGAAACCAGACTTGGTTTTGGGTATCGATGGTCCAGATTTTAATCTGCCCATTGAAGCCGCAATGAAGACGCACGCTATTGCCTGTTATCATTTTGTTGCGCCAACGGTATGGGCATGGCGACCGAAACGCGCTGAACGTATTGCGTTGCAAACGGATGGCTTGCTCTGTCTTTTTCCTTTCGAGCCACCCTATTTTTTAGTACATGATTTACCCGCAGCAGCGGTGGGTCATCCGTTAGCGGATCGTTTGCCGTTAGTACCGAATAAAGCGGCTGCTCGTTTAGCTTTGGGTTTGTCTGAAACCGCATTAGTATTAGCTGTTTTACCAGGTTCTCGTAAAGGCGAGTGGCAGTATAACGCGCCGTTATTTTGGCAGACCGTAGGTTTATTGTTAGCACAACAGCCGAATTTAACAATTATTGTGCCCTGTTTACATGAGCAGATGCAGCAGACGTTGCAAGCGCAAGTGGGTGATTTACCCATTCGTTGGATTTTGACATCCTCTGGTGCAAGCGAGGTATTAACCGCTGCTGATGCTGCTTTGGTTGCATCGGGAACCGCTACCTTGGAAACAGCTTTATGCCATACGCCGATGGTGGTTGCTTATCGTTTGCATTGGCTTTCTTTTCTAATTATGAATGCGCTGAGTCAAACGCGCTGGGTCGCCTTGCCAAATATTATTGCGAATCGTCTTCTTGTGCCAGAGTTATTACAAG
>DYST01000073.1 GCA_020726325.1 Thiomicrospira cyclica | reverse complement strand
AAGCAGCGCATCCTAGACTTTCATCAAACAGCGATTAAACCGCTAAAAGCGCGAGCATTAGTCTTACCAGTTCAACTAGAAAAAATTCTGGTGGTGACAGGGATGCGCCGCGTGGGTAAAAGCTCGTTATTGCTTAACAGCATCGCGCAACTGCGTGAACACATACCCTCTAAGCAAATAATTTACATCAACTTTGAGGATGAACGATTAACCTTAACCGCCGATAGTTTGGATGCTTTGTTACAAGCCTATCGTGAGCTTTATCCTGATATCAACTTGAGTCAGTGTTATTTCTTCTTCGATGAAATTCAGGAGATTGATGGCTGGGAAAAATTTGTGCGCCGTTTGGATGAGTCGATCAGCAAGCACATTGTTATTACGGGCTCGAATGCCAAGTTACTGAGCTCTGACATTGCCACCGCCTTGCGTGGGCGTTCAATTCGTTACGAGTTATTTCCGCTGTCTTTTCCCGAATATTTAGCTTTTCGCGACATTACGATTGATCCAATTAGCAGTCAAGGTCGTGCCAAAATGCTATCAGCTTTCCATCAGTATGTGCAAACGGGTGGGTTTCCAGAGTTGGCATTGATCGAAGACAAAGACATTCACACCAAAATCATTCAAGAATACTATGATGTGATGATCTTTCGAGATATTGTTGAACGTTACCAAGAAAGCAACTTACTTGCGCTTAAATACTTTCTCAAACGCCTTGTTGAAAGTGTTGGTAGCCCTATTTCGATTAGTAAAATTCATAATGAAATGAAATCATTGGGGTATCGTGTCGCTAAAAATACCCTGCATGACTATTATGACATTGCCGAAGCCGTGTATTTGGTGGTCAATGCCAGCAAATACGATCCTTCATTAGTGCGTCAGGCAATGGCAGACAAGAAAGCCTATATCATCGACAACGCTTTTTTAACACAATTGACTTACCGTTACAGTCAAGACTTAGGCAAATTACTCGAAAATATGGTAGCGGTTGAGCTACGTCGTCGCCAATTGCCCGTACAGTTTATTAAAGGCACAAAAGAGTGCGATTTTATCTGGCAAACACCAGATAAAACAATCCCCTTGCAGGTATCAGTCGATATCAGCCACCCAGACACCAAAGCGCGAGAAGTGTCGGGCTTGATGGCGGCGGCACGTTATTTGCACTGCGATGAAGGCGTGATTATCACCCTAGATCAGTCGGCAGAATGGCAGGCATCGGGGGTGTTGATTAAAGCAATACCTGCATGGCAGTTTTTAACCCTTTATGCTTAATAGCGGTTTGCGTTATTAAAATTGCCCAATTGATATTAAAACTGCAATTCTGTACCAATAAATACATGACGACCATGCATCGGCCCCCAAATATGGGTGACATTCATGTCCCCAGCGGCATCAATCAACAATGGCGATTCAACACTCGGTTGCTTGTAATCGAGCAGATTATTAATGCCCGCATAAATCTGCCATTGGCTGTCTAGCTGATAACCAAGGCGGGTATCAACCAACCAATAAGCTGGGCTAGTACGACGCTTGGGCGAGCCATCAAAGTTATAAACAGGATTTTCGTCGCTATTGTTAAATTTCGCCAAATCCATCTCCGCTACCCATGTCGCACGATTGCGCCATGTCCAAGCACCCGACTCCCAATCAGCCCCCAAGAAACCCCTTAAATTCGGACGTGCAAACAAGAATGGCGAGGCATTACCACCAGAAGGCACTGCCTGATAATGAAAGTCATAACGACTATGCTCAACACCCACACGCAAATTTAATTGTGGCATCACTTGATGCGCTAGTGTTGCGTCTAAAGTCGTAATGGTAATCGTGTCCTGCGCATTGAGCATTCTGGTACTGCTGCCTGTTGCATCGAGCATCACCATATTGTCAATTTCTGTCCAAGCAATCCCAGTGGTGAATTGCGTTTGCTTGGCAAAAGCAGCATGACTGTTATCAAATGTCAGGTTGTAACTAATATTACGCGCTGTTTCTGCTTTGAGACCTGTACGATCAATGTTAGTCGCCTCTAAAATAACACCATGATCTTGCTCAAAAAAGCTGGTAGGCGCACGATAGCCTTTGCCTAGCGATAAGCGAGATGTCCAATCATCATTATGGGTATAAGCCATCAACATACGTGGGCTGGTAATACCACCAAAGACGTTATGCTCGTCGTGTCGTGCCGACACATTCACTTCTAAGTCGCCCCCCATGGCAAAGAAATCATACTGTGCAAAAACACCAGGGACTTTATAAGAATAGGCATCGGCATTACTCACTTGCGTCCCGTTCGTCGTTACGCCTTGAGAAGATAAATCTTCTTCCCGATAGCTCACACCAGAAGTTAGCGCACTTTCTTTAAACAGATGCTTCCAGCGACCTTCTAAATAAGACTGGTTCTGACGGGCGTTATAAACAGAGCCTTCATAAAAACTATCTTGACGGTGACGGGCATATGCCCCAGCAAAACGATAACTGTCCTTGCCCACTGTTTTCTCGCTAATTAAGGTATGCTGAATACGCTTGGTTTCGATGAGTTCCGACCAGCCTCCCATACCACTATTATAGGGCTTAAAAGTATTCGTTCCAGGTACAAACCACCCATTTGCAACGGGCGACGCATTCACCCCTTTCGACCAGTCAAAATGGTTACCTGTCGTACTTGATTTAATGGCGTTCCAATCATTGCTCAGCACCGTTGCACCACCGCCACGACGTTCATCGACCATATCAATACGTAACTTGGTCTGCCATCCTGCCAGATCGCCCAAGCCCAAACCAATACCCGCCAACTTACGATCATAACCTGTAAACTCACTGATGCCATCGCCATTGCTGTCGATACTATCGTGCAAACGGTATTGCCCATTAATGGCTAAAAACTGCCCTTTTTTCTTACCTGCCCAGCCTTGAAAGTAATCTAACTTACGACTACCATCATCGCCTAATTCTGTCTTTAAGCTGCCTTCATCTTTATCGATAGCTTTTGTCACCAAGTTGACACTGCCTGCAATGGCTTCGGGAGCAATCAAACTTGCACCCGCTCCACGGGCAATATCAACACGCTCTAAAATATTGGTTGGCGTGCCTTCTAAACCATACACCGCCGAAGCTGACGAATGAATTGGAATACCATTGACCAAAATGGTTGTAAATCGACCGGGTAAATTATTTAAGGTAATTGCTTTGGCATTGCAAATAGAACACTCCGTTTGCACATCGACACCAGCACGATGTGTTACCGCTTCGGTGATATTGGTTGCGCCACTGGCAGCGATTTCTTTGCTGGTAATGAGTTCGGTACGTGGCACTTCTTCGCTGATGGGTAGTAGTTTTTTCTGAATTTTTTGTTTTTCACTCAACGCACTGCTTTGAACCTTGACCGTTTCTAATACCTGAACCTGCTCCGCTGCCAATACTGGCTGGCTTAACGGTACTAAGGCAACACTCGCTAATAGTAGTTTTATTTTGTTCATCATGCCCCGCGCTTTAATAAATTCGTTAAAAACCATCATTTACATTGTATTGGTTTTATCCTATTATTATTTTATCATTTTTCGGGCAAAGATACGATGAAATAAAAATGCACAACAACAAGCCGTAACAGCAATCTACCTTTAGATCGTTGGTATTTGTATTATAATTACAGCTTGTATAACCACTGGAAGAACTATGTCAGCCCAAGTCAGCCTTCCCGAATCGCATCGCAGCATTGCCATCCCCTCGCAAGTGGGCGGCAAACGTTTATGGGCATTTATGGGGCCTGGTTTTTTAGTTGCCGTCGGCTACATGGATCCTGGCAATTGGGCGACTGGGCTAGCAGCTGGCTCGGCATTTGGTTACACACTATTATCAGTGGTGCTCATTGCGAGCTTAATGGCGATTGTGTTGCAAATTATGGCCGCTCGCCTAGGTCTCGCTACGGGCAGAGACTTGGCGCAACTTTGTCGCGAACGTTACAGCAAGCCAACCGTGTTTGGCTTATGGATTATGGCAGAACTGGCGATTATTGCCACCGATTTAGCGGAACTACTGGGTAGTGCTATCGCCCTGAACCTACTTTTCGACATTCCCATGGTTGCAGGTATTTTAATCACCGTTTTGGATGTTTTCTTAATCTTAACCTTACAACAACGCGGCTTTCGATTAATTGAAGCCGTTGTCGTCACACTCATCACCAGTATTACTGTCTGCTTTTCATTTGAATTAGCCCTTGCTAACCCAGACTGGAATGCAGCAGTGGCGGGACTCGCCCCAACTTCTGGACTACTGACCGATCCTACCATGCTCTATCTGGCATTAGGCATTTTGGGCGCGACCGTTATGCCGCACAATATTTACTTACACTCAGCACTGGTACAAACTCGTGCGATTGGTAGCGACAATGCTGCTAAAAAAGAAGCGATGCGCTATGCCAGTATCGATACGGTTATCGCCCTTTCTTTTGCTTTTTTTATTAATGCAGCGATTGTCGTGCTCGCGGCATCCGTTTTTTATGCTAACGGTAAAACCGATATTGCTGAAATACAAGATGCCTATCAGCTACTCACGCCCATGCTCGGTGCTGGTCTTGCCTCAACACTCTTTGCTGTTGCTCTGCTGGCTTCAGGGCAAAATGCGACACTTACCGCAACGCTTGCAGGTCAAGTTGTCATGGAAGGCTTTTTGAATATTCGCTTACCTGCGTGGCAACGTCGCTTAGTCACCCGAGGATTGGCGGTGATTCCTGCTATTTGGGTTACGTGGTATTTTGGCGAACATGGCACTGCATCATTATTGGTGCTCAGTCAGGTAGTATTAAGCCTACAACTCCCCTTCGCGCTTGTACCGCTGTGGGTTATGACCAGCGATAAAACCCTGATGGGGGATTTTAGCAATCCACTGTGGTTAAAACTGCTTGCGGCGGGCATTACCGCACTCATTATTATGCTTAACATTCGCTTGTTGTGGGATTTTATGCAGGGGTGATGAGCAAGTGAGCAAGTACAAATTAGTTATGACTTCATCAAATTGTCGTATTTTTCTCTCTATTTGGAGAAAAAAAGCTTTGATTTTATACACGACTGGCAGTATGCCCTACTTGATTTTTGGTGTAATTTCATGCTGAACGCAAAAACATGAATGAATTTTTATTTGAAAACGAGTGGCGCATATGACATCATTGGAGCCTATGAGTAAATACCTAAAAACACTGGCAGCGATGCGAAACAATCCTCGTGATTGGCAAATATCTGATATAAAATCCATTGCCAGTCGTTTGGGTGTTGAGTGTAGGAATGATGGCGGTAGTCATCATGTTTTTTCGTATCCAGCAATAGAAAAAGATATTTGCATACCAGCACATAGACCGATCAAACCTATCTATATTAAGATGTTTATGGAGCTGGTTGATAAAGTACAAGGATTATCATCATGAGCGAAAAAAAGATTGCACGTGTTGCACCACCTTATTCATTTGAGTCTTATAGCCATATTATTGAACCACTGAAAGAAGAAGATGGTGGTGGTTATCTGATAACCTTTCCAGACTTACCAGGTTGCGTATCTGATGGTGAAAGCATTGCAGAGGCATTATTTAATGCAAAAGATTCTTTTAATGCATGGGTTTCAGCGCGTTATGATATGAATAAGCCCATTCCAAAACCAACAAAACATGGTGAAACCGCTGAAGCGATTCAAAGCGTGCAAAGACTACCAAGAAATCTACATGCTTCTCTCGTTGCCATTGCTAAAGCCGAAGGCTCTTCTTTAAACGCATTAATTACGAACATGCTTGCTGAGAGCGTTGGTCGTAGGAATAGTCATATTTAACTGCTCAAAAACCACCTACCCCAACCAAACACCACCCAAAATAACAGGCTGATTACTACCCGTAATAGAGGCGAGATCAATCGGCTTTTCTTCGATTCTTTGTTTTGCCAACCAAGCAAACAACATCGCCTCTAAGGTCTGAATGGGATAGCCTAAATCATCGGTTAAGCCAATCTGACACTGTGGTAAACGCAGACGCAAACGACGCAGCAACTCGGTATTCAATGCCCCACCACCACACAGCCAAATCTGCCCAGTATCGCTAAACGATTCCCACGCCCTTGCCACACTTTCAACCGTTAATTGTAATAATGTGCTTTGTATTACTGCAGCGGAATAATGCGCCAATTGATAAGGGCTTAACCACTGTAACGAAAAATCTTCTCGCCCCGTACTTTTAGGATAAGCTTTGGCAAAATAAGGATGTGCTAGCCACTGTGCGAGCAGATCCTCATCAAGTGCTGCTGTTGCCGCCCACGCGCCAGCTTGATCATAACCACCGCCTTCATGATGTAAGCGATACCACGCATCAAGCAGTGTATTGGCAGGACCTGTATCAAAGCCAATAACTGGCTGATTTGGACGCAATAGTGTTAAATTGGCAATGCCGCCTAAATTCAGCACGCCGACTGTTCTACCAGCATCGCTAAATAACTGCGCATGAAAGGCAGGGGCTAAAGGCGCACCTTGTCCACCGAGCGCGATATCATCCATGCGAAAATCAGCAACCGTTGTGATGCCTGTTTGCTTGGCAATAACAGCAGGATGACCAATCTGTAAACTAAATGGATATTCACCTTGCGGCTGATGCCACACCGTCTGACCATGAGAACCAATCGCAGTAACATCTTCAGAACGAACATGATAACGCTTAAGAAAAGTAAGAACCGCTTGCGCAAAAGCCTGACCACACGCACTGTGCAATTGTCCAAACTCAGCAAGCGAAAGATGGGGGCGTTCGGGCAAAGCAAGAAGCTGTTGGCGCAAAGTTTCATGCCAAGACAATTCATCGCGCGCTAAGAGTAGCGGTGTTTTTTGTGACCAATCGACCAAGGCAAGATCAATCGCATCAACGCTCGTACCCGACAGAACACCTAGCGTTAACACGACAAACAATTACTCAAAATTAGCAGCACCAGCTAACTGTTGCACTTCTGTCACTTCATCTGTTGTTTCAGCAGCAGCCACCGTATCCAAAATAGATAGGCTCATGCGTTCGGTCATTAACGCAACTTGCGTTAAAAAAGTGGGCTTTTCTTTAGCCGCAATCGAAATCACTTCAGTAAACTTAACGCCTAGCGGATCGACGTGTTGACCTTTAACACGGAACTCATAATGCAAATGAGGTCCTGAAGCCAAACCCGTCATACCAACATAACCGATTACATCACCTTGCTTAACATTCGCACCAGCTTGAAAACGTCCATAACGAGACAAATGACCATAAACTGTCGAATAGGTTTGACCATGTTGAATGGTAATCATATTACCGTAACCATTACCCCAACCACGCATGCTAATCTTGCCATCACCTGTTGCATGCACAGGCGTACCAACGGGAGCACCGTAATCGACACCTTTATGGGCGCGAATTTCATGCAGTACAGGATGATAACGTGACTTACTAAAACCAGAAGTAATACGAACATAATCAACAGGATTACGGTTAAAGGCTTTACGCAAACTATTGCCATCCTGATTATAATAGGCATTTGCGCCACCTGCCTTATGCCAAAAAGCAGTATGCTCATCTTTGCCAATCGTAATCTTGGCTGCTAACAGCTTACCAGAACCTGCAATTTCACCATCGGCAAAAGGCACTTCAAAAATGGCATTAAAGGCTGTTCCCGGTAAAATTTCACGCCCAAAGTCGATATCCCATGCAAAGACATCTGCCATATCCATGATTTGCTGCGGCTGCATACCCGCCTTGCGACCATCGACATATAAGGAGTTATCAATTCGACCTGAATAGCTCACAATTTGGCTTTCGACAGGTTTAACGATTTGCTGCACCGCAAAACCATTGTCGGTGCGTTCAGCTGTCAGAATATTGAGGTTAGAGAAGTGGTAATTTAAGGCAATCAGCTGATTATTTTCATCGAACTTAAGTTCAATATGCGTTCCCGCACGTAGCTTAGCGAAATGTTGACCATTTGGGGAAGCACTAATTTGCGTCGCAAGACTAGCAGACAAACCAGCCCGTTCCATAATCACACCCAGATTATCACCGCTTTTGATTTCGACCCATTGAGTAACCAACCCCATTGGCACTTCAGCCAACTCATCAACGGATGCAACAGCAGCTATTGCATTTGGTAAAGGCAATTCAAATGTTTGCAGTGGGATATTCGCTTCGATTGGCTGCGACACCAAAGCAACCATGGCAGAAAGCAAAAACAACATTGCCAAGACCAAAGTACGCCATAATTTTGATTGTAATAGGTTTTTTGCTATCATTCTGGGAAACCTTGTGGGCTAAATAATCAGATACGCTCATTATAACTGTGATAGCCGTCACAATGCAAAGGTGTTGTCGCTTAATTGAGTATGCTAAAATGAAAAACTCATTCTGTCTGCTGGAGACTTAAGCGTGTCATCTGCCACCCCTAAACATAACATTAAGACCTTTCAGGGACTCATTGCAGCCCTGCAAGAATTTTGGGCACAACAAGGTTGTGTACTCATTCAACCCTACGATATGCCAATGGGTGCGGGTACATTCCACTCGGCTACCTTTTTGCGTGCATTAGGCCCCGAGCCTTGGCGTACTGCTTACGTACAGCCTTGTCGTCGTCCGACGGACGGTCGCTATGGTGAAAACCCAAATCGTCTACAACATTACTATCAATTTCAAGTATTGCTCAAACCATCACCCGATAATATCCAAGACCTCTACTTGCAGTCGCTGGAAATGATGGGCGTTGAGCGTAAAGTTCACGATATCCGCTTTGTCGAAGACAACTGGGAATCACCGACTCTGGGTGCATGGGGCTTGGGTTGGGAAGTATGGCTTAACGGCATGGAAGTCACGCAATTTACTTACTTTCAACAAGTTGGTGGCTTAGAATGTCGCCCTGTCGCTGGCGAAATCACCTACGGATTAGAACGTATTGCCATGTACCTACAAGGTGTCGATAGCGTTTATGACCTAACATGGGTCGAAGGCCCTCAAGGCAAAGTGACTTACGGCGATGTCTTTCATCAAAACGAAGTTGAAATGTCTACCTATAACTTTGAACACGCCAATACCGATGTACTGTTCAAAACATTTGACGATTGCGAAAGCGCATTTAACAGTTTAATCGGTCAAAACCTTCCCCTACCAGCTTACGAGCAAGTGGTACAAGCATCGCATAGTTTTAATTTGCTGGACGCACGCAAAGCAATTTCGGTCACCGAACGTCAACGCTTTATTGGTCGTGTTCGCGCCATGGCAAGACAAGTCGCCGAGGCATATCTCGCGCGTCGTGAAGCCTTAGGCTTTCCGATGTTAAAAACTGAGGACTAAGTTATGACTAACAAATTACATATTGACCGTTTGT
>DYST01000072.1 GCA_020726325.1 Thiomicrospira cyclica | reverse complement strand
CACCGCGTGGCGATCGTCCTGCGTTCAACCGTGATGGCGGCGCACCGCGTGGCGATCGTCCTGCGTTCAACCGTGATGGTGGCGCACCGCGTGGCGATCGTCCTGCGTTCAACCGTGATGGTGGCACTGATCGTTTCGACAGTCGTACAGATAGCCGCTTTGGCGACCGTCGTCCAGCAGGTGATGACCGCCCACGTTTTAGCCGTGATGGTGCTGCATCCGCTGGTGCTGGTCACCACCGTGGCACAGAAGAGCGTAGCCGCTTCCATGACCGTGACGAACGTCCTTCACGTGATGGCGCACCGCGTCCAGCACGTCATGACCGTACAGAACGTCATCATTAAGTCGTTCTAATAAAAAGCCCCACAGATGCAAATCTTGTGGGGCTTTTTTTATGCTCGTAATTACTCGCCCACTTTAGCTTACGCTGTAACCGCTACGCTAATACGTAAAGGGGGTCGCCACGGGCGGGGGGATTTAATCAGATGGCAGCGCAGTAGGTTTTTAACCTTCCCAAATAACCGTGCGCCCTACTTGCCGAGAATCCAAATGCATCCAATTCGGTGACCCTGCATAGTAGCCCATGCCCACGCCCTCATGAAACTTAACCTGCTGCATCCACTTAAATAACACATCGGTCGGTACATCTTTCACATGAAAATCTATTGCCTGACCCTTTAAGTGATAACTTTGCAGCGCACCACCAACTTCTCGATTTGTTTGCCAAGTACGAAAGGCACTGTGTACCATAAACGTGGGGTTTTTGACACCAGCTTGTACTAATGCCGCACGGATACCATCGAGAATATCCAGCAAGCGTAAATCGATCACCGAGGTTTGATCGGCTTTTACGTCGCGCATTAAAGCACACACTTTGTGATAACCGACCTTATCTAGCTGACCATTACGTTTATAAATAACAGACAATTTTTCGCCAGACTGTGGACGCACTAAATTTAACCAACGCCCCGTCGCTGCGTTGGCATCAACCGCTGTTGGCAGTGCCACAGGAATAGCTAAGGTCGTTGCCATTGTTTTTAAGAAAAGTCGTCTGTCCATGATAAGTTAAGTAACGTTAATACCCTGTCCTTGAACAATATGCCCAATCGCACAGGCTTGCGCAAAGCCAGCACGATGAAAGGCCTCTAACACCGACATCGCCGCTAAAGGCGAACAAGCGACCAACAAACCACCACTGGTTTGCGGATCGCACAATAGTTTACGTTGCCAGTCTTCGATGTTATCTGCGAGAAGAACTCCATCGCCATAGCTTGCCCAATTACGTCCGATTGCACCTGGTCCAAAGCCAGCTTGCACTAATGGTACGCTCTCTGACCAAATAGGAATTTGGTGCATCGTGAGGTCAGCAGCGACAGAAGAACCACGACACACCTCAAGCAAATGCCCCAACAAACCAAAACCAGTCACATCGGTCATGGCGTGAACGCCTTGCATCTGACCTAAAGCCGTGCCAACTTTATTGAGTTGTGTGCTACTGCTAATCATCTGCTCATAAGCTAGATCAGACAGATTTAAGCTTTTCAGCGCATCGGCAAAAACACCAATACCCAACGGCTTACCTAAAATTAGCACATCACCGACTTGTGCGCCATCGTTACGTTTAATATGACTGGGATGCGCTAAGCCCATACCGACCAAGCCATAAATCGGCTCGACCGAATCGATACTATGACCACCTGCTACAGGAATACCTGCCTCTCGACAAATACTTTCTCCGCCTGCAATAATGGCACGCATGGTTTCGACAGGTAAGACAGCAATCGGCATAGCCACCAATGCGAGAGCCATAATCGGCTGTCCGCCCATAGCATAAATATCACTTAAGGCATTGGCAGCAGCAATGCGCCCAAAAGTGTAAGGATCATCGACAATCGGCATAAAGAAGTCGGTAGTGGCAATTAAGGCCTGATGTTCGTTGAGCTGATACACGGCAGCATCATCACTACTTTCTGTACCCACCATCAGCGCGGCAGGTAAAACTGCTTGTTCGCGCAGACCAGCCAACATATCGGATAATAAAGCTGGGGATATTTTGCAGCCACAGCCACCACCATGCGATAATTCGGTTAATCGTTTTTCTGTTTCCATTATGTGGGTTTTTCTCTGTATGTTATTTAAGTTGACTAATTTATCACAGCTCGATGCTTTTGAGGGCATATTAGATGCGCCCAACTCAAGCAAGGGATAATATCGTGTCTAAATCAAGCAAGACATTACCCAACGAAATACCTAATCTTGTGCAGGATATCAAAAGTTTACTGCATCGGGCACGTCATGCAGTTTATCAAACCATCAACAGTACCATGACCTTAACTTATTGGGAAATTGGGCGACGCATTGTGCAAGAAGAACAAACTGGTAAAGTCAGAGCCAAATATGGTCAGGGGCTTATTAACAACCTGTCGCTTGAACTAACAGCAGAGTTTGGTAAAGGATTTTCAATTGATAACATTAAAAACATGCGACGCTTTTATCTTGCATACCCAAAAAGTGAAACGCCGTCTCACCTTTTCACACTCTCTTGGTCACACTATATTTTATTAACACGCATCGCCAATCCTGATGAACGCCATTTTTATGAAATCGAAGCAAGCTCGAATAATTGGACATTAAAAGAACTCAAACGTCAATTCGATACTGGCTTATTTGAGCGTTTATCGCTCAGTCGAGATAAGGCGCAAGTTAAGGCACTCGCGCAACAAGGTCAAGTGATTGAGTCTGTTGCAGACCTCATTAAAGATCCTTATATTTTAGAATTTGTTGGCTTGCCTGTCGTCGCGACTTTAGTCGAGATGACCTTACCTCAAGACAACCAGCAGATTTTTGCCAGTCAATACTTAACCATCTTGCCCAATAAAGAAGCCTTCCAGCAATTATTAGAAACAGAGGACTAATTGCCCAATATGCTATTCAAACTAACCAATCTCTCGCAACTCGATGCTTTCGACAGCATATTAGATGCCAGAACACCTGATGAATACAAACGAGACCATATTCCTAATGCCATCAACACGCCCACGCTCAATAACGAAGAGCGTATTTTTATTGGCACATCCTACAAGCAGGTGTCTGCTTTTGAAGCCAAAAAACGCGGTGCTGCCATTGCAGCAAGAAACATTGCCTCGCACATTGAAAATAGCTTTATGGACAAGCCTAAAAACTGGAAGCCGCTGGTATATTGCTGGCGCGGGGGTAATCGCTCGGGGAGTATGGTCACGATTTTACGCGCGATTGGTTGGCAGGCACAGCAGCTTGACGGTGGACATAAAGCTTATCGCAAATTAGTTATCGAATCACTCACAACCTTGCCTGCAAACTATGCCTTTCGCGTGATTGGTGGTGCTACAGGCAGCGGCAAAAGTATTTTGCTTACTGAACTGGCACAACAAGGGGCACAGGTACTCGACTTAGAAGCCTTAGCCCAACATCGCGGCTCGGTACTCGGTCGCTTTGCTGACACAACACAGCCCACACAAAAGTGGTTCGATAGCCAACTTGCCGATAAGCTGCGTCGCTTTGATGCCAGCAAGCCTGTCTTTGTTGAGGCCGAAAGTAAAAAAATTGGGCAAATTGCCTTGCCAGAAAGCCTAATGACAGCGATTCGTAGTGCCCCTTTATGGGAAGTACAAGTACCTATTACAAGTCGTGTTAACTATCTACTGCAAGACTATGCCGAATATGTCACCCATCCAGAAAGACTCAAACAACAATTATCTTATCTCCTGCCTTTGTTTGGTCACGAAAAACTGAATGCTTGGTTTAGCGAGATTGATGCTGGTAACTTTGCCGATGTCACACAAGCCTTACTGCTAGAGCACTACGACCCCTTGTACCAGCATGCACTTGAACGACAAACCCTAACACGACAACCATATGATGCGCTGGTATTAACAGACTTATCGATAACAAGCCTAGCAAAAGCTGCAGAAAAACTGATCTTACTTTCATAAATTTTTCATATAAAAAGATACATACAAACGGTTATTACGAATAAAATGATCATGCGGGAATTAATCTAAACACATATTGGAGAGAAACAATGAGCCTAACACGTAGCTTATTACTTGGCACACTCGTGTCTGTTGCTAGCGCAAGCTTCGCTTATGCAGATATGAAGCCAGAAGATGCGATTAAATTTCGTAAAGCTGGCTATAACGTTATGCAGTGGAACATGAACAAAATTAAAGGCATGACCATCGAAAGCCCAGATAGCTTTGATGCAAAACAAGTTGCTAACGCTGCAAATGCGATTGCTGCAGTAGCAAATATGGGCATGGGTGCACTTTATATTGCAGGCTCTGAAGAGAGTATTGGCGACATGAAAACACGTGCTAAAGCAGAAATCTTTACTGATAAAGAGGGCGTGAAAGAAGTTGCCATTAAATTCAATCAAGCCGCTAACGAATTGGCAAAAGTTGCTGCCACAGGCGATAAAGTTGCGATTGCACAAGCATTCAAAGATGCTGGCGCAAGCTGCAAAGCCTGTCACGACAAATATCGTAAAGACTAAGCAGACCTCTAAAAACCCTAACGGGATAGGGGTCTGGGGGAAGGGATGCGCAATAATTGTATGTAACCTATTGATTTAATCCCTTCCACCAGAGGTTAAACAAACTTGGGAGCGCTAAAAATGCCACGAAGTGGGGTTTTTAGCGGTTACCACTAATTACCACTCAGGTGTACTGACCGCTGGCTTTGCTGGCGGTTGATACCATGCCCCACTCGCACCCCATACCGCTAAAACAGCAAGCACCAACGCCACAATCACAGCGATCATGCCACCCCCTTGCGTAGGTGCATCCTGATCTGATTCGGCAGGCGCATCCCCTTTGATCATCGGCGTTACCAAATCCTTTGCCAATACGATTGTATAAAAGACAATTGCTCCGACATGAATCACCACAACCACGAGCAACAAGTTAAATAATAAATGATGCACCGATGTCAGCAACGAACTGACACCATCTGACACCAAAAAAGTCAACGGTGCTGTAAAGTCGGCATCATTATTAGCAAACAAGCCTGTAACAACCATGGCAAATAATAACAGCAGCATGGCAATTACCGACCAGCCACCTAAAGGATTGTGTCCGACCCCCTGCCAACGACCATTTAAATAATCACTGACCGCTGCCTTACCACGCACAAACTGGCTAAAGCGTGCCGTTGTCGAGCCAATAAATCCCCACGTCAATCGAAAGACCAACAAGCCAACCATTGCCAAGCCAAACCACTGATGAAATTCGAGTAAATCCGACGACTCGCCTGTTAGGTAAAGTCCGATAAAGGTCAACAATAGTGACCAGTGAAACGCGCGCGTTGGCAAATCCCACACACGAATCGATTTTGATGCTGCACTCATTTAGGGTCTATCCTTAACTTAATTTCTGCACCCTGTAAGCGATGCTGCAACGAGAGGATAATATCCATTTCTTGTTGACTTCTTGTCAATGGGTCATTTGCCTTAATGCCCGTTACCGTGACCTGATATTGACCTTGCTCAGAGATAACAAGATCGACGATTGCCGTTGCTCCTAAGACACGACGGCAAATATCGGCAATCGCTGCTTGCACAGCATTAAGCCTTTTTGGTAAAAGCTGACACAATCACAATCGTCGAACCATTAATTTTGCCTTCGATATGCTTAGGATTACTGGTTAAGTGAATGTTTTTAACCAGCGTGCCACGTTTGGCAGTAAAATTCATGCCTTTCACGTCTAGGTCTTTAATGAGGGTCACACTATCACCTTCAGCGAGTTCGCCGCCATTGCTATCACGTGGCTTAGGATCATCATCGTCTGTTGCTTGTGCAAGCCCTGATTCAGCCCATGCTTTCACATCATCTTCTAGATAAGCAGTATCTAACAATTCTTGTGCCCAAGTCTCACCCTTAGCTGCGAGCGTATGCAACATACGATAAGCGACCACTTGCACGGCTGCTGTTGGTGACCAAATGGCTTCATTCAAACAGCGCCACTGGTTAGCATCAATCGTATCTGGGTTTTCGATTTGGTTTTTGAAGCTTTCGCCAATATACACACTGCTATCGGCAGAATCGTCATTACCAGAAACGGTCATCACCACTAACGTGCCACAGGCATCACCACAAAGTTCACAGACAGTGTTACTACGTTCTTTTAATATTTGTTCAATAGACATAAAAATTCCTTGGTTATAAAGTTTGCTCTAAAAATGGGCAGCAATGCAGGTATTATTTGAGATGACACAAATGTTGATTATAAGGTAGTTGCCCCTTCAGTACCAAACTACGCAATCATATATTGCTAATTAATACACATTTCACCGAATGGTATACTTACGCCCTAAAATAGGAAGTAGATTAAATTATGCACGGTAAAAAAGATGAGCACGAAGTTTATTACGAAAGAAGGTTACCAACGTTTAAAGGAAGAGCTTAACCAGCTCTGGTACAAAGAACGCCCAGAAGTAACGAAAATTGTTACTTGGGCTGCTAGTCTTGGTGATCGTTCTGAAAATGCCGATTATCAGTATAACAAGCGTCGGTTGCGCGAAATTGATCGCCGAGTCAGGTTTTTAAGCAAGCATCTCGAAGAGGTTAAAGTTGTCGAATACCACCCACATCAAGAAGGTAAAATTTATTTTGGTGCTTGGGTTGAGCTAGAAGATGAAGACGGAGAAGCACTCAAGTTCCGCATTGTTGGGCAAGAAGAAATCTATGGTCGAGATGAGTATATTTCGTTTTACTCGCCGATGGCGAAGGCGTGTCTGGGCAAGGCTGTTGATGATGAGGTTACTGTTAGACTTCCTGCAGGCGAACAGACATGGTACGTTACGTCAATCTGCTATGCTAACGAATAACGCAGTTAGACTTTCGCCACAAACATACTCATCGGGCGACCGTCTGCTAGTGTCACTACATCATCGCACCAGATATCAGCACCAGAAAAAACAGTTGCCAACTCACCCACTTTCAAAAGGAAGTTAGGGTTTTTTGGACTGCCAAAAGCTTCAGAGCCGACCATAAAGGTGTGATAAACAATCACTCCACCCTTTTTTAATAAGCGTTTAATAACAGGAAAGAGCGGACGATATAAATAACGGGCGACACTAATTAACTCAAAGCAACCGTCAGTAAAATCAGCAAAAGGATCTGCACCTGTTTCCAAATCGCGAACTTGCGTCGTAATCGTAACGTGTTGGCTGCTCGCTAATGCTTGCGCGCGAGCAACGGCTGCAGGTTGAACATCCACCCCCGTCATCTGCCAACCGTTCATACCTAAATAAACCAAATCACGCCCCGAACCACAGGCAATTTCCAACCCTCGTTTGGGGATAATGCCGTGTTCTGCCATAAGCTCGTGTACGAAACGTTCAATCAGTGGCGAAGGTTGCCATAAGCGTTGCGATACATCACCTTCTTGCCACTGCCCTTGCTGTTTTAATTGCACAACAACATCATCGTTATACACGATTTCATTAAGAATGACATAGCTTTTACTGACTAAAAACTCCCGCGCTACAGTCAGGGAGACGGCATCACCCATTAAGGTAATGGCTTGTGTCGTATCAGGAAGTTCATGCATTCTTTGTGCTAACTCAGCGGCTGGCAAGTTGGCAGCAGCCAAAGCATGACCAGCAATAAACGTCTGCTTTGGGCGACAATCGATTAAAACGAGGGTAATTACTTTCATAACCTCTGATTTTAACATAAATAAGCAAATATTACAGCATCTTCATCTAGCGCGATATCATCATTTTCCGATATAATCAAAGGTTGCAAAAATCAAACCAACTTCCTTAAAAAACTTTACTTTAGAGACATAAAAATCATCATGCAACTCGCTACTCGCGTCCTTGCCGTCAAGGAATCACCGACCCTTGTGGTCACTGCTCGTGCCCTAGAACTCAAACGTCAGGGACGTGATATCATTAGCTTAGGTGCTGGTGAACCTGATTTCCCAACGCCTGAACATATTCGTCAGGCTGGCATTGATGCGATTAATGCAGGCAAGACACGCTACACAGCAGTCGATGGCACACCCGACCTAAAAGAAGCGATTGTGGCAAAATTTAAGCGTGAAAACGGCTTAGATTACAGTACAAAGCAAATTCTAGTGTCCTCTGGTGGCAAACAGAGTTTTTATAATCTCTGCCAAGCTTACTTAAACGATGGCGATGAAGTGATTATTCCCGCACCTTATTGGGTTTCTTATCCTGATATGGTGTTATTAGCAGGTGCTAAGCCTGTCGTGGTTCAGGCTGGTATCGAGCAAGGATTCAAAATCACCCCTGCACAATTAGCAGCAGCGATTACACCAGACACGCGTTTATTTATCATTAACAGCCCATCGAACCCAACAGGTGCTGTTTATAGCAAAGCTGAATTACGCGCTTTAGGAGATGTATTAGCCAACCACCCGAATATCCTGATTGCAACGGATGATATGTACGAGCACATCATTTTGGGTGATACGCCTTTCTTTACATGGCTCAATGCTTGCCCCGAAATGGTTGAGCGCACAGTAACCCTTAACGGCGTGTCTAAGGCCTACAGCATGACAGGTTGGCGTATTGGTTATTGCGCTGGTCCTTTAGCCTTAATCAACGAAATGAAAAAAGTACAGTCGCAAAGCACTTCTAACCCTTGCTCGATTTCACAAGCAGCAACCGTGGTTGCCCTTAATGGCGATCAAAGCTTTATTGGCGACATGGTAACGGCGTTCAAAGCGCGTAGTACTTACATTACGCAAGCATTGAACTCCATGCCGGGAATTAAAGCCCTATCACCCGATGGTGCTTTTTATAACTTCTTCGATGTCCGTGGTGCGATTGCCGCGACTGGTTGTGCTAATGATACTGAACTGGCAACGCGTATTTTAGAAGAAAGCGATTTAGCTTTAGTACCTGGTTCGGCCTTTGGTGCGCAAGGCTATATGCGTTTATCGTTCGCTACTAGCATGGCAGAATTGGAAGGGGCAATGACACGCTTGGCGGCATTTTTAGCGAAGAATGCGCGTGCTTAAAAACAAGGTTTCTAACTGTGTTTGATGCTAATTTTGATTTATTTCCTGAATTAGAACTAGCTTCATACAACAGTCAGCATCAAGAAATAACGCAAACCCCTTTTACCTTCATCGATTTATTTGCAGGCATTGGCGGTTTTCATAGCGCGTTAAAGCCGCTTGGTGGTGAGTGCGTCTTTGCTTCTGAAATAGATAAACACGCACGAGAAACCTACAAGCACAATCATGTTATCGATGACAGTATTTTTAATGATGATATTTGCGCGATTTCGCCAACTAACATTCCCAATCACCAAATTTTATGCGCTGGATTTCCTTGTCAGCCTTTTTCTCAGGCGGGCAAAAAGAAAGGCTTTAAGGATGGTGAAAATTCGGAAAGAGGCAACCTTTTTTTTAA
>DYST01000071.1 GCA_020726325.1 Thiomicrospira cyclica | reverse complement strand
TCGGTAAAGGGATTGAGATAAAGATCGGGAAGGGTGCGGTTCATTTGAACTCCAATAAATTAAAATTTCTTTTTAACAATTCGATGATTTTACTCTATTCGCACAATACTTGCAGAAACACTGTTTTGAAATCTTAACCTTAACTTTTTCTTTAAACTGCCGATAAATAAGAGTGTTAGGCATCATTTTCGCTAAGTACGTAAATGAAGGTTTATTCAGGATTAAAAGGCAGGGTATTTTGTGTTCATTCGTTTTCGGTTCATGCTACTGAGTTTAAGCATGCTCACACAACCATTATGGGCAGCAACGGCTTCGGACTACAACTTGCTGGGTCTTAAACTCGTTGCTGCTAATAAACAAGAGATTCGTAATGCCTTGTTCAATTGGGACGGATTCGATCAAACTCAAAGCACCTTATACCGTAAGCAATTTAATCGTTTTTATCCTAAAAATATTTTACGCGAAACTTATCGCCTCGATTTTCGTTATGAACAAGATGGTCGGTTTGCCAGTATGCATATTTTATACCGTCCTTTCGCGCCTGAATATGCAAATAACAGTAAGGGTATTGACATTCCCGATATTGTTAAGCAACTCATACCGATGATTGGTACACCCAATGCACGATTAAGACGTGCAGTATCTGGCTTACCCTCATACGATGCTTATCGTTGGGAAGATGAAAAGATGACGATTTTACTTGATAGAGAAGATCAGCAACCTGGTCGCCCACCTGTTTTAAGTGTGCGCATGAAGAATGGCGATGTTGCGAGCAACTATATCCCTTAAACAAATACTCCCGCATTTGCGGGAATATTGATGATTAGTAAGCACTGATCGAAACTAGGTTAAATCTTGGATACGGTAAACCGTCTGATCATTACGATAATCCATTGCCATTGCCATTGCTTCTGCCCCTGCTACGGTGGTGGTGTAAGCCACACGGTGCATCAGGGCTTCACGGCGAATAGAATAAGAGTCAGCAACACCCATCGCACCATCAGAGGTATTCACAATTAAGACGATTTCATCGTTCTTAATCATATCAACGATATTCGGGCGACCTTCTGTTACTTTATTTACCACCGACACAACCACACCAGCTTCTTGCAGTGTTTTAGCCGTGCCTCGCGTTGCAACAATTTCAAATCCACGCGCTGATAACATTTTAGCGACATCAACCGCAGCGACTCTATCTGCCTGACGGACAGAAATAAACGCCTTACCACTCGTTGGTAATTCAGTACCCGCAGCTAACAAGCCTTTAGCAAACGCCTGAGCAAAGTTTTCACCAATACCCATCACTTCACCAGTCGATTTCATTTCTGGACCAAGAATTGGGTCAACACCATTAAACTTAATGAAGGGGAAAACCACTTCTTTAACAGAAAAATATTCAGGAATAATTTCTTTGGTAAAGCCTTGTTCTTCTAATTTGCGACCAGCCATGACACGCGCAGCAATTTTCGCTAATGGCTCACCAATCGCTTTGGACACAAACGGAACGGTACGTGAAGCACGAGGGTTCACCTCAAGCACATAAATGTCTTCGCCCTTAACTGCAAACTGAACGTTCATTAAGCCACGAACTTTTAGCGCAAATGCCATGGCTTCTGTCTGACGACGAATTTCATCTTGAATATGTGCAGGCACTGTGTAAGGCGGCAACGAACAAGCCGAATCACCCGAGTGAATACCAGCTTGCTCAATATGTTCCATAATCGCGCCAATTACCACACGATCACCGTCACAAATGGCATCGACATCTAACTCAATCGCATCATCTAAGAAACGATCTAGCAACACAGGAGAGTCATTCGATACCTGCACCGCTTCGCGCATATAACGCGCTAAATCCTTCTCGCCATAAACGATTTCCATCGCACGACCACCCAACACATATGAAGGACGAACTACCAACGGATAACCAATTTCGACCGCCAAGGTCAATGCTTGCTCTGGTGTACGTGCCGTGCGGTTCGCAGGCTGACGCAGACCTAAGGTTTGCAATAACTTCTGGAAACGTTCACGATCTTCTGCCAAGTCGATTGAATCAGGCGATGTACCAATAATCGGCACACCAGCTGCTTCTAACTCACGCGACAACTTCAACGGTGTCTGACCACCATACTGAACAATCACGCCTTCTGGCTTTTCGACTGCAACAATCTCTAACACATCTTCAAGCGTCAACGGCTCGAAATATAAGCGATCAGAGGTGTCATAATCGGTTGACACAGTTTCTGGATTACAGTTAACCATAATGGTTTCAAAGCCATCTTCACGCAATGCCATTGCCGCATGAACACAGCAATAATCAAACTCGATACCCTGACCAATACGGTTAGGACCGCCACCCAAGATCATGATTTTACGTTTATCGGTTGGTGCAGCTTCGCATACTTGCTCGTAAGTTGAATATAAGTAAGCGGTATTTGTTGCAAATTCAGCCGCACAGGTATCGACACGCTTGTAAACAGGCTTAACGCCCAACGTATGACGGAACTTACGCAAAAAATTGCTATCGGTATTGAGTAACTTAGCCAAACGCATATCCGAAAAGCCTTTGCGCTTCAACTTGAGCATGCGATCGGCATCGAGCGCACCTAAACCACCAGCTTTAACTGCCTTCTCTTCTTTGATGATGTCTTCAATTTGCGCCAAGAACCAAGGATCAATAGCAGAAATATCGTAAATCTCTGCAAGCGACCAACCAAAACGAAAAGCGTCACCGACATACCACAAACGATCAGGTCCAGGTGAGCGTAACTCATGACGTAAAATATCACGAATCGCTTTTTCATCCATACCACTTAACCTAAGCATGCAATCTAAGCCAGAACGCCCTGTTTCTAGCCCACGAATCGCTTTTTGCAGAGACTCTTGGAAGGTACGCCCCATCGCCATCACTTCACCAACCGACTTCATTTGTGTCGATAAACGGGCTTCCGCTTGAGGGAATTTTTCGAAAGTAAAGCGTGGAATTTTGGTGACCACATAATCGATTGATGGTTCAAAGGATGCTGGCGTTAAACCACCAGTAATATCGTTAGTCAATTCATCGAGCGTGTAACCCACTGCAAGTTTTGCAGCAACTTTTGCAATCGGGAAACCTGTTGCTTTAGAAGCTAAAGCCGATGAACGCGACACGCGCGGATTCATCTCGATGACAATCATACGACCATCTTTAGGGTTAATGGCAAACTGAACGTTAGAACCCCCTGTTTCAACACCAATCTCACGTAGTACCGCAATCGAAGCATTGCGCATGAGTTGATATTCTTTGTCGGTGAGCGTCTGTGCTGGGGCGACGGTAATCGAGTCGCCAGTATGCACACCCATTGGGTCTAAGTTTTCAATGGCACAAACAATAATACAGTTGTCTTTGGTGTCACGAACCACTTCCATCTCGAACTCTTTCCAGCCCAAAATAGACTCTTCAATCAAAAGCTCTGTTGTTGGTGACATGTACAAACCATGCTTGCAAATCTGCTCGAACTCATCTTTGTTATAAGCAATACCACCCCCAGTGCCACCTAGGGTAAAGGAAGGGCGAATTACGGTCGGGAAACCAACGCGCTGTTGAATTGCCCAAGCTTCTTCTAAATTATGTGCTACACCCGACTCTGGCACATCTAGCCCGATTTTAACCATCGCTTGACGGAATTTTTCGCGGTCTTCGCCCTTATCAATGGCTTCTGGCTTCGCACCAATCAGCTCAACATTGTATTTATCGAGCACACCATGATGCCACAAATCTAACGAACAATTGAGTGCGGTTTGTCCACCCATAGTCGGCAACAAAGCATCAGGGCGTTCTGTCTCGATAATACGCTCAACCGTCTGCCAGTTGATTGGCTCGATGTAAGTGGCATCAGCCATATCGGGGTCGGTCATAATGGTTGCAGGGTTAGAGTTAACCAAAATAACGCGATAACCCTCTTCACGCAGGGCTTTACACGCTTGCGCACCCGAATAGTCAAACTCACAGGCTTGACCAATGACAATAGGGCCAGCACCAATAATCAAAATACTTTTTATGTCTGTTCTCTTAGGCATCGTCTTCTTCCTTATTGTTAGCTTAAGCGCGGCGGGCAGCCATATTGGCGATGAATTCATCAAACAGGTAGGCTAAATCATGCGGACCTGGACTGGCTTCTGGATGACCTTGGAAGCTAAAGAAAGGCTTATGCGCAAAACGAATGCCTTGGTTAGAACCATCGAATAGCGAGCGATGCGTCGCCTCAACACCAGCGGGCAGTGTTGCTTCATCGACCGCAAAACCGTGGTTCTGAGCAGTGATTAATACTTTTCCTGAGCGCGTATCCTGCACAGGGTGGTTACCACCATGATGACCAAACTTCATTTTGAGCGTCTTTGCACCACAAGCTAAGGCTAACAATTGATGTCCTAAACAAATACCATAAATTGGCGTATCACCTTGGATCAACTCAGCAATGGCTGTAATGGCATAACCACAAGCGGCAGGATCGCCTGGACCGTTTGACAAGAAGATACCATCAGGATTCATGGCCTTAACGTCTGCTGCTGAAGTATCTGCTGGCACAATCGTCAGGCGACAACCACGCTGGGTGAGCATGCGTAGAATATTGGTTTTAACACCATAATCAAATGCAACAACATGATAAGGAAGATCAGTATCGGCTTTAGTCGCAAAACCTTCACCCAAAGCCCACTCACCTTCGCGGAAGGTGTAACTTTCTTTAGTTGTGACTTCGATTGCCAAGTCCATGCCATTCAAGCCAGCAAAGGCTTGGGCTTTAGCAACAGCGGCAGCGGCATCGATGTTATCGCCTGCGACAATCACACCGTTTTGCGCCCCTTTTTCACGCAACACACGCGTTAACTGACGCGTGTCAATTTCGCTAATCGCTACCACATTTTGTTCTTTTAGGTAGTCAGGCAAAGACTGGGTGGCTCGAAAGTTTGAATGCAATAAAGGCAAATCACGAATGATTAACCCACTCGCCATCACGCCTTTACTTTCACAATCTTCTGGCGTGACACCAACATTACCGATGTGCGGATAAGTAAGCGTCACCAACTGACGAAAATAAGACGAGTCTGTCAAAATCTCCTGATACCCTGTCATCGAGGTATTAAAAACGACCTCTCCCACTGTCTCTCCTGTTGCGCCGACCGACTCGCCCCAGAAAAGACTGCCATCTTGCAATGCCAGTAATGCTTTCATCTTACCCACTTCCCTATCTAATTAACCTGATTACCTATTCACTTGTGCGGATATAAAAAAACGGAGAAGGCAAAAACCGCTCCGTTTTAGTGACGACTGTTACAATATTTTACTCGTTATGATTAACACGTCTATTTTCGCTCCGCAAATTTGTTTAATAATACCGCAAATAGAGATAAAATGTCTAGCTATTATCGCCTGTCTATTCATGCGATTAACGATAAAACGCATCATTAATAAAGTTTACAGGTATTAAAATATGGCAAAAATTTTAGCAGTTGGTAATGCAGTATTAGACCGCGTTATTCACGTAGCAAGCTATCCCCTAGAAAACACGGAGCACCGTTGCCTTGGCATGAGTGAACGCTTAGGTGGTAATAGCGTAAACAGCCTCGCGGTACTGGCACAAATGCATCATGATGTCAGCTGGTGCGGCACACTGGCAAAAGATCATGCTAGCAAAACACTGGGCAGCTTATTGGAAAAAGCACAAATTGATTACAGTCATGTTGAATACCATAAACAGGGTACAACGCCGATTTCAACGATTTTACTGGCACAAGATACAGGCTCACGCACCATCAGCCATTTTCGCGACTTACCTGAATTAAGTTTTGAGCATTTTGCCCAACTTAGCATTGAAGATTATGATTGGCTTCATTTTGAAGGTCGCAACACACAAGCACTAGCTGGCATGCTCAATATTGCACGTTGCTTTCTAACAGATCAACCGATTTCATTAGAAGTTGAAAAAGACCGTGAAGGTATTGATGATCTTATTGGCAAAGCTACTGTGATTATGTTCTCGCAAAGCTTTGCTTTAGGAAGAGGTTATACGCAGGCAGAAAAATTTTTGCGTGCCATGCAAGACTTAGCCCCAAATGCCAAACTTTTTTGCGGCTGGGGTGAAACGGGAGCTTACGCGATGGAAGCAGATCAACTCTATCAGATTGTGGCAACACCTGATTTGACTGTGATTGATACCCTTGGTGCAGGCGATACTTTTAATGCGGGCATTATCGACGCACTGATTCGTGAACATAGCACAGCCGAAGCACTCAGTCTTGCGGTTACCTTGGCAGAAAAGAAAATTGCTCAACACGGCATGAATAATTTGTTTTCAAACGATCATAGAACCGTCATCGCCAATATGAACAAAATCACAGCACACAAGGTAAGCGTTGTAGAAGCGAATGGTCAAAGCATTGTTTTAGCACGCGTTGGCGACAACCTAAAGGCGTATATCAATAATTGTCCACATGCAAATGTGCCGCTCAACTCAATGTATAAAGTTGAGATTGACCCGCGCGAACTCACCTTAAAATGCTCGGTACACGATGCTTTTTTCCGCGTTGAAGATGGTTTTTGCGTTAGAGGACCTTGTCAAAACCAAGCCTTAACCGCAGTTCCTATTGTGATTGATGCTCAAGGTCGTGTTTTTTTGACTTAATTAACACCCAACTACCAACACCAACCACCAACTAAATTGGTTTGTGTTCGATTATTATGTAACTCACCACGTGGCGCAATGCGCCACTCCCAACGGACATCTGGTATTGGATATGCCAAGCCACGCCAAGGATCAAGGCTTTGAATGAGCTTATTATTTTCATGATATTGCCATTCTAAATCCGCAACAAGACAAACCCTTGCACCATGCGCTCGAAATGAGTTTAGGTAACTTAAATGAGACTGCAATAAATCTTGTGACCACTGATCGAGTAATTCATCATCATAAGATTGTTTTTGATTCGCTAACCACGCCAAAGGTTGCACAGGCAACTGACCCAAAATATTCGCCGACAATACAAAGCGAATGCGCTCATCATCTAACCAGTTTTGTGGCTGCACTTGTGTTAAAACACCATTGACTAAATTTGTTAACGACTCAGTAATATCGTAATCAATAAAACGTACTTTAGGATGATTTGCCCATGCTTTTTTACTCTCGCGTAAATGCACCATATCCACCAACCAAACTTCATCAAAATGCGCTAATAACGCCTCTTTTGGCAAGTCTATTCCTAAGCCAGAACCTAAAACCAAGGCAACCCCGCCCTTTTCTTGCTCTTGAATGCATTGAGCAGCAAAATTTTGCGCTTGTTCACAATGCGCTTTCCAAGCAACAGCACAGCGTTTAACACGCGCACGCATGGCAATTGCTTCGTATAAATAACCTAACTTACGCGCTTGCGGCGCACAGCCTGTTGTGAGCCAAGTCAATAATTCTGAAATCATTCATCGATCCCCAGTGATTGTGATTTTCGGGTTAATGTATTTCGCCCCCAGCCCAATAGAGCTGCTGTTTCTTGACGATGGAAGCAGGTAAATTGCAAGGTTTCTTCAATTAAGACACGTTCAAACATCTGTTCAGCTTCGGTATGCAAGCCCGACTTTCCTTGCTGTAAAAAGTTACGTGCATAAAGACGTAAGGGTGTTTGCCAGTCTTCTGTGCCCATCGTCTCTGCAAGACGCTGCGGCTGACGCAGTTCTAAGGGCAAATCATCAATCGTCACCACCTTACCTGGCGTCATTACGGTTAGCCAAATACACAAGCTACGCAGCTGACGAATATTTCCTGGCCAGTCTAGGCTGGCTAAATAAGCTTCAACATCGTTCGATAATTGCTTTTCATCAACACGTAGCGTTTTTGCTTCTGTTGTCATGTAATAATGTAAAATCAAGGGAATATCTGTCTTACGCTCACGTAGCGCAGGAATTTGAATGCGCATAATATTCAGACGATATAATAAATCCTCACGAAACTTACCTTCGCGTACCATTTTTTCCATATTTTGATGCGTTGCTGCCAAAATGCGCACATCGGCACGCAAGGGGTCATGACCACCAACACGATAAAAGCTGCCATCATTGAGCACACGTAATAAACGGGTTTGTAGTTCGATTGGCATATCACCAATTTCATCTAAAAAGAGCGTCCCACCATCGGCTTGTTCAAAACGCCCAGCACGCTGCGTCATTGCCCCTGTAAACGCACCCTTTTCATGACCAAAGAGTTCGGACTCGAGCAAATCACGCGGAATGGCAGCGGTGTTAATGGCAACAAAAGGCTTATCTCGACGTGGTGATAATTCATGCAAGGCTTTAGCAATTAACTCTTTACCTGTACCCGTCTCACCATTAATCAGAACGGTCACATCCAGCTGCGCAACACGTCCCATCACGCGAAACACCTCCTGCATTGCTGGTGCTGAGCCGATAATATTGAGCGGCTGCTTTGCATCATCTTTATTGCGACGACGACGCGAGGGCACACGTTTGGCAATCGCGCGTTCAATGAGTGCTAAGGCTTCATCGAGGTCAAAGGGTTTGGGTAAGTATTCAAAAGCACCGCCCTGATAAGCCGAAACAGCCGAATCTAAATTTGCAAAAGCCGTCATTAAAATGATGGGCAAATTAGAGTCATGTTGATGAGCCGCTTGCATCAGCGTCAGACCATCAACATGCGGCATACGAATATCACACACCAAAACAGCAGGAACACCTACCGATAAAGCATCTAAAGCAAGACGAGAATCAGCAAAAATACGCGTTTTCCATGCTTTATCGGATAATGCCTGATCCAATACCCAACGAATCGAGGCATCATCATCAACAACCCATACCTCTGGCATTAATTCACTCATAGTTGACCCCAGTCGTTCTCTTCTCTTTTATTTGTTACAGGTAAAAACACACGAAAAACGGTATTACCTGGCTGACTTTCAGCCAAAATCAATCCACCATGTTGATGAATAATGCTTTGTGCAATGGGTAAACCCAATCCCGTGCCATCGCTTTTATTGGTAATCATCGGCAAAAAAATTGCATCAATGAGTTCGGGCGGAATCCCCTCACCCGTATCACAGACTTCGACAGCAACCACCAAAGGATGAAGCTGATTACCCAAAGTCATTTTATGAACAATACGTGTGCGAATGCTTAGTTTACCATTGCCGCCCATAGCATCAATGGCATTGCGCACCAAATTCAAAAATACCTGCACAAGGCGATCAAAATCCATCACAAACTCAGGCAAACTCGGATCATAATCTTTATAGATATAAACACCCTCTGGTAATTGCCCCGATACGACTTGCGTAACATGCTCCAACACCGCATGAATGTTATGCGTTACCCAATGCGCAGGTTGATTACCCCCTAACATACCGTCTAACAAATTATTAAGGCGTGTGGTTTCTTTAATAATGACATCAACAAACTCGAGCTGACGCGCACGCGTCAATTGACGCGCTAACAACTGTGCCGATCCTGAAATACCTGCCAATGGGTTTTTAATCTCGTGTGCCAAATTACGCGCCAGTAAGGTACTCGCCTCATACTGCGCCCACAAAGCTTCTTCTTGGCTAATACGATCAAAACGATCACGCGGCGTCATTTCTAAGACCCAACCAGCAACGGGCATTTCAACAGGGGTCAACAGGCAAGTAACACGTAAACTTTTATTATCGGCACGCTGCACAGGAATATCATGTAACGTGAGACACTGCTGCACGGCATGTATTGCTAACTGAGCATCAACCTCTCGCATCAAAGAACTGATTGGTGTCCCCTGAATACGACGCACACTCACGCCCAACAACTCACCAGCAGCAGGGTTCATATAACGAATAACCCGATCTTGGGTTAATAAGGCGACTGCGGTCCCTAAAGATTCTAATATTTCTTGGTGCATA
>DYST01000070.1 GCA_020726325.1 Thiomicrospira cyclica | reverse complement strand
TTTATCGTGATAACTTTGCTTGCCTGCACGTCCCATGTCGATACTGCGTTGCTTGTTGTGCCATGCGGCATCAATGGTGGCAGCAATCGCCTGTGCATCAGGTTCAAGAATCCAACCATCCTGTTCGTGTGTAACTAATTCTGTTGGTCCACCTGAGTCGGTAGCCGTAATGACTGGCTTGGATGATAACCATGCTTCGAGGGTAATATAACCATAGTCTTCATCGAAAGGCGCGAAAAAGACGGCAAGACAGTTGGCATAATAGGCAAACTTTTCTGCTTCGGTTGTGCGACCCACCAAACGAACCCTATCGTGTAAGGCATAGTTGTCAATGAGCTGTTGATAACGCTGTTTTTGTCCACCTTCGCCCGCAATAATCATACTAACGGGGGTTGTCAGATAACGTGCCGCTTCAATAAGTAGATCCTGACGTTTCAGACTTTCTAAACGCGACGGCGCGAAAATATAATCCAGTGGTGCATTAGTGCTAAAGCGTTCGTTATGGGGTGGTGGATGATACAGTGGCGTTGCGCTTAAGCCGTTGTATTCTTGTAAGCGTGCCGCAACGCGCCCCGAGTTAGCATAGCGTTTATAGGCTTGAGCGAGCACGCGTGTATCGTAAGCCTGAACGGCATCGCGTATTTGTGCGTGTGCTGCTGTTTGTGGCTGTTGGTCGTAAAGCTCGTAAGCCATACGGTGCTGGTGCATAATCCAGACAACCTGTTTTTGGTGCGCAATGCCATAACCTGGGAATTGCAGACTAATCACGCGGTCAATTTTTTGCCCATTAGGGATATTAAAATCATAACCATCGCAAAAGTCCATCGCCCGTTGCACATCCTTTTCGGGCTGAAACTTAAATGGAACACGCAGCAGTTCAACCTGATGCCCGCGCTGTTGTAACTGGTCGTGCAGGTTTTGCATATGATACTCACCACCGCCATGAATAAACGGAACATGAGTAGCGGTTACGAGAATACGCATCATTTACCTCCTTGTTGCTCAACAGCAGGTTTGATGGCGAGAATCGCAAAATCCTGCGGCCCTGTGAGGTGACCATTGACGCGCTCGGTCAAGGCATCGTGTCCTGCAACCCGCGCTTCGCTTGGGTAAGGATGCAAGCGCAAAATATCGATTTGCGCAAAGTTATGGTATTTCGCTAAAAAGCTAATGGCTGTCGGTGTAATCGGGTTACGATGGGTAAAGTCGTGATAGAAGGTATGACTACCAACAAGTACATTTTCGGGATTGGGCGTTTCAAAAATCATCATGCCATTGGGTGCAAGGACGCGGTAGGTTTCGGCAAAGAGGTCGAATAAGACATCAAAGGGCAGATGTTCGATAATATGAAAGCCTGTAATCGCAAGGTGGCTGTTATCGGCTTGTGCGCGTAGCCAAGTGAGCGCGTCGTTACACGTCACGCTTAATCCTGCATGTTGACAGGTATCGACCATAACAGGGTTCATATCCACCCCTGTGGCAATAACCTGCTGTTCGCCTAAAATCTGTAGCCATTCGCCGCGTCCACAGCCAATATCGAGTAGCGGTTTTTGTGCCAGTTCGGGATAGGTTTGTATCCGCTCTTGAATGAGGTTGAGATAGGGACTGAGTTTGTGGCGAATCTCATCGCGCGTACCACGATTGAAATCTTCAAAGGCAACATAATAGGCATCGAGTCGGTCGCCAAGGTGATTTTGTATTGCGGGGGTAGTCGCGCTTGCTGTTTGGGGATTGGCTAATTCTTCGAGCAGACGTTCTAATGCATGTTGATGATAGTTTAGTTTGTGCTGTAGCAAATGGAAGTTTTGCCCTGTTTCATGCGTCATTGCCTGAGCGGTTGCAATTTGTGATACCACAGTTGCGAGTTGTGCCAAGGTTGCACCATGATGGGCTTGTTGGTGTTGGCAAATGGTAGCAATATCACTTTGTTGCTTATTGATCTGCTTTTGTTTTTCGTCGAGCTGATCTTGTTTTTCGTCGAGCTGATCTTGTAAATAGCGTGTCGACTGCCAAAAATCTTTACGACTCAATTCCCAACTTGTAACGGGTTTATACAGTAATTTTCTGAGCTTATTGGTTTTTGGAATCTTTTTAAGCACCTTATCCAATAACCAAAAAGGCTGTAATAATAACATTTCAGCTAAACGTGCATCGGCTTTGGTTTCGGGCGAACGGAGTAGGGTAAGGGCGATAAAAGCACGCGGTGTGCCTTGTACGAGTTGATCGCCATAATCCTTTGCCCCTGTTTCATCAATCGGACGACCTAAAAGCTGAAGATAAAGCTGTTCTAAAAAGACATCATCATCCCGATCGAGATACAAGTGATCGCGATGCTGCCAGTTGAGCAGGCTCTTGTGTGTGCTGCTCAGATTGGCATGATTTGTCATCGGGCAATGAATCGCACTCACGATGACAGGGTGTTGTAACTGACGATCAAGGCTTTTGTGCTGTTCGTCTTGCCATTCGCTGGCTAATACTTGTGCTTGACGTTGTACTTGTTGAATGATGCGCTCAATACTCATAATGCGGCACTCTTTGGTAGGTTGTAGTTAGGTGGCGGGAGGTTTCATTTTGGCAGTGTGCGAGATCGGATAGCAGCTGGTCTGCCGATGCGCGCCAAGTATAATTTTGCGCAACGATTAAGCCTTTTTGCACCAGTTGTTGTCGTAACGCTGGATGTGCTAATAAATCGTTTAATCCTTGCGCGATATCGTTAATATCATCAGGGTTGACCAAACGCGCCGCGCCGCGAGCAACTTCTTCCATCGACGTTCCAGCACTGGTTAATACTGCCGTGCCAGATGCGAGAGCCTCGGCAACAGGCATACCAAAACCTTCATAATGAGATACGTAAGCCATGACCGTAGCGACACTCATCAGCGCTGGCAAGTCTGCTTGTGCCACATAACCCAAGCGAATCAGCTGTCCTTGCGCTTCGAGTTGCGCTAATTCTTGCGAAAACTGATCCATTAGCCAGCCTTTTGTGCCAACAAGGACCAAAGGGAACGCCTGGCGCAGGCTTTCGGGTAACTGCAAGTAGGCTTGCATCAATCCTTTCAGATTTTTGCGTGGTTCTAATGTCCCTAGACTTAAAATAAAGTGTTCTGGTAGCTGATAACGCTGACGAATGGCGTGTTTTTCATCGCTCATATGCGGATAAAAAGCCTTACTGACACCAGGATAAACAACGCTCACAAAATCAGCGGACAGCTGATAGTGCGCCATAATTTCTTGCCGACTTAACTGCGAAACGGTAAAAACATGTGCCGCGCGTGCAATCGATTCTGGCACTTGCTGTGTTAAACGATCAATGGTGCTTTGTTCGTGAAACTCTGGACGACGGATATAAGCAATATCATGAATGGTCGGTACAGACAAACCGGGAAAACTACGCAAGACATAGTTTGGCTCCCAATAGAGGGTATCTATGAGCGCGTTTTGACGTATTTTTTGCATTAAACGCCATTGTTTGATGGCGTGATAGAGCGGACGCACACCCGGTATTTTTGCAATTAAGCGCGGCCAGTTAATACTGGTTTGTCGTGGTGTATTGGTTGGTGCAAGTGCAAGCGACTTTGCCAATAGCTGACGAATATCCTCGCGCTCGTACCACTGTCCTAAATACTGACCATACAGCCCTTGCAATCCTTCATGATCGACGAGCTCTGACAAAATACCATGCGTGTATTGACCAATACCTGTCAGGGGTGGCAGGAGCGGATCAAGGTTAACAAAAAGCTTCATTTCTCTTCTCTGTCTCTTTTAAGTACCAAGAACCAACACCATATTGCCGCGCTGATCGGCTGCTCTTGCTTCATCCGCTGCAGGATCCCAACAGTTGGAAAAGTAAACAGCATGAACCTTAGCCCCAACCTCGGTTGCTAAGCTGAGTAATTCTAGCAGGGTAAATTCGCGTACATGATGATGCGCATCTTCATTTTGCTGCATCGGTGGGTAATAGGCTTGCGGATTGCGACGCTGGGAAAGTAAAGCGAGATTTTCGGCGCGCAAAAAATTAGGGGTGGTCAAATAGAGTCTGCCATTTTCTGTCAGCAAGCTGAACAAAAAAGCCAATAACTCGGATGGTGAAACCGTCAAATGCTCCAGCACTTCGGTAAACAAAATCCAATCAAATTGCCCCATCTTTTGCTGATGCTCAGCATAATTCAGCGAGCGATTGAGGTCGATACGGTAATGTTGTTCGCTACCAAGACTGGCATAGCTTAACGCGGCATTAAAACCAACGAAATCTTCTGGCAAGGGACGATCAGCAGTATGTATTTGGATTTTTGGGAAAAGTTCTTTATAAAACAAGGTAAATTGTGATGGACCAAATTCAAGCAGCTTGCCACCATTTGCCACACCAAGCAAACTTAAGGCGTTCACCAGTTCGTAAAAACGCTGGTAATGATCCATGCCGTAACGACGTTGGTCGTTATCAATCTGATAGCGATTCAGATCAAACAACTGTTGCCACAGCGCGTCGTATTGTTCGATAGAAACGGGTTTTTGTCCGTGTAACGCATCGCTCAGTTGCACGACTTCATCGCTTAAATAGGGGGCAATGTGTGCATCTTGGCGATAGTCATAATGTGTTTTTTGCGCATATTCTTGCGAATCTAATAACCCCTGCAATAAATCGGCTGGTGTTAAGCCATGCTGCAACGCGCTGATATAATTCTGCAATCCCTGTGCATCAGGCTCTCTTGCCAAGATGGCACGATAGGCAAGCGTGACGAATCGTTGCTGATCTTCAACAGCAGGAGCGGGAGGCTGTTGTTTTTGGCTGCGTCGAAATAGCATTTACTGCTCCTTGTGATCTGATATAAAGCGTATTGGTAAACGCGTAACACCGACAAAGGCAGTGCCAATCACGCCTTCCATGCGAAAGCTAATCGCATCTTCTAGCCAATGCTGACAGTTGTCGATATGGGTTAAGCCTGTGTGCAAGGACACACTGATGGTATATTTACCATGTCCAAGCTCGGCATCAATCTGATAGGCAAAGCTGCGTCTTTCCCCTGCCTTAAAGTTAATACTCTGTCCTAATAGATGCGAGTTGATGCCAAAGACATCATTGCCAAAACGATCGCGAATCATCACACCGATGGTTAAATCATCCAGATCAATCGCTGCATCTACTTCAAGCTGTAACGTCATCTTCTCGCCACTCATAAATACGCTTTGCTCGCCATGCGAACCCAGCAGCGTCATGCGTGAAAAACGCAGTTGTTGATGACCAAAAATTTTATCGTAAACGCTACTGACGCGATCATCAAGTTTGGCAATGAGTTGCTGATACACACTCGCAGCGTCAACGGCATTGCCATCAAACGCGACTTGTCCCTTGCTTAACACTAAGGCACGATCACACAGTTGTTTAACGGCAGCAATATCGTGCGAGACAAATAATAACGAGCCACCCTGTTCACGAAAATGACGAATACGCGCCATGCATTTTTGTTGAAAACGGGCATCACCAACGGCAAGCGCTTCATCGACAACAAAGCAAGCAGGGTTAGCATGAATGGCAATCGAAAAGCCCAAGCGCATAATCATGCCCGAAGAATAGGTCTTAACGGGTGCGTCGATATACTGACCCAGTTCAGCAAAAGAGATAATCTCCTCGCGTTGCTGTTCAATTTCTGCCAGCGACATGCCAATCAATTGACCATTAATGGTGATATTATCACGCCCTGTCATCGTTGGGTCAAAACCAGTACCTAGCTCAAGCAAGCCTGTAATGCGACCATAATGCTCGATAAGACCGCTATCGGGCAACATCACCCCTGTAATCAGTTTTAATAAGGTTGACTTACCCGCACCATTTTGCCCAATAATGGCCAAAGACTCGCCTGCATGCAAGGCGAAGTCGATGTTTTTTAAGGCATGATGTTCCGTGTGTCTTTGTAGCCCAAACAGACGCTCTTTGAGACGATCGGCAGCGGTATTGTAGAGTTGAAAGCTTTTATTGACCGTAGCGACACGCAATAAAACCGAATGAGGAACTGTCATACTAAATCTCTAATATCTTTTTCGAGCCGATTTTGTAACCAGCGCGCAGTTAACAGTAAAACAACCGCTAAGAAAAACAAAGCGATAAGATGCCCAAGCTGTGGTGAGCGTTGATAGAGTACAATCGCTTGCACCGATTCAGTCGCCCAAGAAAAGGGGTTGTAGTGGACAAATGTTTGTACTGATTCTGGCAAAATAGCAGCGAGGTAGACAATGGGCGTTAACCAAAAGAGGAGCTGTAAGGCGATGGGTGTTGCGGTGCGTAAATCGGGTAAAAATACACCCAACATGCCTAAAATCAAACCAAACGGATAGGCAACTGCCAACACAAGCACTAATACCACGGGTAGCCACAGCCAATACCAAGTAATTGTTTGTCCCATCAGGATTAACATCAGCGCGAAAACCAACATACCAAAGAGGTAAATCACCGTTTCGACCAGTGGCACATACAGCGGCATAATACTGAGCGAGACAGGAATTTTGCGGATAATATGTGCTTTGGTCTGATAAATCGCGCTCAATTGACTGATGGTGTTGCTCATCAGCATCCAGACGAGCAAGCCAGAAATCAGATACTGCGTATAAGCAAAGGGCTGATCTTCAAAACCAGTCAAACGTGATTTCATTAACTCAGAAAAGACGAGAGAGTAAATCAGAATATAGGCAAGTGGTTGTAAAAACACCCAAAAAATACCAAGCAAGCTATCACGATGACGATCGAGAAGGTCTTGTCGTGCAAAGAGCAAGATGTGTGGCAGTTGACGAAACATCGACTTTATCATTGAAAACCCAGTGTCTTATTTTAATTCTATAATATGGATTTCGATTTTAACATATTCTTAACCTGCGCTCTTTCTTAACGTGCATTGGCATGAAAAAAACCATGAATTAAGGTCAGTAAAATAATTTTAATATCGAGTGCCAATGACCAATGCTCGATGTACCACAGGTCATACTCAACGCGTTTTTCCATTTTATCGAGGGTGTCTGTTTCACCGCGCCAACCATGTACCTGCGCCCAACCTGTAATACCGGGTTTCACTTTATGGCGTTGCATATAAGAATCGACCTGCTCCTTATAATACTCATTGTGCGCAATGGCATGGGGGCGAGGACCGACAATTGACATATCGCCCTTAAGGACATTAATAAATTGTGGTAACTCGTCTAAACTGGTACGACGCAATAGGTTGCCTAAAGGGGTAATTCGTGCATCTTGCTGCGTCGCTTGTGTTACTTGTCCGTCATGCTCTTGATGCACGACCATGCTGCGGAATTTGAGCACTTCAAAGGCTTTACCATCGATGCCTAAACGCTGTTGACGAAAAAAGACAGGTCCTGCAGAAGTCAGTTTGATGGCAAGGGCAATCAGCAGCATGATAGGGCTAATCAATAACAGAATGACGATTGCTAACACCTTATCCTCAATCGCTTTAAGGCAACGCTGGCTCGGTTCGCTCATCGGGCTAACCGACAAATCGAGCATACTAAACCCCAGCACCTCGCGTGGTGCATGATTCAGCAAGCGCAAGCTGCTTAAATTCGGCACATAACGCAGATTAACCGTACTATGACGCAAGGCATATAACAACTCTCGCAGCCGCAATTCGGCTCTTAATGGCAAAGCAAACCAGATTTCGTGCAGTTCGTGTGTTGCTAGCCAGTCATTGAGTTGATAGGCAGGTAAAATCGGCACACCGTGATACTGAGTATGCCATTTATCGGCGTTATCATCAAAAAAGACAATCGCCTCGAAACCAGAGCCAACATTAGTTTGAATTGCTTGTACCAATGCTTGCCCTAAGCGTCCTGCACCAACAATGGCGATGCGTTTATGGTTATAACCCTTGGCACGTAAGCGCAACAGCAACAGGTAAGCCACGCCGCGCCACGACAAGGTCGTGAACCAACCCAAGACAAACCAAGACCCTAACCAGACACGCGAAAAGTCTTCCGATAACTTGAACGCCCACAGACAGAGAATTAAAGTCAGTGCTAACAATACCCAAGCAGCGCTCACCCGTGCTAGCCAATCTAAATCGGAAACAGCACGAAACGAATGATAGCTTCCCGTCGAGCTGAACAAGACAGGCAAAATAAGCGTCGCTGCAAACACCAATAGCACGTACTGAACGGCTTGTGCCTGTTCGGGCAAGAAAAATAGCCACGTCACAAAAGCAGCAGCTGACACAGTAATCATGTCAAAGAGAACGGCTAAAATCATAAACATTTAAGATATCTCGAGCATAATTTGCTATTCTGACGCAAATGCAGTAGAAAATCAAAACTATCCGATATTCTGAGAAAAATTAAACGTGATGACGCATATTATGAACGAGTTGAGCGACATGGTTACTGGCATCGAGTAAGGTGTCTGCGCTTAGGTGTGAGTAGCGTTGAGTGGTTTTAATTTGTGTGTGTCCGAGCAGTTTTTGTACTTCGTATAGGCTTGTGCCATGATTGACCAGAAAGGAAGCAAATGAGTGTCTCAGATCATGTACTCTGAAATCGGCAAGCCCTGCTGCTTTTCGGGCTGTGTTCCAAGAGCAGTAAAATGAAACAAAGGGTTTTTTGGTTTTTGGATTAGCAAAGATCCAAGGGCAATCTACTATTTTGGGTAGGCTTTGTAATAAACTCAAAACACCATCAGAAATCGGAACATAACGCGGTTTTCCGCTTTTGGTTATGGGGATGCGCCATTGTCTGCTATCAAAATCGAGATCTTCCCAACGTGCATTGAGCACTTCACGTTTACGCGCTCCTGTGAGTAAGAGCATGGTAATGATCGCGGGTAATTGTTTGTTTTCTGATTGTTGAATATGATACAAAAGTCGTTGTGTTTCTGCTTCTGTCAGGTAACGCTCGCGTCCATTATGGTCTTCGAGCAAGGGAACATCTTTGGTCGGATTATGGTTTACGCCTGTAATTTGCCATTCTAGGGCGAGATTGAACAGATAGCGCATTAAAATAATCAAGCGATTAATCGTACCTGCTGCATACTTGTCTTTATAGTCGCTGACGAGCTTAGCAAGGTGTTGTGATTTGAATTCATCGACATACAAACGCCCAAAGCGGGGCAGAATATGATTACGTAAGAGTGATTCATCCGTTTTCCAGCTGCGTTTGTTAGTAATAATATGCGGCATATAATGGTGCTCGACAAGATAAGCAATGGTTGGTGTACTTTTGCGCTCGTGTTTGGCAATAAATGGGTTTTCACCTAGCGTGAGCATGGCACGATATTTGTTGCTCAATGCTCTCGCTTGGCTAAGTGTGATATGATTAGCGTCAGCGAGTTTAGGTTGACGTGTTTTACCACGATCATCTAAATACCTGAAATAATAACTCTTTTTTCCTTTTTTGCTGACTTCTAGTACCAAGTTTTTACAGCCAGTATCAAAAATGCTTACTTTGCTTTGACTGCTCGGACAAGTCAGGTTTTTGATATAAGACTGGGTTAAGTGTTGTGTTGCCATATTAGCTCCAATAAATCTAAAACGATTCTTAAAGAATCAAAGTAAAATAAAGTATATCAAAAATATCATAAGTATATTGAGAATATCATAAATGACTGAAGAAGTTCAAGACGTACTATTGTTTAATACGCAGATTGCCGTTGCACTACGTGGTGTTCGCACGGCATTGGCATGGACACAACAAGATTTGGCAACAAGGGCAAAGGTTTCTAAACCCACCATTGCACGTATTGAATCGTTAGATATTTCTCCCAGAGGTGATACCATTCATGCTCTGCTCAGTGCTTTTCGTCAGGAAGGTGTCGAAATCGATATGCTCGCCGATGAGGTGATTGTTCGCTTTACAAAACCTGCTTTGCTACACGCACAAGGTAATTTATCGACTTAATAGCCACTTGTCTGTAGGTGGGCTGTAGGTAAAAAATCTTTTTATCTTAATGATTATTAAGTTTTTATTTGTGTTAATCATGCTTTTTTTAAGAGGGTCTGTGTAGGCTGGCTGTAGGTA
>DYST01000069.1:3971-10068 GCA_020726325.1 Thiomicrospira cyclica | reverse complement strand
TATAAGGAATAATAAAACGCGCTGGCGAGTCGTATTCCTCCACCTTTCCCGGGGCATTAGGAACTTCCATAAATAAAATATTAGCCGATAAATTGCTCGGGTTAATGACGAGGTTAGTGACTTGTGCCATTATTCGCTCTCTACCTCAAAGCCTAGCATAAAAGCGTTCGCGCTTGCATATACTGTACCAGCTGGGATAATTCGCTCACACCACACACCAATTGTCGCCGCCGTTGTGCTAAAAATAATCGTGCTACCAGCCTCATATGCGCCATTAAAAAAAGCGGGCGGCAGTGTGAAAAACGGTTGCGCTGTATTAGGGTTTTCTGGCGAATAGTCAGCACCAGTGTTGCCTGTATAATTATTCAATGTTATTTGATCGCAAGTAAGCGCAAACGCCGTTGCAGATGAAAATGTTAGGGTAAATTTACCGTTAATTGAACCTGCATTATTGAAAATGATTTTTGTATTGTCACAAGTTTTTGAACCGGCCGTCCAACCGTAAATGACGCTCGACATTGTTGTCTGCGCGATACAAGAGGATACGACATAGCCCTGCGCAACCGCATTAGTTAACCCGCGATCAAGCGTGATTGCTTTATCGCTGCCAGAATTTGAAACAGCAGTAATTGTGTAATAATCAATTGGTGCTGTTGTATTCGTTTCATTTCGTGCGGTAATAGCCACCATATCTCCCGCTTGAAAAACCGCATATAGGCTTTGTTCGGGGGTTACAGTAACGGTTGCAGCACCAGCGGCTACGTTGCCAACAATAAAACCAGCACCAAAACGGCGTTGAGTCGGCGTTATATCAGCTTGCGTGTCCACAGCCGAACCCTGCGAAATAACAACAGCGTCCCCCGCATTAGTAGGCTTCATTACAAATAATTTAGGGTCAAAGCCTACCAGCGCGTTAGGGTTACTAAGTTTATAAAACACCTTGCGGAATGTTGTCGAGCCAGCCAACCGCTCGGCTTTGGGCACGTCTGCAAAGACGTTATTTTTTACGCCATCTTGCACAAGGTTTAATGAATAACCGCCGCCATTTGTCGATAAATTATTAACCGTTTGTGAACCTACTAACTGAATTTCACTTGCAAGAATTGGCATTTAAGCACTCCCTAAAATAACAAGACTGATTGAACCATAAAATTTATCTGCAAACGGCATAACTGGCACAAGCTGTATAGCCCCGCCGCTTGCTGACACATCAAAAATAACCGTCCATTCAACGCCCCTAACAGTTAATGTTAGTGGCTGCGTTGTTTGCACCATGCTAAAAAGTTGCGTGCGTTGCGCTACAGACAACCAAGCCTCCTCGCTACCAAAAATCAACTCGCCTTTTGACGAGCCAACGGCATGAGGAAACACAAAAGGGCGACCGCTTAAACTATGCTCAACAGACAAGCCACCAAAACCAGCGGCGTGCTCGTGTGTAAATTGCGTTTGTTCAGGCAAGGCTAGGTTATGTAAAATGACACTCATTAACTAAACGCTCCACGTTGGATAAATGCAAATGCATCTTGAATGCCAGCTACCTGTTCTCTCTTAGTGGTAAATGGAACAATGCGCCCTCCACCAAGGTCTAAACGGATATTAACAAGATCGGGGTTAGTGCTTCCTGTGCGACTTGCATCTGCACCTACCATGCCGCCATTTTGGAATTTTGGCAGTCGCAAATTATTGATCGCGTGTAATGCACCAGCACCATACCTAGACACGGCTTCTTTTCGCATAATAAACTCGCCAGCCTCAAGTAAGGCGTGGATTTTATCCCCACCACCATAACCAGGTAACTTGCCCCCAGTGGCAAAGCGTGGGATATTGCCGGCAGGGTCTGTTATAAAGCCGCCCCACCTGCGAGCCTGTTGCGTTTGTTCAACTACAGTGACATGAATCACCTTATCCTGTAGCGCGTCTAGCTGCGATTGAACCGCTGCTATCGCCGATTGTGCCTGGTCTATTTTTGCATCGACAGACACCGTTTTCGGTACGCCTGTTAGTGTATCAATTTCACCTTTTAGCGCGACAATTTCACCTTGCGCCTCCGACATATTGCTTTGAATTTCAAGCTGCATTTTTCTAGCTTCTAGCTTTGCGGCTTCCTCATTCATAATGCGCATCTCGGTGACTTGCTTATCTAGGTTTGATGCTTCTTTAAACAGATACATAGCACTTGTATTGTTTTTAAGGCGTTCCGCAAGGCTTTTAGCCTCGTCTGCCAATTTGTTTGCGAGCTCAAACTCGCCATCACTCATAGCCGCCCGTGCTTGCGCCATTTTATCTTGCGCTTGCGCTGCAATATCACCCTCTTTTTGCACGTCCGACATACCACGGCGACGAATTTCGCGCATTCGGTCTTCATCACCGATTAGCTGGTCTGTTAACTCTTGACGTAAGCGTTTGATGTTTTCAATAGCCGTTTGCTCGGCTTGTTCTTCTTCTTGCAAACGCTGCTTTTTAGCGGTGATAAATTCCTCTAATGAAGTAATTTTTGCTTGATTAACTTCAATGGTTTTTTGTTTTTGCAACTCACCAAGCGCGTCTTCTTGTGTCTGCAATTGTTGGTTTAATGCCATGCGCTTATTGATATGCTCTTGCACTTGCGTCATCGCCGCTTCGTTTGCTGCTTTGTTAAATTCCGCGTTTTGTTGTAACACCGCCTGCGCATCGAGCGTTTCTATTTTTAACTGACGTAATTGCTCTATTTGCGCTGTACTCATGCCGGCCGCTTCGGCTTCCTGCTGGATTTTTGCCCACTGCCTTTGCGCGTCTAGCAATTCGGACACGCTTTGTTGCGCCCTTTGCGTGCCAGCGGTGATTTTGTTATAAGCGGCTTCTGCTAAAGTGCCGCCAACAAGATAACCAGCACCAATGGCTGCAATCGTACCAGCTAGAACAGCCCCCATGCCATGCAACCTAAACAGCAACATCACCGCATCTTTTAGCTTGCCCATTTTACCAGTAGCACCATCAGCTACATCGCCAATTGTCGTAAACACCGCAGCACCAGCAGCCGTACCACGCAACACATTAAAAATAGCCATAATCGCAGACTGAACAACAGCCGCCTTTAGTGCCATAAACCCCAGCGCAACGACAATCCCACCAATGATCGTATTAGCATTCATCAAGTCTGCAATCGCAGTACTCAAGTCTGCAATCGCTTCGGCAACCCATCTAACGGCTGGCAAAAATGCCGTACCCAAGTTAACTGATATCTCATGCAACGCGTTTTGCATCAGCGTTAATTCTGATTGTGTTGTCGCTAAGCGTTTATTAAATTCCGACTGCATAGCACCGGCGGTTCTGCTTGCGTTTGCGACCCTTGATAAGTTTGTCTGATACGCATTTAACGATTGGACAATAGCCGCAATATCGTCTGCATATTCAGCACCAAATAATTTACCAATCGTCGCCGCCTGTTGTGCTTTTGGCAGTTCTTTTAGTTTCAGCAAAAAGCTATCCAATGCTTGTGAAGGGTTTGCGTTAATATCGGCAGCCAACTGATTTGCACTAGTGCCAATAGAAACTAAACCGTCCTTAAATTCTTTACTTTGAATGCTTGCCGTCGATAACTTGCCTAATAACGCGTTGATTGCTGTGCTCGCAACTTCAGGCGATTTGCCAAGGCTTAAAAAGCTCGCCGCCAAAGCAGACAAATCTTTAGCAGCAAGCCCAAACTGCCGCCCCATGCCACCAATACGCGTGAGTACATTAATAATGTCTTTTTCTTTAGCGTTGGTAGTGTTACCCAAGACGTTAATAGCGTCGCCTAATTTTTCGACTTGTGGCACGGACATATTAAAAACTGTCATTAGTGTACCAACAGACTGACCAGTATCATCAGCAGACATCTTAAAAGCAGTAGACATCACAGAAGAGAGGCGAACAAACGCCTCTAAATCCTTGGTAGCAATACCCATTTGCCCACCAGCTTCTGCCATTTTTGCAAGTTCAATTGTTGTTACTGGTATCTCACGCGAAAGCTTTTTAAGCTCAACCCCAAACGCCTTGAGTGCATCGCCGTCCGCAAACGATGCCACTTTATCGATATCCGATAATGCGGTCTCAAAATCAACAGCACTCTCAACGCTTGATTTAAGCGCAGAAATAGACGCAATACCAACAAGAATATTTTTAACAACATCTAGCTTAGAAGCCCACTCATCCGTTTTCTCCAGAGGAATTGCATCACCAGCTTTAGCAAGCGGGTCCTCGATTTTTTTAGCATTAGTCGCAATATCAGCAATCGCTTTATCTGCTGCCACCGCCTTTTTATGCACACCATCAAACCCCTTGCTATACTGATCATCAGTAGCAATAACGATTTTTACCGACTCAGTTGCCACTTTTACCAACCTCTTCTAAACACTGCAAAAACACCGCCCACGGATACTGCCACACCAGCCCATAACCTGCCTTTTCTAACAAAAGACAGGTACGAACCAGCTGCTTAACGGCTAGTGCGGGGTCATTGCCCGAATGCGTGTCATCAAGGCGAAAAAATGCGGGTTAAGCTCCTTCGCTTTAAGTCGCACAGCATCTAGTTCGCTTTGCGATAAATTATCCACATCGTCGTTATTCAAATTGGTCATTGCCAACAATTCGGCGATAGTAATATCGTCAAAAAACAAATAACCGAATACATCCTGCTCCGAGCGGTCAATAAGCATATTACGCACCTCGCCGACCGTGAGTTCACGCAAGGTGACTTTTACATCACCCAGCGTCAAAATTTCAGTTTTGCGCATGAAATTACTCCATCGTCCAACTAAAGAACTTAGACAAGCCAGCAGTAGTCACGCCAGCGTCTGGTAACAGATTAGCCTCTAATTGCAACTTGGCAAAATCGTCACCGATTAAAGATAAATCTTTTAGCGGGCTTAATTTGAGGCGGTACAATTTCGCAACACCCTTAGCGCAACCGTTGGCAGACGCTGTATTAAAGCCCTCAAAAATCATTGATACTTCTTTACCACTACTAATAAGTGCCTCGAGCACCGTGCCACCCATTTTGGTGTAAGAGATAGTAAGATCTGTCCAAGCTGCGGGCACGGTAACAGATGTTTTTAAGATTTCGATACCGCCGTGCGTAACACGATAATCAGTACCGTCTACTAAGGTTGTTGTACCTTTTTTGACCACTGGTGCAACTGATAGGTTGATCATGTTGTCAGTTGACGTGAAATAACCCTGAAAACAACTAATCGCCTCGTCACTAACCGTGCCAGCAGCGGTAACGGACGTGATACCGTAGGTTGCCGCCTCTAGGTTTAACGGGGTAAAGTCGGTTAACGACATGCTTACCGTGACTTTATCGACACGGGACATAGTCTCTAAGTCGCCACCTGCACAATCTAAATAGTTTTTGAGCGTTTTCTCTTCAGTCGATACACTAATCTTTAACTCTTCAGCGTTACCTACAGGGTAAAACTTGCGCTTTGACGGATCGGTGTCAAAATTACCCATTAAAATACGACCCTTACCAATAAATCCAGCCATTTTATAAATCCTTTTTTAAACAATAATGACAATTAAAAGCGATTAATCACAATCGATGACGTAACCTGTCCACGTTCTGTTTGATGTCGAACTAATGTGTTTAAAATCAACAAATGCAATAACTTGATTGCTAAATGATTGAGTTGTTCCATAAACAAAATTTCCAACACTTGCGCCATTGCTATATTTAGTTGCAACGGTATTTGTATCAGTTCCGCTGTCATTTTTAGACTTAAGCAAGATGCATTTGCCTGCAACTTGAACTCCTGTCGCTGTTGATGGTGCTTTATTGATGCTGGTCGTGTAACTTGAAGATACAAGCTTGTCAACCGCACTCTGATTTGCTCTAATCGCAGACAACGCAGATTCGCTGCCCCAGATTGCGCTAAGCGCCGCTTTAGATGCAACTGCCGCGTCGAATGCTGTTGAACTAGCCATTACAGCTGCCCATGCCGTTAGATTTTCCGCTAAAGCAGTCCATGCTACTGATCTTCTTGCTACAATGTCCCACGCTGCCGAGTTAGCCATTACATCATTAAGTGTCGTTGAGTTTTCCGCTACGATTCCCATTGCTGTTGAGTTTTCCGCTACG
>DYST01000069.1:0-3871 GCA_020726325.1 Thiomicrospira cyclica | reverse complement strand
ATAACGCGCCATCCCGCCGCCAAGCAAACTATCACCGGTAGCATCGGTAACTGACACCTGCATGCCGTCAAAACGTTTAACAATAGCATCGCGCTCTGCAATAGTCCCAACTCTGGTATTGCCAGTGTTAAAAATTAACTTCGACATATCAACTCCCCAAAAAGTGCATTAAAAGCGGGCACTAACGCAATGTCAGTGCCCGCAATTTCGCTTACGCTACAGACGTAAACTGATACTGCACCTGCACAGTGAAAGTATCCCAATCACCAGCAGCATCAGTACCAACAGTGAATACCTTAGGGTCAGCAGTAGACATCAATGGCGCGTCAAAGCTCTGCACGCCGTCGTTGTAACGCACTGTACCGAAGTTAAGCACAGACGCCAAACCATCTTTAGGCGCGTTTGCTAAAGTAATCGAGCTACCAGCAACGACTGCGTTTTCGATAACTGTCTTAGCACCACCATCCGATGCCTTAGCGTCGACATAGCTCTTAACAGCGGAAGCAGAAGCAACCTGAATAGCTGTTACAGCACCAGTCAAGTCAGTGACAAACTCATCATTCTGCACAACCTTATCAAGATCGATCGCGCTCGTAGCAGAGATGAAATCAACCTTAGCGCGTGCGGCAGCAACGTCTGTATTGCTTTCATAAGCAGCTTTAATCGAGCTTGCAGAAATCGCATTCTCAAGACTATCTTGATCCGAAATTTTTACAAAAGTAACTGTCGTACCAACAATTGCCGATACCGTGTACTTAGCCCATTTAGTGTCGCCATCATCAGAAACATGGATCATGTCACCAACAGACAAATCAGCAGCAGCCATCGCATCACGAGCAGCAATATCAGCTACCGCAAAGTTAGTACCCAGTGCCAATTTAGCAGCAGTGATTAAACCGCCAACTTCGGTTTTAGAATGCACATCTAAGTTAGTACGAGCAACCGACGCATCAGCCAAATCAGACAAATTAGCCGTTTTTTTAACAGTAGCCGTGTCAAGGTTAGATACAGTCGTTGATAATGCGGTCACATTACCGCTAACCGTACCTTCAGCAGTCGTGGCACGTAATGCCTCAGCATCGATATTGCTTTGTAACAAAGCCAAGCTATCAACAAGACCGACAACTGTCGATTTTGCGCGTTTGATAATCGCCATTTTTAACTCTCCAGAGTTTGATTAAAATTAAAAACAGCAGCATTGCGGTTGCTGGCACCCTTAACCAACGCCCTTAGGCGTTGGTTATAATCGTAAAATTCGCTTGTCCGATACACAACAAGCGCCTCTTTTAACTCTTGCACTGACAACAAACTGTGCCAAATTCCATTTTGCAGAACCAATCGATTACCGCGCACGCTCAAAAATGCAGCAAACCCATAATCATTAACAGCTGTCATTTTGGATAAGACTCTAAGTAACTCACTAAAATAGATGTCGCGCCGTCTCTTAACAACGCCCAATCACCAGCCAAAACACTGCCAATTGCCACGTCATCAGACACAACAACAAAAACCTCAGTCACCGTCTCAAAAGTACCGCCCAACATCTCGATGTGCGCCATATCCCACACCAGACCACCGAGTGGCAATGTCGGAAGCATAAAAGCACCATTATTATCAAGATCAAGCTTATGCGTAACAAGCCTCGCGCTCTCGCCATCACGACCAGGCACGCCCTGCTTTGCTATCTCGATAACCTCAATATGCGTCTCGCCTGCGATCTGAATCACATCACCAACGGCAATTTCTAAGACCTGCATTAGCAAAGTACCTTAAACTTACCCGTCAGCAATACGCGCGGCTTAGATGACGGCTCAATCAACGTCATCCGATACTTAAACGGCGTACCTGGTGCGACACCAGCAGCCTTTAACCGCTCTGTTGTTGCCGTAACATCAATCCCACCAATCGCGTCAAGCACAACGCCATCGCCTCTCGACAGCACCAACAGCGGCCCTTTACAACCAGTCTGCCCGACCTCGACACGAACATCAAAACCAGTCAAATCAACAGTCGTACCATCACTATTCTTATAAGTAATCACGAGCTTAAGCCACTCGTTGCTAAAAATACTAATGTCGTAAACGCCTGCTGCCATACCAAAAACCCCAGTTAACTAAAGCTCATTTAATCAACAAATTGAACTAAAATCCTGTGCATAACCTACTTAGCAATAGGCGCGTTTTTATCCGCTAAACGCTCAGCGTCCACCTCTGAAATATCATAACCACGCTCACGAATCACTTCAGCACGGCTCTTAAACCCAGCGTGAACAGCCTCAATATTCGCCTGCACATCTTGCACTGGTTGAATGTAAGAAAACGCCTGCGGCGACCAATGTGTTTTTAGTGCATCATCACGCTTAGAAACGTCAATATGACCAGCTAAAATTGCAGCATCAATAAACGCCTTGCGCAAAGGCTTCAAGAATTGCGCAATCATGATTTGCCACTGATCAGCCTCAAGCTGGCGGCGGTAATCATTCAAAATCACTCGCATTGTGCGGTCATTAACGCGGCTATAATCACCACTAATCACTTCATAAGGTATGCCAATACCAGCCGCCAAAGCCATTAATTGCTGGCGTACAAAGTCAGGGTAATTATTCCCGGCGTCGGGTGGCGTACTAAATTGCACGTCCTCCCCAGGCTCTAACATTCTTGTCGCCCCAGGCTTTAACATCGTCTCCTCGGCAATGTCAGCAGCACTGACCGTACTACCGTCCTCTAATTCCATCACAGGCGCAATATCAGGATTTTGTCGCACGAACGCTACAAACATATTCGCGAGCTCTTGTCTAAATAGCACCGCATCATCAAATTTATTCAGGCTTTCCAAGCGTGATAACACTTGCGCATAAATCGTCACACCCCTATCTTGCCCAGGCCGCAACGGCTTAAACACATGCAAAATCTCACCTGCAGGTACACGCACAGGCTCATAACCTTTACTTGCAGTCGTAGTCAGATAATCCCCTGGGTGCATCGGATAAATCCAATACGCGACACGCTGCCCAATGGGGTTATACTCAATGCCGCTACGCACAAAAAAACCGTTTCCAAGGTCACGATTGAGCATACTCACTTGATCGCTCTCGATGATCTGCAACTGCAAGGGCACGGTCATCTCATGCGCATACCGCTGCCGAAATCGAATAAAAACCTCACCACTTTCATACCACGCCCGCGCTACCAGTGCCTGCAAACCGTAAACATCCAACACCGAACTCGCATCGCACTCACACGCCCAATCGTCCCAAAGCTCGATTAACTGAGTGCGCAGCGCCTCATCTTTAGTCGCAGGACGCGGCGTAATACCAGTACCAATCAAATTACTGACCATGCTTGTGAGTGCCTTATCAGCCCAAGGGTCATTGCGCACTGCTGCTCTTGCTCTGGCGTTCAAATTAGGCAAATAGGGACTTGTCGCACTGCTCGCACTCGCATTGCTATAACCCCAGCTCACTTTACGACGCACTGGCAAACTAGCCGCATCATACTGAGCTTTCGGACTAAAAACCGTTCGTATCTTGCTCATAAGACTCATTATTCGCGACCTCCATAGCCCCAGTAAACCAGCTTGCTTTTAGCCGCTTTTTGCTCTGCAATCACCGCCAAACGCGCCTTTTTCAACTCATCAGCAAGCTCTTTTAAGCTCACATCAGCAAAGCGCACCGTCTCACCTTCTACAGTGACCTGACTCACCCGCTCACCAGCAACCATTTTGTCAAAAGCGACTTGATACGCCTTTAACTTAATCTCGGCATCAGTCATCGCGTCCCCCTTGTATTTCTTTCGACCACTGAATCAGTGCGTTTAGGTTATCTCGCGCTTGCTTCCAAGCTAAAGCATTGGTTGCGTGTACTCGTAGCACG
>DYST01000008.1 GCA_020726325.1 Thiomicrospira cyclica | reverse complement strand
ACCCCGCCGCGACTAACGCAGGGTCGATATAATTAGCACGGGTATCGGATTCGGAAGACACGCAACAACTCCTTGTCGCCTAGCTGTCATGCGAATCATAAGCCATTATGATCACAACACATCGAGATAGGGCAGTGTTTAATGATGTTGCAAAGATAACATATTCGCACCAATAAAACGAGACTTAAGACGCTTCGCTCGTGTCCTCTTCTTCCATCCCCGACCACTCGCTTTTGCGACACAATAGGCTTAAATGACAATAACCACAGGCATTTTTTCCTGTACTTATGAGCGGTTCAGCAACGGCAATCCCTGCTCTAAAGTCATCGGCAAGGGTTTGCAAGGTGGCTTGCCATTGTGCGAGCTGAATCTGCCAGTCAGCACTCGTGATAGACTTCTCTTTTTTAGGTAATGGCACATCATCACGCGCTAATCCTTGTAGGGTCGGATTGTCGTTATCTTTAAGGGCATAGAAGGCGATTCCTGCGACATCTTTCCGCGCTTGTAGCGCGATGGCATACACAGGTAATTGTGGCTCCCATGGACGTTCTCCCAGCCAGTCTTTAGAAACTGTCCCCGTTTTATAATCAACAATCCACACTGCTTTTTGCTCTGTGCTGTTAAACTGCTGCAAACGGTCGATGCGCAAATTGACCGCCACCCCACACACATCGCGCTCTAAACTGGCTTCACTTTCGACGTTAAATGCAGGTAAGTCAGATAAAGCAAGCTGAGTATCATTCGTCAGCACATTCAAAATTAATGCCGTAATACGTTCTTGCTCAAGGGCAACATAACGCTCGCCCAATAATTCTGGCGCATCTTCCCGCGCTTTAGCTAAGGTCTGTGCTACCTTTTCCGATACCAGCGCGAGGCGTTGAGATTCCTCTAAAGCGAGCAGCCTGTCACTGTTAGCAATCGCTTTCCACACAGCCTCTAAACCATCATGCACCAATGTACCGCGTAGTGCAGCATCGGGACCTTCGCTGGCTGATTTAATGTCTTTCGCATCGAGTCTGAACTGTGCAAAAGCCCGAAACGGACACTGCGACTGATACTTAAACAGGCTTGTACCACCTTTAGCAATTTCATCCCTTGCTAAGGGCGGGGCTTGCCAGTCTTGCCATAGAAGCGGTAAGGCGTGAGACGTGAGGGGTATGATCGGGTGGGAAGTGCTTTCCCACGCCACATCCAATAAGCCCGATGGTAATAAATCAACCCGACTGCCATCACTTTGGGCATAACTGACGGTAATATTTTGTCCTTTTTCCATAACCGCCGCTAATAAATGACGCGCATAATCGGCTTGTTTACTGGGATCGGCATCACGTACTCCCGCTTGTTTTTGTAGACGCAATGGAATGAGCGCGTTGGGTGTTGCCTTTGGTGGCCACTGCTCGAATCCCATATCAGCCACCCAGAGGGCATCGCAAGCCAAGCCTGCGGCTTCCATCATGCCGAGCAATTGTACTTGTGTTTTGCCCTGCCGCGCTTGCCACGGCGTGAGCAACAAACCATCGAGCAAGGATAAGGCTTTTTCACGCGACACTTGCCCACTAACCAAATCCAAAGGCGCGAGCTGGTCAAAAGCTTCATCCAATGCAGTCCATGCTTGATAAGCTAAACTCCCTAGCCCTTTTGCTCCCATACCGACTTGCATCAAACGCGTCCGCATCCAGTCGCCCCAAGCCGAAGGTAATCGCTGATTGCTACTGTCTGTGGGCAGTTGCCATTGCTTCCAACGTGTAAGCCCATACTGTACAGCAGCGAGTTTGTGCTGTTCTTTATCCGATAGCTCGCTTTGTTCGAGTTGTCGTTGCGTAAGGGCTTCTTCGACATGCTTTAGGCGCGAAAACAAATGTTTCCACTGCCAGCGTGCTGTTTGTGCCTCGGTTAACCATTGTCCTAAGCGCAAAGCATCTGCCGTTCCAGCTGTAAAAGGCGATTGTAGCAGCGTCATTAAATCAGCATGATCTAGTCCATCGTAGCGCAAGCCTAATAACAAGCGAGCAACGGCAACAATCGGTTGATGTCCTAAGGGATCACCCAAAGAGAGGTTAATCGGTGGTGGTGCATCGAGTTGTTGCGGTAATAGGCTTTTGCTGGCACAGCGCAACATCATTTTTTCGAGTAAGGCATCGCGCCATTCTGCCATGCGTGGCAAGGCGACGACCAAACGCATTTCTGGCTGTCTTTCTAAGTTTTGAGCAACCCACTCGGCAATGGCGTGTTGTTCAGCGTCGATACTGGCAAAAGATAAAGCGGACTGAATCGGCGCAAAAGCAACCTGAGCTTCGGTTAAGCCTTCGACATCAATACCCATTGCCTGCAATGCGTGCCAAAATGCACGCTCAATCCCTGTCATTTGTACAAAACCAAGCAAACGAATCTGCTTAGGCAAAGATGAGGTTAATTGTGTTTCCAGATGGGCGATTAATGTTGGCAGTAAACGCGCTTCGTCCAACCAATTTTCTTGTGCACAAAGTGCCATAAACACCTGCGCCCAATTGGCGAACTGACGATGTTCAGGTGTACCATCATTAAAAGCAGCGTCGCTTAAATCGATTTGCCATGCCTGAATCAGTTTCCACGCATTCATAGCTTGCGTTGCTAATAAGGCAGGATGCAGCAAGTGAGATAAACTCTGTGCCTGCGCTTCGATGACTTGTTGCCATAACTGTTTTGTTTGCATGCTATTGAGCAAAATAGGCGGCTCATTGCCTGTTTCGCATTGCTCAATTACCCAGCGATCCCACAACTGACGCTGCCACGTAGCAAACGTGAGTACCTCTGGAGCTTCCCACGCACGTTGTCCTGCCGCTAATTGCTGTGCAGCATGCTGGCTCAAAATCGTTTGCGCGAGGCGTTTATTGGCAGTTAAGGTGAGCATATTAGGATTCATAGTTATTCTTTACTCACAGCACACACAAATAACGACTGATTCGCAGTGCCTTGAATGCGGCTACCGAAAGCGTACAGGGCGTGGTGGTCGAACAAATCTAATCCCTCATCTTGTATCATCGAGTTGACTGATTCAAACAGAAACCTTATCTGCTCAAAATCTTGCACCTTGCCATCAACGACACGCACGCCTTCACTTTCCAACAACTGCTGCTTGCGTTCACAGCCAAAGGCATAGTTGCCGAGTCGTCCATCCGCATTCACCACCCGATGACAGGGGACAATTATCGGGTTAGGATTTTTGTTCATCGCTGTGCCGACGGCTCGATAAGCTTTAGCGCCAAGTGCATGCGCAATATCGGCATAGGTAGTGACTTTGCCAGTTGGGATTTGTTTGAGCAAGTCGTAGCAGGCTTGTTGGAAGGGGGTGGGGACTTCTTTAGCTATTCGCATGAAAGGCTCAACAGCAAAAATATCACCTGACGTGTTGAATATGTGCCCAAGCTATATCCTCTTCATCATTTAACCAATCTTTCGCTAAGGTTTGTTCGCTTAACGCCAAGCCACTTACAACCTCGTTAGGCAATGAAGAATGTGGCAATGTTTGCGTATATTTCGCCTTCAAAAAATCAACAAAATCGATGACTTCTTGCGCTAGGTTATCGGGAACATCAATGGTAATCTGCATCATTACACCTCTTCAAAATAGTCTGTGTTTATCTTTTTAACTACGTAAGTTGCTGCTGGCGATACGCCAACATCAAAATCAATCATGAGTTCTGCAAGTAATTGCCCATCAATCAAAACAACTTTTGTATCCACAAAACTGACGTATTCTTTGGCTTCTTGAGTGTAATAAGAAGTCGTGATAAATACCCCTTTTTTCGCACGCTGACCTTGTAAAGCACCGACAAACTTTTGAATTTCTGGACGACCAACACCGCCTTGCCAACGTTTCGCTTGTATGTAAATAGTATCTAATCCAAGGCGATCCTCTTTGATAATACCATCAATACCGCCATCGCTGGTTTGACCTACACGCTGACCTGCATCTTTTCTTGAGCCGCCATAACCCATTTTAACAAGCAGCTCCACGACTAGGTTTTCGAAAAATACTGGCGAGCATGAAAGAATATTTGCTAGTAACTCCTGCGCTAACTCCTTCTTAATTTTTTGATGCGCGGATTCTAACAACTCTTCTGGAGTTTGACTGGCACCGTCCTGTTCGTCAACACCTAAATCATTTTCCGATTCAGACTTAGTTAGCTCCTTAAAAGTAACATATGCAGGAAATCTCTTCAGATACTTTAAGTTTATATAGTCTACTTTTTCGGATAGTAGCTTAATACCAGCTTCACTTATCTTAATAGAACCTCTTTTAGGAGAAAGAATCAGTTCCGCTTTACTTAAATAGAACTTAGCCCACGCAACGCGATTGTAAAACAATTCTTGTCGTCCGCTTGGCAACATTTGTGTCTTTTCTTGTTCAGACAAATCAAATTGAATGGCTAACATATCTGCCACTTGCTTCATACTGTACTCAGCACCATCAGCAATAGTTCGCAAAATAGGAATCATACAACTTTGAAAATCAGGAATCGCCATCATTAATCTCTTTTCAAGTATTTCTAACGAAAAAGGAGTCTTTCGACTCCCTTTCATTCTCTACTATGCCGATCTAATCATAAAATAAAATAAGGATACAACCGCAACTGCTGCAACAATTAAAGCAATACTTTCCATGACTAAAGCTCCTCAATTTCTTTTGTTTTCTGCGCAATTTTTTGCATTGCTAAAAAGCCCATTGAAACAAAAACAACAATTAAACCAATCGACAACCAAAACAGTAGTCCCATATTGCCTTTATCATACAAAGAACCAGCAACACCACCAAACGCAATCAAAAATGCTGCAACAATTGCCAAAATCGCACGCAAGGTATTCAACGTTTCCTTTACTGCATCCAACTTACTCACGAGTTAAACACTCATATAATCGAGCATGGCGTTGGCAGCTTTGCGTGCATCATCGATGGCATGGACAACGAGACTAGAGCCACGCACCATATCACCGCCCGCGAACACTTTCGGGTTGCTGGTTTGGAAGGCAAATTCTTGTGCTTCTTGGCAAGTCACGCGACCACGACTATCAGTTTTGATATTGTGCTCACTAAACCAAGGCGCTGGGCTAGGCTGGAAGCCAAAGGCAACGATAACCACATCACAAGCGATGATTTGTTCAGAACCTGGCACAATCTCTGCCACACGACGACCAGAAGCATCTGGCGCACCTAAACGCGTTTGTGCAACCTTAATCCCTTCGACTTTGCCATTGCCGACAACTTCAATCGGCATACGGTTAAAGACGAACGCTACGCCTTCTTCCTTAGCGTTCGCCACTTCTTTGCGCGACCCCGGCATATTCGCTTCATCACGACGGTAAACGCAATACACATTTTCCGCGCCCTGGCGAATACTGGTACGAGTACAGTCCATAGTGGTATCGCCACCACCAAGAACGACAACACGCTTGCCTTTCATATCGATAAAGTCACTCGCAGACTTTTCAAAGCCTAACAAACGATTGACGTTCGCGATTAAGAAATCCAATGCCTTGTACACACCTGGCAAGTCTTCACCAGCAAAGCCGCCCGCCATGGCGTTATACGTTCCCATACCCAAATAAACCGCATCATGATTGGCTTCTAATTCGGCAAACGTCACGTCCGTACCGACATTCACGCCCAAGCGGAATTCAACGCCCATATGCTCAAGCAAGCCACGGCGGTATTTCACCACGTCTTTTTCGAGCTTGAACGAAGGAATACCAAAGGTCAGTAACCCACCAATTTCGGGTTGCTTGTCGTACACAATCGCTTGTACACCATTACGCGCCAAAATATCGGCAGCCGCCAAGCCAGCAGGACCTGCACCGACAATCGCTACTTTCTTGCCTGTCGCTTTAACTTTGCTCATGTCAGGCTTCCAGCCCGTTGCAATCGCTGTATCGGTGATGTATTTTTCCACTGCACCAATGGTTACCGCGCCAAAATTGGTATCGTTCAGGGTACACGCCTGCTCACACAAACGATCTTGTGGACACACACGACCACACATTTCAGGCAATGAATTGGTCTGATGCGACAACTCAACGGCTTGCATCACATTGCCTTCAGCAACCAGTTTTAACCAGTTCGGAATGTAGTTATGCACAGGGCATGCCCATTCACAATAGGGATTACCGCAGTGCAAGCAACGGTCGGCCTGAATTTTGGCATGTTCAGCATCGAAGTTACCATAAATTTCATTAAACTGTGTGCTACGCTCTTGCGCGGGCGTTTTAGGTGGATCGTTACGATCAACTTTCAAAAATGTATCTGGACTTGGCATTTTATTCTTCCTTATTTCCAATTTCCCCCTTTAGTAAAGGGGGTTAGGGGGATTTTGCGTTTAGTGCGACTTACTAAATAGTTCAAGCAAGCGATCTAACCCAATCGCACGCGACTTCACTAACCAGAACTTGCCAATGTCACGACTAAAGTTCGCTAACAACGCCTCTGCCGTCGCAGAGCCTGTTTGTGCGTGATACTCTTTCAATAGCGTTTTTAAGTAATGGCGATAAGATTCTGTTTCTTCCGTGTCGATACGGCAGAACTCAACCATTTCGGTATTGACCTTATCAACCGCTTCATTATGCTCATCGAACAAGAACGCCATACCACCCGACATACCCGCACCGAAGTTGACCCCAGTTTTACCCAGCACCACCACAGTACCACCCGTCATGTATTCACAACCATGGTCTCCGATGCCTTCGAGCACCGCTGTCGCGCCAGAATTTCGTACACCGAAACGCTCGCCGCCCGTGCCATTTGCAAATAACTTACCACCAGTTGCACCATACAAGCAGGTGTTACCCACAATTGGCGTCGTGTGTGCATCAAAAGCAGAACCTTTCGGCGGCACGATGACAATCTCGCCGCCCGCCATGCCTTTACCGACATAGTCGTTGGCATCGCCTTCGAGATGCAGGTTCAAACCGCCCGCATTCCAGACACCAAAACTCTGACCCGCAACGCCTGTGAGCTTTAGGGTAATGGGTGAATCGCTCATGCCGTGATTACCATAACGCTTGGCAATTTGACCCGACAAACGCGCGCCAATCGAACGCCCTGTGTTTTTCAGGTGGAAATGGAAAGTACCGCCTGTTTTAGCCCCGATAGTTGGCAGAATTTGCACCACCATTTCTTCGGCTTGCTCGCCCTTATCCCATGACGGGTTACGGCTACCATTGTTCATATGTGGTTTGTCTTTGCTGATACCGCCATCCGAGAGCATCTTGCTAAAGTCGAGCTGACGTTGACGCTTAGTCACGCCTTCGATCACTTCTAACAAGTCCAGACGACCAATCAGATCTTCCATGCGTGCCACGCCCAAACTCGCCATCAATTCGCGTGTTTCTTGCGCCACAAACTGGAAGTAGTGCATGACCATTTCTGGCAAGCCGATGTAATGTTCTTTACGCAGACGCTCATTTTGCGTCGCGATACCCACCGCACAGGTGTTGAGGTGACAAATGCGCAAGTATTTACAACCCAAAGCAATCATAGGGGCAGTACCAAAACCGAAACTTTCCGCACCTAAAATGGCCGCTTTAATCACGTCTAAGCCCGTCTTTAAGCCACCGTCAGCTTGCAGAATAATCTTGTCACGCAAGTCGTTGGCACGCAACACTTGATGCGCTTCAGCAACACCCATCTCGAATGGGTTACCCGCATATTTCACCGAGGTTAAGGGGGATGCACCTGTACCACCGTCGTAACCCGAAATGGTGATTAAGTCAGCGTAAGCCTTAGCCACACCTGCTGCAATCGTGCCCACACCAGGCTCGGCAACCAATTTCACCGATACCAAGGCATCAGGGTTGACCTGTTTTAGGTCATAAATCAGCTGTGCCAAATCTTCAATCGAGTAAATATCGTGATGCGGTGGCGGAGAAATCAGCGTCACACCTGGTACAGCATGACGTAAACGACCAATGGTCGCATCGACCTTCGCACCCGGTAGTTGACCACCCTCACCCGGTTTTGCACCCTGCGCGACTTTAATCTGTAACACTTCGGCATTGACCAAGTAGTGGGGTGTCACACCAAAGCGACCCGAGGCAATCTGCTTGATTTTCGACATTTTGACCGTGCCAAAACGCGCAGGATCTTCACCGCCCTCACCTGAGTTAGAACGACCACCCAAACGGTTCATCGCTTCTGCCAAGCCTTCATGCGCTTCTGGCGACAAGGCACCCAAGGAAATACCTGCCGAATCGAAACGCTTCAAAATCGCTTCTAATGGCTCGACCGCATCGACACTTAATGCCGCGCCATTGGCTTTAACACGCCACATATCACGCAACACCATCGGACGACGGTTATTGACCAAACTTGCAAAACGATCGTAGGCAGCACGGTCATTTTGCTGACACGCATCACGCAACGCATTCACCACCTCGGGGTTAAAGGCATGCGCTTCGCCATTAAAGACATACTTAAGTACGCCACCTTGGCTAATACTTTTACGTGGGTTAAACGCATCTTTTGCAAGGCTTGCTTGATCGGCTTGCAAGTCATCAAAACGTGTGCCTTCGATGCGCGTCATGGTGCCCACAAAACACAAATCGACAATATCGTTGCTCAAGCCGATGGCTTCAAATAATTGCGCACCACGATAAGAAGCGATGGTTGAAATCCCCATCTTCGACATGATTTTTAAGATGCCTTTGTCGATACCCTTACGGAAGTTGTACAGGTACTTCGATAATGACTTGCCGTTATCTAATTCTTTGGTGCGGTATAAGTCAGCAATGGCTTCATAAGCAAGGTAAGGGTAAACCGCTGTCGCACCATAGCCGAACAATACCGCAAAATGGTGTGGGTCACGTGCTGTTGCCGTATCGACAATGATATTGGCATCGCAACGTAAACCCGCTTTAATTAACGCATGATGCACTGCACCTGTCGCTAATAAAGCATGAACCGTTAGCTGACCTTGCTTGATACCATTATCCGATAACACCACCAAGGTTTTGCCTGCTTGCACTGCTGCAACCGCCTGAGCTGTCACCGCACGCACAGCCGCTTCTAAACCAATATTTGGCTCGTAGTGCAAACTCACAATGGCATGACCATAGCCAGGCTCACAGATCGCCAGCAACTTATCGAACTGACTTGGCGACAAAATCGGTGAAGTTGCTTCTAAACGACGTGCATGCGCCTGTGTTTCTTCAAACACATTCATTTCTTTACCGAAACTGACATTCAACGACATCACAATCGCTTCACGCAAGGGGTCGATTGGTGGGTTAGTTACCTGCGCAAATACCTGACGGAAATAATCGTACAACGGACGAATCTTTTCCGACAAGACAGCAAACGGCGCATCGTCACCCATCGAACCAATCGCTTCCTGACCATCTTCCGCCAAGACACGAATAATCTGGTCGCGCTCTTCAAAAGACACTTGGAAATACTTTTGGTAAGTTAGTGCGTTATCCGTGTCCAGCGTCAGCAAATCCGCTTCACCATCAGGATTGCCCTCTAAACGCAGATAGCCAGCATCGAGCCACTGACGGTAAGGCTGACGAACCTTTAAGCGATCATCTAATTCTGTCGGGCGCAATAATTCGCCCGTTGCCAAATCAACCGCCATCACCTGACCTGGTTTGAGGTGACCTTTTTCGACCACCGACGCAGGCTCGTAATCGTACACGCCGATCTCAGAAGCAAAGGTAATATGACGATCTTTGGTAATGACATAGCGCGTTGGACGCAGCCCGTTGCGGTCAACCGCACAAATCGCATGTTTTCCAGTGTTAATAACGATACCAGCAGGACCATCCCACGCTTCCATATGCATCGAGTTAAACTCGAAAAACGCACGCAAGTCTGGATCCATATGCGGCACATTCTGCCAAGCAGGCGGCACCATTAAACGTAAGGCACGGAAGGCATCCATATCGCCCATCATCAACACTTCGAGCATGTTATCCAAGCTGTTCGAGTCAGACCCTGTTTGCGACACAATCGGGTTGAGCGTTTGCAACTGTGGCATCAACTCGGTTTGGAATTTATTGGTACGCGCTAACGCCCAGTTACGGTTACCGCGAATGGTGTTCAATTCACCGTTGTGCGCCAAGAAACGGAATGGCTGCGCCAAACGCCACTGAGGCAAAGTATTGGTACTAAAACGCTGATGGTAAGAACAGCTCGATGATGCAAAACGCTCGTCGTTTAAGTCGGTGTAATAAATTGGCAACTCACGCGGCATGACCAAGCCTTTGTACGCCATAAGCTGACTGTGCATCGACGGGATATAGAAAACACCGTCATTAGCCTCTACTGCCATTTCAGCAGTACGACGCGCCACAAACAAAGCTCGGTTAAAGTTAGCTTCCGACATGCTCTCTGGTGCATTAACAAATACCTGCTCGATGTCAGGCTCAGAAGCAGTTGCTTGTTCGCCCAAACACGACGAATTAACAGGTACTTTACGCCAACCTGCAACCGAAACGCCGTTTGTGGTTAATGCAAACTCAAGCGCTGCAATACCAGCCGCGCGTTTAGCTACATCTTTATTTAAAAACACCATACCGACAGCATAGACAGCGTTCAATACAAAACCAAACGCCTGCGCTTCTGATTGGAAAAACGCATCTGGCTTTTTCAGCAACAAACCACACCCATCGCCTGTACAACAATCGGCAGCCACACCACCACGGTGCGTCATGCGAGACAGTGATTGAATGGCTGTCTGAACCAACCAATGACTGGGTTGATCGTCCATCTGGGCAATCAAACCAAAACCACAGTTTTCCTTCTCAAACGAAGGATCATAAAGTCCTTGTAAACGGTGCAGTTCGTTCATGCGTCTTTCCTAGCATTAGCCGACCCCAGTGGTTGGCAATAAAAATTTGGGCAAAATGGTTAAAAATAATAGCGAATAATCGCAATCTGGTCAAGGTATCAAGCAATAACAAGCACTAAAAAAACAATCCCATGGCAATAAAAAATCGAAAGTAATATCCATCATGCGCTAAACTAAGCACATTGTTATCAAAAAAGAGAGAAGATCATTATGTTTCGACTACTCGGTTGGCTCATTGGTATCACACTAGGCACACTCACCGTCACTGCTTTTTTACTCTTCACACAAACAGGTAATGGCTTATTACAGCCTTTAGCAGAAAACGCCCTGCAATACAAACTGCCACAGGCTAAAATAACCCTGCTCGATATTCGTCTTGACCATGCAAACTTGGCTATTCAACTCAGTCAAGACACACAAGCAACACTCAATGCCAAAACTGACCTACTCAGCGAACAGCTGACAGGAACATGGCAGCTTGTCGCTAAAGACTTAACGCAATTGCAAAGCATCACCCCCATGCCGCTTGCAGGTGCTGCCAGTAGTACAGGTAGTTTTGAATTATCTCTAAACGAACAAAAAGCAATTGGAAAACTATCGCTTACGTTAAGTCAAATCGACTTTACGCTTAGTCATCACCAAGATAATACACTTACAGTGGACACGCAAGGCAAATTGCTTTTATCTGAAATTACGCAACTACTGCAACAACCAAACCTTGCCAGTGGCAATCTGCACCTCAGCGCACAGCTAAAACTCGATGATCTTGATGATAAAAACACCCTAAATGGTACGATTATCAGCCACATCAATGATGGCACACTCAAAGCGCAAGCCGTACAAGAAAAAACAGGGATCGCCTTACCCAGTAACACCCCTTTTACGCTAAATACCAATACAGATGTACTTAATGGTAAAACGCTCAGTCAAGTTTTACTCAATAGTCCGCTTGCCATTTTAGACCTAACGAACCTGCACTATAACCTGGGCGAGGATGGTGTTGTAGGTGAACATCAAACGCTTATTCATGACTTAAGCAAGCTCAGTTTTCTCACAAAAACACCTTTATATGGACGCATACAAGTTAATGGTTCTTTTACTTATACTTTGCCAACGCAGCATCTCATTTTAGATGCAAGCAGTCAGATACTGGGGGGTAAAATCACAGCAAAACTTAATGGTGAGCAATTCAGTGCCAATTTACACGAACTACAAACAACCGAACTTGCTACCATGCTTGCCATGCCAGTCGTTTTTAAGTCGAGTCTAACGGGTGATCTTGCCTACGACTTAAGGACAGAACAAGGCAAGTTTGATGCTAATCTTTATGATGGTCAGATTTTACCAAACACCTTTAGCATCCTACTCAACAATGCGGCAAAGTTTGATATGACACGTGAAGTTTATCGACAAGTACATGCCGATGGTAAATTCAGTGCTGGCGTTATCACAACCAATATGGATATGCAAAGTCAATTAACACACGTCAGTACTCAGAATGCAATCGTTGATTTGAAGCAGCAACAGATCAATGCTACCTTGATTACGCAAGTGAAAGGACTTAATATACCGACAGCGATTCAAGGCACCTTAACACAACCAAATGTGAGTGTTGATTTGGGGGTATTGCTAAAAAAACAAGCAGAAACTGCAATTAATGAAGAGATCAATAAAGAAAAACAAACACTTGTTGATAAGATCAAAAAACAGTTAACCTTACCCAGTTTTGGGCACTAACATTAAGCGATAACATAGTAAATGAGCAAACATATTCATTCTGGTCACGTCCACTTCGCAGCACGCAGTGTGCCGCCGTTGGCAGCGGATTGCACCCCATTACACGTTAAGCTCAACCTTAATTTAAGTCAGCAAGCATTAAAAAAAATTGGTGGCGACTTACTCTTACCCGATATGCCCAAAGAAATTATCGCCATTGAATATGAAATGCGTCAAATGCATCCTAATTTAAATCGCATGATTAAACTCATCGAAACCAATCCTGCCATCAGTGGCGAAATTATCGGTACCGTGAGTCAACCTACTTTTCAACGCCAATTAGTACGAAAAATAGAAATTCATAACCTGACGCAGTGTGTTGCCCTTATTGGCGTTTCTCGCACTTATCAACTTGCCCTTGCTGTCGCCATTAAACAAATGGCAACCGATAACGAACTAACCGAACGCGTACTCGATCATGCTGCCAAAACAGCATATGCCTGTGCAGAAATCGCTGGTTATCTGCCACCACACGACCCTCATATCAGCCAAGAAAGTGCTTATTTATTTGGACTTTATTTACACGGTGGCATGCTATCCTTATCCGCTCGTTATCCCAATAATTATGCCAAAGTCTTTGAGCAAAGCCTGAGTTTACCCGAAAAAGCACACCAGTTTGAACTAGAAAAGGCTGCCTGTCATGCCGCGCTGGGTGTTTTGACTGCGCAAAAATGGGGTCTCAACCCTGATAACAACCATGATCTTGATTTATTACTCGCTATCGCAAACCACCATCACCCACACTATGGCTGCATTAGTCAATTACGTGTACGTTTGCTTATTGGCATGGGCTTGTTAGCACAGAGTATCGTTGGTGAACTGGCAAGCAGTGCTTACCAGTCGCAAGAAATATTGGATCAAGGTAAAAAATCAGCAAAAATTTTGGGCTTGTCAGACGAGGCAATGAGCAATATTCGTCGCAACCTAAGCCATGACTGGATGATTGCTGGGAAGCATGAAGAGGACTAGCAAATTAGCCCTCTAATACCACCCATCCTTGCGGTTCATTGGGATTAACAGGCTTTGGTGCAACGCGCTTAAGCAAAAATGGCGATACATTCCAACGCGTCCCATCTTCAGATAAGACAGTGACCGTTTTCCGATTGTACTTCGTTAAAGTGCCACGCACCCAACCACGATCGGTTTGAAACTGTACACGCTCGCCGACCGTAAAATCAAGCATCTGCTGATGCGCATTCATTTGCTGTAACAGGCGTAAACGAGCGACAACGCGCTCGTTTAATGCCATCAGCTCCGCTTGTGTCAGCTGATCGATATCGATATTAGCCACGACGCACCGCATAGTCAACGCTTAGGGTATGACTTGTGCCTGCCGCAACGGTAATAACGTCGCCACCAGCCGTTCCAGACTCAACACATAACATCTTGCGATAATCGCCAGTATTCATGTCAGCAAAACCCTTCTCTTTTTCACTACCAGGATTCCAGACCACGGTTGCACTGCTATTGGCTTTACTAATAACAATATCTCGCCCTAAACTGGCATCGACAATCGCCGTTTCACTCGTTGTGTTCACGTAAACGCGATCAACTTCACCAACAATAGCGACATCACCCGCTTGCACGTGCTGTGTCATATCTAAGACTTTATCAAGATAGCTCACACCATCCAAACCTGTAACCTTTACCGCATCCACATCACCAATGGCAAAATAAGTATGCAAGGCTTCAGCAATTGTAAAATCGGCATTACCTGTATTTTCTGTCGTTAACTCGATAGCCAAAGAAGCCCCTAAGGTTAGGGTTAAAGACAACTTAAACGCGTGATGCCACAAGGCACGCGAAGCTTCATCATCGCTGGTTGTTAGGCGTAACCATACACCCGCATCACTAACACCGCTTGCCTCGACAGACCACAATTTAGTACGAACAAAACCATGAGCAGGCTTACCAGCATCCCCAGCACCAAACCAAGGCCAACAGACAGGAACACCACCACGAACGCCCTTACCTGTCTGATAAACAGCCGCATCACTAACCCAGATAACAGATGTTGCTTCATTTGTTGGCGTCCAATCTAATACCTGCGCACCTTGTAAAGCGACACGCACATGCCCTACATCTGCATGTAATACGGCTAAGGTCAAGTCACCTTGCTGCACAAAAGAAAGGTGGTTTTCGATAGCAAACGATTGAAGATCAGACATATGAGACTCCTTAAAATGGCACAGAATAGGTTAAGGGCAAATCATACCACGAGAAGCACACAACTTCTTAATGATGATTGAGTGCTCAACGCTACTCTAGTCAATCCCGATCATATTCTCATCGACGCCAACCCACTGTCCAGCGATCAAATCAGCTGGCAGAATCAAATTACCAACTTGGGTGCGTGTCAACTGATCCACACGATTACCCACAGCCGCCAACATACGCCGCACTTGATGATAACGCCCCTCATCAATCACCAACTCCAAACTATGCTCGCTTGTTTGCGTCACCCTTAATGCTTTCACTGGTTTTGGCTCATCGTTAAGATGAATCTCCTCCCATAAACAGGCAATTTGCTGATCGTTAATCGGAGCAACCGTTGTGACCTGATACACTTTTTCGATGTGTTTTTTAGGATGCGTCAAACGATGAATGAGCTGTCCATCATCGGTCAAAATCAACAGCCCACTGGTATCGACATCTAAGCGTCCAACAGGCTGCACATTTCTGGCTCTAAAAAAAGGCGGCAATAAATCCAAAATGCTAGGATGGTAGTTTGGTCTTGCCGAACACTCATAGCCTAATGGCTTATTGAGCATAATAACGATGCGATCGACACAACAACAAAGCTCGCCATCGAAAAAAAAGCTGACCTGATCGCCATCTACTTTCTGTTTTGCACTGGTACAAGGAACACCGTCAACTAAGGCTTCACCTGCATCGATAATGGCTAAGCACAGCTTTCGACTACCAATGCCTTGGCTTTGTAATGCTTGTAGAAGTGTCATTAATGAAACTGCTTACCATGTTTATGCACTGCATCAATGTATGCCTTAACGTGCTCTGGATTGATCTCAGGATGAATACCATGCCCAAGGTTAAACACATGCCCACTCGTCGCGCTATGTTGACCAAAACTCGCTAAAATGCGTGCCACTTCAGCATCAATCACTTCAGGACGCGCATAAAGCAAACCAGGATCCATATTCCCCTGTAAAGACACACCATCTTTAACACGGGCACGAATATCACCCAACTCAACCGTCCAATCTAACCCGACACAATCCGCACCCGTAGCTGCAATTTCTTCGACCCACTGACCACCGCCCTTGGTGAATAGAATGACAGGTACAACTCGACCATCGGCTTCACGCGTTAGACCCGACACGATTTGCTGCATATAGCGTAATGAAAACTCACGAAAAGCTGGTGTCGATAACGCCCCACCCCAGGTATCAAAAATTTGTACGACCTGCGCACCCGCAGCAATTTGTGCATTCAAGTAACTTGTTACAGATTGAGCTAACTTATCTAACAATACATGCACCGTTGCTGGCTCGTTATACATCATCGCCTTGATTTTAGAAAAAGTCTTACTGCTACCACCCTCAACCATATAAGTTGCCAGCGTCCAAGGACTACCCGAAAAGCCGATTAATGGCACGCGACCATTCAATTCACGACGAATGGTGCGTACAGCATCCATCACATACTTCAATTCACCTTCTGGATCTGGAACCCCGATTTTATTAACATCCGCTTTACAGGTAATTGGACGTGCAAACTGCGGACCTTCGCCTTGTGCAAAACTCAAGCCCAAGCCCATGGCATCAGGAATCGTCAAAATGTCCGAAAACAAAATTGCGGCATCTAAATCGTAACGCTCAAGTGGCTGCAAAGTCACTTCACATGCCAACTCAGGATTGGTACACAACGCCATAAAACTGCCCGCTTTCGCCCGCGTTGCGCGATACTCTGGCAAATAACGCCCCGCCTGACGCATCATCCACACTGGCGTAGTATCAACAGGCTGACGCAATAACGCGCGCAAAAAACGATCATTTTTCAATTCAACAGACATTATGACTTTCCTAATTACGATATAAAAAATTATTTTCTAAGCTGTTTTGCGGCAAGCTTTGCTTGCTCCGCATAAAATTTATCAGCAAGCACATTAATTTGACCTGGATGTTCCAACAATGAAAACATGGTACCCTTGTAATAAGTTAGATTATCTCTAACCTCAAGCGTTTTTCCTTGTAACATCAACAGGTCACGCTCATTAAACAACGCCATTGCTTCTTTACTAATACGAAAACCGATGGTATCCATATTCAGAATAAAGTAGTTTTCGCCTTGTTTTGCCAAGACAACTTTGCCACGCACAATCTGAAAACCTGCACGTTCACCCGTCAAATCTTTTGATTCAATTAAGGGCACACCCTTATCGGCATATTGCCAAAGTCCTTTTTTAGACTCTCGCGCCTTAGTTTCTGCTTCACGATAACACTGAACATGACGTAAATTCGGTAATCTAGTCTCAACCAAAGCGAACCCATTTTCGAGCAAAACCTGAGCTAAATTGCGTCCATCCTCTAAATAAGCATGAACAAACAATTTACCCTCTTCACTTTTAAGCTGATCATATTCAATTTTGAGATTACTGTGACTACGCGAAATTAACTCACCCACAGCTTGGGCAACTGCCTTACCTAAGGGTTCAGGAGGTACCAAATGCTGCGATGACGATGGCACATGTACGCCTGTTAACCGCACATACTGATTACCGATTAGAAAAGTATCACCATCATAAACAATGGCAACTTTTGCTTCGACATCTATTTTAGTAGGCAAACAATCATCATTGGAATGGGCTTGCCCCAATGCAAAAAGCCCAGCAACCAGTGCTAGGCTTTTTAACAAGTGCCTTGCGTTCACGCAGGCTACCACAATTAACGCTTGTAGCGATTGCGGAACTTCTCGATACGACCTTCTGTATCGACCAGCGTTTGCTGACCTGTATAGAAAGGATGAGAAGCACTAGAAACCTCTAGACGAACCAACCCATACTCTTTACCTTCTAACTCGATTTTTTGAGTTGTGCGCATGGTAGAGCGTGTGATGAACATTTCGCCCGTTGTAATGTCTTGAAATACAACTGGGTTATATTTTGGGTGAATGCCTTCTTTCATGGCAAATTCCTGCTTTGGTATCTTGAAAAATAAACGATCATTATACCGATAACTTGCTGATTTTGCAATGACGATTACGCATTATTTGCCACAAAAACTACCCTGACGACACAAACTAACGCATCGTTGCTGTTGTTGCTGTTGCCCATACCATTGCTTGCATGTAAATCGACGAAATATCACCCGAGTTAATATCTAAGAAAACGGTTTTCGCTGTATCACCACGCTCAATCGCGAGTGCACAGGTTAATGCCTCTCCCATAACGCCTTCATTGCGTGTTAACGCAACTTTAGCCTCATCAGAAATGGTAATCGCACCTAAAGCATCTACCATCTCGGTATCCATTAACGCATCTAAACACGAAAATAAACCAACCATAAAGAAGGTATCACGCATTGCGCACTTACCTTTTTCTGCCAATAGCTCCATAAATCTTGCCCGCAACAGGGCAGTATTGAAAAGCTCACTCGGCTTATCATCCATACCAGATAACACCAACACACTAACCCAGCTTTGAAGTTTTTGTAAGCCAAAACGAAGCACGGCATCTTTAATTGAATTAATCTGAATATCCTGATTACCAGGATAGGTTTTTACAAAGCTTAATAACTTATGTGACAAACCAACATCTCGCCCCACAATTGCGGCTAAATCGCCCATATCAATATTAGGGTCATAAACACTCGCTAATAAATTTAAAATTGCCATTTTATTAGAAGGTAAGCGTTGACCCTTAATAATTTGCGGTTTAGCAAAGAAATAACCTTGGAAATAATCCATGCCCAAACCCTTGCAATATTCAAACTGCTCGCGGGTTTCAACTTTTTCAGCAAGCAGGCGTACACGCTCATTGGTTGCACGAATCGAACGAATATGATTCGCCAGATTTTTAGCCCCAACATCCAAGATATCGATTTTAATGATATCAGCTAACGCAACCAGCGGCTTGTACTCATCCGTGTAAAAGAAATCATCTAATGCAATGGTATAACCCAATCCACGTAAATGCTCCACAGCTTTAACGACTGCAGGTGTTGGCTTAACAGTTTCCAAAACTTCAATAACCAATTGCGCTCGCGGAAATAATGGAATATTTTCGCGTAATAAAAAGCCTTCGGTAAAGTTTAAAAATGCTTTATGCTCACCAACAAGATTGGTTAAGCCAATTTCCATAAAGGCATTAAGTACAACCTGTGCCGTTGCCGAATCACCACCCAAAATTACCGCATGATTTGCTTGATCACCACTACGGAACAACAATTCATACGCATACACACCTAAATCTTTATTGAAGATAGGTTGACGAGCAACAAAAACATCTAACAAGGTACTCATAATATGATTACTCCTCGGATCTTAAGCTTTGGGTTGATAAGCGTCTGGCATCATCACACTAGCACCAGCAAATAAAAACTCTTCCATCTGTTCACGCAAAAACAGTTTCGCTTTGGGATCCATCGATGACAAGCGATACTCATTAATTAAAATCGTTTGCTGTGCCAACCACTGCTTCCAAGCTTCCGCAGAAATTTCATTTAGAATACGTACACCAAACTCACCAGGATAGGGCGCAAATGCCAATCCTTCGCCCTCTTTCTTTAATTTTGCACAATATACTTTTCGACTCATAATGCTTTTTCCTTATTTTTCTGAACAATCGAGCTGAGCATGATTAATTTATCAATCACAGCAGGACGTGCAACAGAATAAATATCAACTTCGCAATTGTACCATACGCCATTTACAGTTAACTGTTTTGAATCAATATTCTTTATATTAATGACGAACCCGCTTATCCACAAGACAAAATGTGTAAAAATATGCTTTATTTTAGGCAATTCGGTGCGAGGGAAATGAGCAAATGCAATTGGTACAGTTTGTGGCAACTGATACAAGCCTCCCCACAAACCATCCTGCTTTATCGGTGCATCTAACCAAACAGCACCATCTTCACGCACAATCATAAACATAACAGCTTCTCGTATCGGTTTTTCTGCTTTTTTCAATCTAATAGGCCATTGCGTTACCACTTGTCCAGAAGCTTTTGCACAACAATCCATAACGACAGGACACTGATCACAGTGAGGACGTGTCCTCGTGCAAACTGTTGCACCCAAATCCATAATTGCTTGTGTATAACGGCTTGGATCAGTTGTACTTTGTAGCGATTGTGCCAGCATCCACAGTTTTTCTTTTGCAATCCTTGTTTCTATTGGCATATCTAATGCAGACCAGCGTGATAACACACGACGGACATTGCCATCACAAATCGCAGTGGGCTGTTGATAAGCTAAAGATAAGATAGCATGTGCTGTTGATAAACCAATACCAGGTAAATTTGTTAACGCTTGTGCATCGCTTGGGAAAATACCACCATAATCAGACATAATACGCTGTGCTGCTTTATGCAAATTACGCCCTCTGGCATAATAGCCCAACCCACTCCAATGCGCCAATACCTCATCAACGGAAGCAGCAGCTAACTGCTCCAGCGTCGTAAAGGATTGTATAAAACGCTCAAAATAAGGAATCACCGTAATAACCTGTGTTTGCTGTAGCATAACCTCTGATACCCAAACACGGTAAGGTGTTGCAGGATGTTGCCAGGGTAAATCGTGACGACCATAAAGATCAAACCAAGCCAATAAACGCTCACTAAAGGATAAAACAACAGATGACGACAATAGAAGCCCCTATCTTAGACGATGAAACAAACCCGATTCACCGTCGAGAAATTAAAAGTTTTGTTCGCCGTGAAGGCAGAACAACCCCAGCACAAGAGCGTGCCTTAAATTCACTACTGCCCATCTATGGTATCGACTATTGCCAAGAACAACAACTCGACCTAGCACACATTTTTGGCAACAATAATCCCGTGTGGTTAGAAATTGGCTTTGGCATGGGACACAGCTTAGCCACAATGGCAGAGATGATGCCACAGATTAACTTTCTCGGTATCGAGGTACATCGTCCAGGGGTTGGCAGTTTACTCAATGCAGTACAAGAAAAAAACCTCACGAACATTCGCGTCATGAGTCATGATGCCGTTGAAGTGCTTAAAAATATGATTCCAGAAAACAGCCTTGCTCGCCTGCTTTTGTTTTTTCCTGATCCGTGGCACAAAACACGTCACCACAAACGTCGTATTGTTCAACCCGAGTTTATGTCGCTGATCGCTAGCAGACTGTCTACAGATGGTGCTTTTCATGCGGCAACTGATTGGGAGCCATATGCACAGTGGATGATGGAAGTGCTAGAAGCACACACAGACTATCATAACCCAGCAGGAGCAGGAAGCTTCGCAATTAAACCAGACTATCGCCCAGAAACCAAGTTTGAGCGTCGTGGTCAACGACTTGGGCATGGTGTTTGGGATTTGATTTACTTAAAAAGGTAATACAACATGACGCACAACTCCCCTACTCTCGCTGATACTGTCGGCAATACACCCTTAGTCGCGATTCAACGCCTTTACCAAGACAGTAGAGGAAACACCATTCTTTCTAAATTAGAAGGCAATAACCCTGCTGGCTCGGTCAAAGACCGACCCGCTTTTAATATGATTTTGCAAGCCGAAAAGCGAGGTGATATTCGTATCGGTGATACGCTGATCGAAGCAACCAGCGGCAATACAGGCATTGCCTTAGCGATGGTTGCTGCCATGCGTGGTTATAAAATGAAGCTGATTATGCCCAACAATATGACGCAGGAGCGCAAAGATGCCATGCTGGCATATGGCGCAGAACTTATTTGTGTTTCACGTGAAACAGGAATGGAAGGTGCTCGTGATCTCGCACAGAGAATGGCACTTAACGGCGAAGGATTTTTGCTCGATCAGTTTTCTAATCCTGATAATTATTTAGCACATTATCAGAGCACAGGTCCCGAAATTTGGCAACAAACAGCAGGCAAGGTTACTCACTTTGTATCAGCAATGGGGACAACGGGAACGATTATGGGTACAAGTATGTTTTTAAAAGAACAGAACCCCAAAGTACAGATTATTGGTGTACAACCAAGCGAAGGGGCGCAAATTCCCGGTATTCGTCGCTGGTCTAAGGAATATCTTCCTAAAATATTCGATCCTGCTCGTGTCGATCGTATTATCGATATTGCTCAACATCAAGCCGAAGAAACCATGCGTCAACTTGCCCAGCAAGAAGGTATTTTTTCTGGTGTTTCTTCTGGTGGTGCGATGGCAGCAGCAATTACGCTGGCGCAAGAACTCAACAATGCCACCATTGTTACGATTGTCTGTGATCGTGGTGATCGTTACTTATCTAGCGGATTATTTAGTATTAGCTGCACGTAACTTACCTAATAGTTGTGCCATCATAATTAACCATTTGGTGAGGCGAAGATAGTCTGTCTTTACCGCAGCGACAACCTGCGGTAAAGGCGTAGACAAACTAAAACCTGCCGCCTCTACAGCCAATTTAACTAAAAATAACACTTTTGACTGATCTAAAAACTCAGACGGATCAAAATAAGTCACCTTGGCTAAAATAACGGCACGTAAAATTTTTGGCCAAAACTCCTGATGCACATTATGCTCAGACAATAAGCGTATATCTATTTCCTCGTTGTCACGCATTTCTAACATTTGTGCCAAGGATAAACGCGCAAGCAACATTTCTGCAACGTGCTGCGCATTAGGCGGTAATAATCGAATCAGTCGATCTTCATAGTCATGTAATATTGCCATTTGCTTCTATTATCTTTGTTTGTGCTGTTATAAACTTACCAATCTTCTTCCACAATTTTTGGTTTTTCAGAGCGGGCAACATATTCCATCACCTGATTTAACTCTTCATTCTGCAATAAAATAATCAATCGATTTTGGATTTCTTCAGTAGCATTGGTAAATTCAATCGCAATATGATGCTCACCATCAGATAGCGTTCGACTACTCACAATGTTGCCTGTCATATGAAAGGCTTCTTGTTTCTCTCCGATACGAAAATTAATAACCAAACGTGCAAACTTAGGATAAGGATGGGTACTCAAAAAACCAAAACCACCCGCACTCAAATTAACTTTACGAATCGGCCAAGAATCTTTATTCACCATGTATGAGGCTTCTTGACGAAACTTATTTAAAAAGTCTACATGACGTTCAAGTTTATTATGTAGTGATAATATCGCTTGCGCCAGCACAAGATTAGTATCTGCTTTCTTGATTAAATCAGGCACAAAAACAGCAAAAGAAAACTCAACAGCCTTCATCATATCTAAAAAAGCGAGATAGTTTTTATTTGCCGCCGCATCAACAACCGAAAAATAAAACTCTATTTTTTCATTAAAAGCACGAAACATGTCGACCGTATAGCTACCCGCTTTTAAGTGCGTAACCAGTGCGGCAATATTACGACGATGAACATAATTTGTAATTTTATCCTGCGGCTGTTCACCTTGCACCAACCATAAAATAGCTTCTGCAAGCATGACAGAACGTTGCTGTAAATCACGTAAAATCTTACCAGCAGTTTCATTATCCTTACCGACCCGATCAACAAGTTGTTCCGTTTTTTTATCTAAAACTAACTCGCTATGATGCCATACACCACCTGCTAACTCGGGCAAAACCATACGAATGACTTCGTCCTTATCAGCAAGCTTGACAACAGCAGGAACCTGTACGTCAAGCCTAAAATAACGTCTCACATTACGCACGATTTCCACCTGCAGAAGAAGCCCTAGCCTCACGCTCACGACGATTGGCTACTAATAGCATGTCTTCGCCACCTAAAACAAATGCCTGTGCAAAACCACGAACAAAACTTCCCGAAATTGGGGTTAATGCCATTAAATGAAAATCGCTCAAGCCACGAATCATACTAACAATATCACCAAATCGCACCTCAAAAGCATCGATAATATCATGCCATTCTGATGTTTCACGTGAAACTTCATGCACACGCATTTGAAAAGAAGCTCGCTTACGAGCAAATAGATTCACCGTATTTTGCTCTGCCTCAATTAACAACACAGAAGCTTGAGGCATCACCATTAAATTTTGCGTGTGCTGCGCCAGTTCACTAACAAAAACATACCAAACACCAGCAACACGAATAAAGGGTGCATAACTCGCTTCGGGAATCCCATCAGCGGAAACTGTCGCTAAGGTTAACGTATTAAAACCTAAAATAAACTGATTAAAATCAGCCTGTACCTTTGTTATCGTTTCAGTCATAAATAATTCCAATGACAAGGCTATTATTACTGTAATTTTAGCAAATCCAGTGCCAAATAAACGAACAATTAACAATAATTCGAGTAAACTATGTCTAATTCATTTTTAATTGGAAATTTAATTCATGTACCGTGGTCTGTTTGTTATCAGTATCACTGTGTTTTTATTGGCTTGTGGTAAAAAAGGAAATCTGCTACCGCAACCAAATCCAACAAGCACAGCAGTACAAGCGCAATCCCAACCTCATTCATCTCAATAAAATACAGCGAAGCAAGTATCATGACTCTCGATTCTATTCAGCGCATTAATGGCACTTTACATATTGAAAACTGCAACTTAATTCAAATTGCCCAACAGGTAGATACCCCTTGCTATGTTTATAGCCGTAATGGGATTCGCCAACGCTGGCAAGCATTTGATGCTGCTTTTGCACAACAACCGCATCTTGTCTGCTACGCGGTTAAAACAAACAGCAATCTTGCTGTATTACAAACCCTAGCACAACTAGGTGCAGGCTTTGATATCGTCTCTGGTGGTGAATTAGCCCGCGTCTTAAGTGCTGGTGGTAATGCTGCCAATGTCGTCTTTTCGGGAGTTGGTAAAACAACAAACGAAATGCGTTTCGCGCTACAAAGCGGCATTAAATGCTTTAATATCGAATCTGAAGCAGAGCTGTATCGTCTTGAAAAAATTGCAGCAGAAGAAGCAACGCCAGCGACGATTTCGATTCGCGTTAATCCTGATGTTGACCCTAAAACCCACGCTTACATTTCGACGGGACTTAAAGAAAACAAGTTTGGTGTTTCTTTTGACAAGGCTTTCGAGCTCTATCGTTATGCCGCTGCTTCTGCTCATTTGGTGGTTCATGGAATCGACTGCCATATTGGGTCACAACTCTTAGACTTAAGTCCCATACAAGAAGCAGCGAAACGCGTCGTTGCTTTTCAACAGAAACTTGCAGCTGAAGGCATTTATTTGCAGCACATTGATATGGGTGGTGGTTTGGGTATTAACTATCAAGATAGCGATTCTGCCCCCTCCCCTGCGGAATATGTTACTGCGATTGTGCAAGCGATTGCACAACCTGATATGGAAATATTGGTAGAGCCTGGGCGTGCCATTGTGGGTAATAACGGTGTACTCATCACAAAAGTTGAATATTTGAAAGAAAACGAAGGCAAACATTTTGCTGTTGTTGATGCGGCAATGAATGACTTAATTCGTCCATCGCTTTATGGTGCATGGCAAAATATTTGTGAAGTGCAAGAAACAGACGATGAAAAGCAGTTATTTGATATTGTTGGTCCTGTCTGTGAAACGGGTGACTTTTTAGGAAAGCAACGTCTGCTTGCAGTACAAGAGGGTGATTATTTGGCTGTCTTATCAGCGGGTGCATATGGCTTTGTGATGAGCTCTAACTATAATACGCGTCCTCGCGCTGCCGAAGTTATGGTTGATGATACAACTATCCACATTGTGCGCCAACGTGAAACGCTGGATGATTTAATGCGAGCTGAACAACTTATTTAGATCAAGTTTTTGACTAAGTTGTGCTATCGTTACCTAGGTTTGAGCGCGAAAATGATTCTATTTGTTTCACGTGAACCCAATAGTTTGTTTAGCTTGCTACGTATAAAAAATAACTACTCGCTATTCTATTCATTCAAGGAGATAATAGAGGAAACGTAAGTATTTATTAAGGCAGATCTGAAAAACAAGAAAGGGTTGGGGGCTTGGGGGAAGGGTTGCACCATATGAGCAGCAACCCCTTGATTTAACCCCTGCCACCAAACAAAAAATTAAACGAGGAAGTCTGGATAAGAAGCAAAGCGCGTTATTCAGACCTTCCTTAAGTATTCATATTATCCGCTGTATTATGCCATCTATGGAATAACCAAAACGCTAATGGAAAAACAACACCCTTACGAAGAGCCATTCTTATTGGCTTTGCTTTTATTATCATTAGCCTCATTATTATGGCTATTTGGTCAGTTTTTGCCTGCTTTATTATTTGCCTTACTGCTGGCAATATCTTCTTATTCACTTTATCAACGCTTACAACGACAAGCTAAATTATCAGCGAATGCAGCAGCTGGTATCATGACATCCTTAGTTTTTTTATTAGTTATCTTACCCATTACTTATCTATTAGCCGAAGGTGGGCGCATGGGAGCGGAGCTAATAACACAAAGTCAGCACTGGCTTAATACACGCCCTGCTGGAACTTTGGCTGCATTAGAGCACAATATCATTACGAGCTTACCGCTAACAGAAAGTTTGCAAACAAATTTAGAACATAGCATTAGGGAACAACTCCCAACACTGATTGAAAAAACAAGAGCTGCAGGTTTATGGCTTGCAAGTAACTTATTTAGTGGTATCGCCAGCTTTACAGGATTTATGGCAATCGCGCTATTTAGCTTATTTTTCTTTTATCGTGATGGTCAGCAATTCATTCGACGCATTGTTACCCTATCACCATTAACAAATCATTTAGATTATTTTTTACTGAATCGTTTTGCTCACTTATCGACTGTGCTAACCATCAGTGTCTTAGGAATCGCTTTATTGCAAGGGATGGTGTTCGCGCTTTTGATGTTTATATTGGGTATGCCTTGGTTATTTTTAGGGCTGGCATATGCGGTTGCATCTTTTATACCCATTGTCGGTGGTTTTTTGGTATGGGGTTCTGTCGCACTTTATTTTATGGCATTTGATGCCCCAGAGCTTGCGATCATCACAGCTGCTTACAGCGCGTTATTAATTGGTTTTGGTATTGATAACCTATTACGACCCTTAATGATTCAAAAGCTCAATGGACTTAATCAACATGGTGATGGTAATCCTGTGCTTGACCATACATGGATAACCTTACTGTCTACCTTTGCTGGATTACTGCATTTTGGTATTATGGGACTTGTCTTTGGCCCTATGTTGGCGGCCATGGCAATCACTGTGTTCGATGTGTACGAACACAAACATCGTCATCAATTGGATTATTCTTAAATGAAGCCGTGGTTAGTTCCTTTTTTGTATCCATTAACTGTGCTTATGGTACAGGCTCAAGCGCAAACAATGAATTGTTTTTATATTAACTCCTATCATCAAGGCTACGAATGGAGTGATCGTATTCAGGCACAATTTAATCTCGAAATGAAAGAGAGCTGTAAGATTTCTTATCATTATCTCAATGCAAAAAACGTTAAAAGTAGCACTCAACTTAAAAATAAAGGCATGGAAATTGCCAGTCTCATTTCGCTTTCTCAACCTGATATTGTTATTGCTGCTGATGATGCTGCCAGTGAATATGTCGTTGGTCCTTATTTACGCAATGGACGAACACCTGTTGTTTATGTCGGAATTAATTGGGATCCTCGCCCCTTTGGCTATCCAATGGATAATGCAACGGGCATGACTGAGATTTGGCCAATACAGCAAAGTATTGGACTGGTGAAAAATATTGTGGGCAATATTAATCACGTGGCATTTATTTCTAGTAATAATGAACTTGAAGTGAATAATGTTGCTGGTATTGCACGGATTATGAAAAAAAATAAAATCGAGTTACACAGTTATTTGGTTAAAAACTTCGATGAATGGAAAGCAGCCATTACGGATGCTCAAAAATATGATGTTATCGAACTTGGAACTGATCAAGGTATTGATCATTGGGATAAACAAGAGGCAACAGCATGGATTAAGGCAAACAATAAGCGTTTTACCTTTGCCAGCCAAGATTTTATGCTGCCTTATAGTATGGTTACTTTATCTGAATCACCAGAAGAGTTTGGGCATTGGGCTGCTGAATTAAGTAAAACCATATTTAAGGGTGATCAGCCGTGGCAAATTCCGATTATACCTAATCGCATTTTTATTCCACGCTACAATCCAACCTTATTATCCGCAACAGATTTTCGCTTACCCGATGCCATACTTAGGCAATCTGTTGTTTTTAAAGAAGAAGGTCAACCATGAAAACAGAGAATAATCAAAATTTTCCATGGTTTACTTTTAGTATTGTAACCGTTTTACTCTTAGTGAGTGCATCGTGGTTATCTATTGTTATGATACAACAAAATGCTCGCGCTGAACTTGAACAAATATTTACCAGTGTTGCTGAACGCTTCCGTGGTGAATTTGCTACCATTATTGCCTTAGAAGATGGATTAGTAGCCAATACCTTAACGCTAAATAGTTTACAAAAATATAATGATATCAACTTTTATATTCAAACCTTAAGTCATTATCGCGAAGATATTAGTTTTTTTATTTTACCTAAAATAACAAGTGAACAACTCAAAGTATATGAAGCGCAAAAACAGGAAGATGGGTACTTAAATTTTCGTGTTTTTGGTAATCCAGAAATAGACCCGCTTAACAGCAATAGCATTTACTTTCCATCAGAAACCGTTAAACAAAATAAAGTGACTGGGCTAAAACATCTCGGACGTGATATTTATAGCTATCCTAATTTTCATGATGCCATTGATGAAGCGATTGAAAAAAATAAAACCATTGCAGCTTGGTCACATGTCACCGCTGAAAACCCTCATGGTACAATGATCTTTCATCCTGTTTATGACACAACTTTTATTGATAATATTCCCGAAAAAAAACGTACTGAACATGTTCAAGCAATGGTTGCAACAGAAATATTTTTAGATGACTTGCTTAAAAATACCATTAAAAAAATGGATATTGAAGATATCGCTTATGATATGAGTATTCAAACTTATCGCGCTGCAAAACAAGTAATGGTAACGCATATTAGTCATAAAAAAGAAGAAATTACTAAAACTTGGTTACCGATTATTCATTTCTCGCAAACCTTAGCATTATTAGATAAACCAATAACTATTAGCATGCAAGCAACGCCTGGTGCGCAAAAACTATCTTGGTATGCTGCCTTTAGTTTACTCCTATCCGCAATAGTCTTATCCACCCTGTTCTATTACTTATTAAAACAAAGAAATATTCAACGCTACGAACGAGTATTAGCAAAAGCAACATTGAAAAAAGAACGAGATCAAGCAGAAACAACCTTAAACTCGTTAGGTGAAGGTGTGATTACAACAGATATCCTAGGGCGTATGTTATATCTGAATCCTAAAGCACGAGAAATATTAACAAATCATAACGATTTTGAGCCATTAGAAGGACGACTATTAATTGATATTTATCCGAGTCAATTTAGGAAAGAAGCACAAAAAATAATGGATAGCTTGATTGCTTGTATTGAAAATAATCAAATCACCCAGATTCATAACATCAAAACAATGAGTAAAGACGGCAGTCCCATTTTTCTTGATTGTACTCTGTCGCCCATGCGTCACTCTGAAGGTAAAATTAACGGTGCTGCCTTAGTATTAGATGACGTTACACACTTAGAAGAGATGCGTTTACAAATTGAAAATATGGCTAAACGCGATCATTTAACAGGATTGTTTAATCGCTACGAATTTGAAAATCAAATTCGCGAAGCAATTATTGATGCCCATAAAAATAAAATACAACATGCTTTTTGTTATCTCGATCTTGATCAATTTAAAATTGTTAATGATACTGCTGGGCATATGGCAGGAGATCAACTATTACGTCAGCTTTCTGGCACTATTTTTCTGCGTAGCGTTCCAGAAAATGCCATATTAGGACGTTTAGGTGGTGATGAATTTGGTTTGTTACTGTTTGATACCAGCATGCAAAAGTCTATTGAAATTTGTAAGCAAATTATTCATGACATTCAACATTTTATTTTTATTTGGCAAGATAAACGCTTTCAAATCGGTGTTAGTATTGGCTTAGTGATGATTGATGAACTGAGTCTTTCGGTTGAGCAAAGTTTGATTTCAGCAGATACCGCTTGTTATCTTGCTAAAGAAAAAGGACGGAATCGTGTTGAGTCGGCACATAATGACAACATCGATATGCGTCAAAGACAAGAAGAACTTGCTTGGACTGAGCGTATTCCTAGAGCAATTGAAGAAAATAGGCTTGTTTTATTTATTCAGTACATGCTACCGTTGACAGGGATTCATCCACACGCAGAAGTACTTGTACGCATGAAAGATGAACAGGGTAAGTTGCTATCGCCCAATCAATTTATTCCTGCTGCCGAACGTTATGGACTCATGACTAAAGTAGATCGTTGGATTATTCAAAAATCACTGAAAAATATTGAACAGATTATTGATAGTAAACGTAACGATGGTGTCATTTATAGCCTTAATTTGTCTGGTCAATCTTTAACAGACGAGAAGTTTTTATTGTTTATCCATGACGAACTGTCACAAAAACCACAACTCGCAGAGCGTATCTGTTTTGAAATCACAGAAACGGCGACCATGGGGAATTTGACACAGGCTTTGCGCTGCATGAAGCTGCTTAAAGATTTAGGCTCATCATTAGCATTGGATGATTTTGGTAGTGGTTTATCTTCTTTTGCTTATTTGCGTCAAATGCCTGTTGATTATTTAAAAATTGATGGTGCTTTTGTGCATAATATCCATAAAGATGCGATTAACCGCGCTATTGTTGCCAATATGCATCAACTGGCTGGGGTGTTTGGTTTAAAAACCATTGCTGAATACGTTGAAAATGAAGCTATTCTGTCAGAGTTAAGAAAAATTGGCATTGACTTAGCTCAGGGCTATGGCGTTCATGTTCCTGAAGAATGGACTGTGCAATAAGTTTATTTTATGAGAGAATAAACGAAAACATGATAATAGGAAAATAACAGGTGATATTAATTAAAGAATTCCGCTGGTCAATTGGCTTTATGCTGATCGCACTCTACTTAGCATGGGTATGGGCTGGATTAGAAGGCTTGGCAGCCGCAGCCATTTTGATGGTATTAGAGGTTAGTTTATCCTTTGATAATGCGGTCGTAAATGCCAAAATTTTGCAAAAAATGGATCCCATTTGGCAGCAACGCTTTTTGACTTGGGGCATGCTCATTGCCGTCTTTGGTATGCGAGTGCTCTTCCCGCTCGTAATTGTGGCGCTCATTGCAGGTTTAAGTATGTGGGATGTTGCGCAAATGGCACTCTATGACAGCGAAACCTACGCCCATCATTTAGAGTCATCTCACATTCAGGTCGCTGCTTTTGGTGGTATTTTCTTGCTCATGGTCTTTTTAGGTTTTATTTTTGATGATGACAAAGAAGCGCATTGGCTGGGTAAAGGCGAAGCCTGGTTATCGAAAATGGGACAACTCGAATCACTCGAGATCATTTTTGCTTTGGGCTTGTTATTATTGAGCGTGAGCTTTTTGCCAGCTGAACAGCAAGCTGGTGCACTCATATCAGGTATTGCAGGTGTGATTACGTTTGTTCTTTTAGAGTCTATCAATAAATTGATGGAAGCCAATATGGAAACTGGCATTGACGTGGTGGGTACGGCTGCACGCACTGGCTTGGCATCATTTTTATATTTAGAAGTACTCGATGCATCGTTTAGTTTTGATGGTGTTATTGGTGCTTTTGCCATTACCAAAGATGTGGTAATTATCATGCTGGGTTTGGGGGTTGGTGCTTTGTTTGTTCGCTCTATTACCATGTCACTGGTTAATCATGGCGTGCTGAACGAATATCGTTATCTCGATCATGGTGCGCATTATGCCATCGGTGCTTTAGCAACCATTATGTTTATTTCGATGCACACCGAAGTACCAGAGATTATTACGGGCTTGATTGGTATTGTCTTTATTTCGGCAGGGATGTGGTCGTCAATTCGCTGGAACAAGAAAGAAGCTTTGGCGGCGGAGTAATAATGGAACTAGAGACTGCTCAAACATTAGCTGTTACTATTTTTCTGATTGCAATTATTGTGTCTGCAATTCATATCATGACACGCAAACACTAACAGATTATCCCAGCATCGCCCGCATGGCAGCCAAATGATTCGCTGCCGTCTGAGCCTTAACCTCTGTGTCGGCTTCTTCATCTTTACCTTCCCAATAAATATCATCGAGCGGTAACTCGTCTAAAAAGCGACTCGGTGTGGTGCTGCTTTGCTCACCATAGCGTTTGCGAGTACGGGCATAACTGATGGTCAGTGATCGCTCGGCACGGGTAATGCCGACATATGCTAAACGACGTTCTTCTTCGACATCGCCTGAGTCAATGCTGTTTTGATGCGGTAATATCCCCTCTTCCATACCCATCAAAAAGACATGACCAAACTCAAGTCCTTTGGCGGCATGTAAAGTCATTAGCGAGGCTTCATCTTTTTCTTTGTCCTCGCTTTGACGTTCGAGCGTATTCATGAGCGTTAAATGGCGGACGATTTCGGATAAATCCCAAGCACCATCATGTTTTTCGACCAGTCTGCCAATCCATTTGAGCAAGTCGAGTACCGCTTCCCACTGGCGTACTGCCTTTTTGGGGTTTTCCGCACATTCCATCAACCACACTTCGTACTGCAAATCAGTTAAAAATTGCATCAGTTGATTGGGTAGCTCCATGCCACCGAATTCGGGTCGCCAACGCTCTAAAAATTCGGTAAAACGAATGAGTTGGATCATCGCACGTTCTGGCATCACTTGTGTCAAGCCAAACTCGCCACAGGCAGCAAGTAGACTCACCCCCCTACCCTTGGCATAGTCGGATAGTTTCGAGAGCGTCTGTGGTCCTAAATCGCGTTTAGGGGTATTGGCAATGCGTAAGAAAGCCGCGTCATCATCGGGATTATCTAATAATCGCAGGTAGGCCAAGACATCTTTAATTTCGATGCGGTCAAAAAACGACTGTCCACCCGAAATGCTGTAGGGAATTTCTTGCTCACGCAAGGCACGCTCGACTAATCGAGCCTGATGATTGCTACGGTACAAAATGGCATAATCGCGCCAGTGGGTTTGGTTTTTTATTTTATGTACCAGCAACTCGCTGACAATGCGTTCGGCTTCGGTGGTTTCATCGGGACAGGCTAAAATACGCACCTTGTCCCCTAGCCCACGATCGCACCATAAGGTTTTAACAAACAAATGGGGATTATTGGTAATCAGTTGGTTGGCAGCTTGTAAGATGCGTGCGCTAGAACGGTAGTTTTGCTCAAGCTTTACCAAGGTTAGTGCAGGATAATCACTTTGTAACTGACTGAGAATTTCAGGCGCTGCACCACGCCACGCATAAATCGACTGGTCATCGTCTCCGACACAGGTAAAGTGCCCTTGTGTGCCTGCTAAGAGCTTCATGAGGGCAAATTGTACGGGATTAGTATCTTGATATTCATCGACTAATAAATAACGCACCTTGTGCCGCCATTTTTGGTGAATATCGGGGTGCGATTGAAATAACCACACCACACGGGCGATTAAATCATCAAAATCGAGTGCCGAATAAGCCTGTAAACTTTCCTGATAAGCGGCATAGAGTCGGGCAATATAGGCTTCATCGTCATTACTGGCACTTTCGAGCAAAAACTGCGGTGACTGTAAACGATTTTTAGCTAAGGAAATGGCATGACGAGCTACCTTAAGTCGCTCAGAATCTACCTCATCGTCACGACTCAACTCACGTAACAGTTGCATGCTATCGGCATCATCAAATAACGAAAAACTATGCCTAATCCCTAAGGCTTTGTATTCGCGTCGGCAAATATCTAGCCCAAGCGTATGGAAAGTCGATACCTGAACACCCCGCCCTGAATCGCCTAGCCGTTGACTAAGACGATGCTGCATTTCTTTCGCTGCTTTATTGGTAAAAGTAACGGCATAAATGCCTTTTGGGTTATGTCCTTCTTTTTCGATTAAGTAGGCGATTTTTTCGGTAATCACCCGTGTTTTACCAGAACCTGCCCCCGCCAATACCAATACTTGACCTTGAGTGAGGTGAACCGCTTGTAATTGAGCTGGATTAAGTTGCACAGGAATTGACCAAACCGATAGAAATGGGCATTATTATAGGACAAACCCCAGCATCAGGAACACTATGAACATAGACGCATTAAAAAAAGACATTGTCTTCGAAACCCAATTACGCGAAAAAACCATGAAATTCAGTAGTACGTGGGGTCTTTTTTCGCCACGAGAAATTGACTCTGGCACGGACTTATTACTTAAGTATATTGAGATTACAGAAAATGACCATATTTTAGACTTAGGCTGTGGCTATGGTCCCATTGGTATTACGCTGGCTAAAGAAGCCAAAAATGGCAGTGTACTGATGGTCGATAAGGATTTTGTCGCTGTCGATTATGCGCGTCGTAATATCGAGCTTAACCACTTAGGCAATGCACAAGCCATGTTATCGAATGGATTGGCACAAATTCCCACTGATCGTAAATTTGACACAGTGGTGTCAAATATTCCTGCTAAAGTGGGCAAGGAAATGCTGAGTATTTTTTTACACGATATTAAGCAACACCTCGAACCAGGTGGGCAATTTGTGGTCGTGACCATTAACGGCTTACGTGACTACATGAAACGCACCTTTAATGAGTCATTTGGTAATTATGAAAAAGTAAAACAAGGACGTGATTACACCATTTCACGTACGGTTAAGGAGTCTTA
>DYST01000068.1 GCA_020726325.1 Thiomicrospira cyclica | reverse complement strand
GCTACGCTAATACGTAAAGAGTTTGGGTGTTTTCATCATTGTTTTCTTACTTATAATCTGTCATAATGTTCGATTCCTTGCCAGTTGGCTTGGGATGGCTAAAGAAATAGTCAGCAGGAATTCCTGTTGTCGCTGTTAAACGTTACAAGGAGTGACAGATGGTTGTAATCCGTCTAGCCCGTGGTGGAGCTAAGAAAAAACCTTTTTATTCAATCGTCGTAGCGGACAGCCGCATGCGTCGTGATGGTCGTTTTATCGAACGTATTGGGTTCTTTAACCCTGTCGCTCGTGGCAATGAAGAAAAATTGCGCTTTGACAGCGACCGTTACGATTACTGGGTAGGTCAGGGTGCGCAAGCGTCTGATCGTGTTTTGACCTTGGCTAAGCAGTCTAAGGCTGCTTGATTTTAACGTGCAAACGTTAACAGACAACAAAATTTTAGTAGGCCGTGTGAATGGTCTATTTGGTGTGCGTGGTTGGTTACGATTTTTTTCCTATACTCGCCCCGCTGCCAACTTGATGAGCTATAACCCATTGTGGGTAAAGACAACTGAAGGTTGGCAATCGTTCGATGTCGAAGAGGCGCAAGCCCACGCTGATGGTCGATTGGTTGCAAAGTTTAAGGGTCTTGATGACCGTGAAGAAGCACGCTTATTGATGGGCTGTGATGTGGCAATTATGCCAGAGCAGCTGCCCAAAAATGAAGGCGATTATTACTGGGTTGACCTTGTCGGTTGTACCTTAGTCAATGAATCGGGTGTTTCTTTCGGTGTGGTGAAAGAAATGATGGAAACAGGTGCTCACGATGTGATGCGTGTGCGTGGTGAATCGGGCGATGAGCTGATTCCCTTTGTGATGGATGTGGTTGTTAAAACCGTAGATATCACCAATAAGCGCATTGTCGTTGACTGGGACTCTGGTTACTTTAACAACTAAGCAGATGGACTTTCATGTCATTACTCTGTTTCCTGAGCTGTTTCGTACAGTAACGGATGTCGGGGTGACAGGTCGGGCGCACCGTAACGGACTCTGGTCTTGTGTGTGTCACAATCCGCGTGATTATGTACACAATGTGCATAATACCGTCGATGACCGTCCATATGGTGGTGGTCCTGGTATGGTGATGATGGTTCAGCCTTTGGCGGACACACTCACCGCGATGACTGCACAGTGCGCTGATGTTAAACCGCATTTCATTTATCTTTCGCCACAGGGTAAACCGCTAACACAGGCGAGAGCCGCCGAATTAGCACAACTACCGCAAGTCGCCTTGCTATGTGGTCGCTATGAAGGTGTGGATGAACGTTTTATCGCTTCATCTGTCGATGAAGAAATTTCGGTAGGAGATTTCGTTGTTTCGGGTGGTGAACTGCCTGCAATGATGTTGATAGATGCGGTAGTGCGCTTGATCCCAAGTGTTTTGGGGCATGCCCAGTCGGCTGTTGAAGATTCTTTTACGCAAGGGTTATTAGATTGCCCACACTACACACGTCCACCTGTGATTGCAGGATTGGAAGTGCCAGCGGTGTTGCAATCGGGTAACCATGCTGAGATTGCGAAATGGCGCAGACAGCAACAGCTTATTCGGACTGCGGAACGTCGTCCTGAGTTGTTGAAAAGTATTGCATTGAGTAAGCAAGACAAGCAATGGTTGCAAGAAGCATGGCTTTCGGTTGAGAAGGTAGCTCAAGAATAAATTTTGTTGAATGGTAAAAAACCAAGTATTTTAATAGATTAGATCGCATGTAATGCGGTGATGATTTAAGGTGAGTAATAATGATTAACGCTAAAATTCAAGCTCTGGAAACTGCCCAGTTGAAAGACAATGTACCTGCTTTTGGTCCTGGTGATACCGTGACTGTTCAGGTTAAAGTAATCGAAGGCACACGTGAGCGTTTGCAGTCGTTTGAAGGTGTTGTGATTGCAAAGCGCAATCGTGGCTTAAACTCTGCTTTCACAGTGCGTAAAATTTCGCACGGTGTCGGTGTTGAGCGTGTGTTCCAAACACACAGCCCTGTTATTGCCAGTATTGCAGTTATCCGTCGTGGTGATGTACGTCGTGCTAAGTTGTACTACTTACGTGCATTACGTGGTAAAGCAGCGCGTATTCGCGAAAAGGTATAATTGCCTTTGGCTTCGCAGTAGAGAAAAGCACCAGAAATGGTGCTTTTTTTGTATTTTTACTAAGGTGTTCATAAAGGGTAAAACTATGTTTAAGACGTTAATCGCCGCGCTACTGCTGTTAACAGCCAATATTGCGTTAGCTCATGATGATTCTGAAGGCGTTAAGCAAAAGCTGGTAGCACAGGTTCCCGAGCTAAAAGATGCAACGGTAACACCAACACCAATAGATGGTATCTATACGGTGCAACACGGTGCATTTATTTTTTATAGTTCAAGTGATGCAAAATATGTGATGCGCGGTCAGTTGCTCAATTTAGCAGAGAAGCGTAATTTAACTGAAATTGCGATTATGAAATTCCGTGAGACGGAGTTTGCTAAGCTCGCCGACAAAGATACGATGATTTACATGCCGACTAGTGGTAAATATACGCATACCATTACTGTTTTTACCGATGTCGATTGCCAGTATTGTCAGAAACTGCATGCGCTGCTACCTAAAGCACTTGCTGCCGATATTCGAGTGCGCTATGTCTTTTTCCCGCGTTCAGGTGTGGACACGCCTTCGTTTAATAAAGCGGTGCATGCATGGTGTAATCAGCAAACACCTGGTGAGCTAGAGCAAATGATGAAGGGGGAAATGCCCGCTAAATTAATGACCTGTACGAATCCGATTGCGAAACATTTTGACTTGGCGACATCATTGGGTTTACAGGGCACGCCGAGTATTTTGTTAGCGGATGGCACCTTGATTCCTGGTTTGGTTCCTGTTGAGGATTTAATTAAGTTGGTTAAAGAGCAGAAAAAATAAGTAGCTGTTTGTCGTTTATCTGATGTCATTTGCTTCTATTGCTCAAACAGCCTGTCCGATTGTTCAGGCTGTTTCTCTTTTGCGTACTCAGATTGGTGCGCGTCCTGTGGTGCTGGCTTTTAGTGGTGGTATGGATTCGACGGTATTGTTACATGAGCTGAGTAGGCAAAAATGCGCCTTATTAGCGGTTTATATTCATCATGGCTTACAGTCAGTGGCAGATGATTGGTTAGCTCACTGTCGAGTGCAAGCAGAAAATCGCCAAATTCCCTTTTGTGCAATTCGTGTTCAGGTTGCCGATGTGAGTAGGCGCGGGCTAGAAGATCGTGCGCGTGAAGCGCGTTATGCTGCGCTATGGCAACAGGTTGCGCCAGATGGTGTCTTGTTGACAGCACATCATCAGCGCGATCAAGCAGAAACCTTTTTATTGCGTGCTTTGCGCGGCGCTGGTGTTTCTGGCTTAGGCGCAATGAGAGCGTGGCAAGTGCGAGATGATGGTAGGCTTTTATTGCGTCCTTTATTATCTGTTTCCTATCTGGATATGCGTGCTTACGCAGAACGTGAAGGACTGACTTGGATTGAAGATCCAAGCAATCAAGATGATTTTGCTTTGCGTAATCAGATTAGAAATCAATTGTTGCCTGTTATGCAGCGGTTACAGCCCCAGTATGCACAACAATTTGCAATGGCAGCGCATCATGCACAAGAAGCGCAGGTGTTGTTGAATATGGTGGGACAAGAAGACTGGAAGCAGTGTCAGCTAAGTCGTTTTACTTGGGATATTGCGTGTTGGCAAGCCTTGCCTTGGATTCGGGCGAAGAATGCACTGATGATTTTGTGGAAAGATAAAGATATTCTACTTTCTACCGTTCAATGGCAGCAAATTGAGCAGCAATTTTATGCTTGGCATGATGTACAAACGCATCCGCGTTTTTGTTGGCAAGGATGGTGTTTGTTGATTGATGCTGGATTGGGTTATTTTTTGCCTGAGTCAGTGTTTATGCGCCCAGATCGGTTGCGTGATACGCCATTAGATCAAAAACAGGTATATTTGTGGTCTGAGTTGGGCGTGTTATCTTTTTCAAGTCAATCGAGAACGGCTTTGTTGGTAAAGCCACGACAAGGTGGTGAATCGCTGCAGACGGCGCAAGGTACAAAAACATTAAAAAAGTGGCTGCAAACTGAGCAGCTACCAATGTGGCAAAAAGTGCATTGGCCTGTGGTTTATGATGCCCAATCCAATGTGTTATTGGGTTGGGCAAACATGCCAGCACATTGGTGGCACGATGGCGTTGTGTTGGTTAAAATTGACTGGGCATGTCCTCTGGAACCATAAAGCCTTCTTTTCTTGCTTGAACTTTGCAGTACTCTTCTGCAAATTCCAGTAACTCGCCAACTGCGCGATGACGAAACTTGTGACGTTGGCGCACATGTGAAAAAGGTCTGAGCAGTGGTGGGTTGAGCGAAATCGCGACCAAACTTTCTAATTTAAGCTCTTTTGCGAGCGTCGTGCGTGAAGTAATGGCAACACCAACACCACCTTCAACCGCCATTTTAAGCGATTCTGGGCTACCGAGTTCCATGACAATATTGAAATCAATAAAGTTCATGCCCGCATTTCTCATGTATTCATCAATCACTGAGCGTGAGCCAGAACCTTCTTCGCGTAGAATGAAGGGATATTGTGTTAATTGCTCTGGACGGATGCTCTTAAACTTAGCTAAAGGATGATCTGGAGTGACAATCACAACCATCTCATCTAAGCGACAGGCTTTAACTTCGAGGTTTTTATTATATACAGGTGCTTCAACAATACCCAGATCAAGCATATTATTTTCAACCATCGATACAATCGCATCGGTATTACCTACCTGAAGACGCAAACTGACATCAGGGTGTGTCTTCTTGAACGCTCCAAGCAGGCGCGGTAGCATGTATTCAGCAATTGTCGTACTTGCGCCAATAACTAAAGCACCACTAACATCGCCTGTCAGCTCTTTTACATCGTTAGACATTTTGGCGTACATTTCTAGAATCTGCTCGGCATAGTCATAAACTGTGCGCCCTGCATTCGTGAGGGTAATTTTATTGTGTGTACGGTCAAAAAGGCGCGTATTAAAAAAGTCTTCGAGTTGCTTGATTTGAAAAGTAACTGCGGGCTGTGTCATATGCAGAATTTCTGCTGCTTTGGTAAAGCTCATGACACGTGTTACCGTGTGAAACACTTGCAGTCGACGATCTGCCATAACATTAACCCTGTATGAATTTTATTTATCGTATAATATAAAAAATTTGGGCTATAAAGTAAAGGCTTTATTCAATATTCGCTTCGTATTCTTGTGCAGTCATTAACTTCGCATCATGAACATTGATTGTTTTAATGCGAAATAGCCAGCCTTCACCGTAGGGATCATCATTGATGAGCTCTGGTGTGTCGTTAAGTTTGCTATTAATTTCAATGATTTCACCTGTTACTGGGGCATGTACATCCGATGCGGCTTTGACTGATTCTAGGACACAACACGCCTGTTCTGCGACAACCTGTGTGCCAAGTGCAGGCAAGTCGGCATGAACGACATCACCCAGTGCATTTTGCGCATAATCACTGATGCCGACAGTAACGGTATCTGCTGTTAAAGGGAGCAACCATTCGTGTGTTGCTGCGTAGTGGCGGTCATTAGGATGATTCATGTCTTTTTTCCTCTGGGGTGTTGGGTTTTCATTCGGGTAATCAAAGAACGCACGCGTGCGATGAATCATGACAGGATGCCTGTTAATCTCCCCCGTAAGGTTGGAGCCGATAAAATTGTGCTCATGATTGGGTTTTTGGTTAGGGGCTGTGCCAGTTGGCGTAGTCCATTCGTTACGGCTGTGTCTGAGAATAACCAATTGATTGTCTCCATGCCACGTTGCACAAGTGTAGCATCGTGTCTGCGCGCGCGTTCAATGCGTGTCAGGACGCGCAAATCATGGATGGGTTGTCCGTGAGCAATGGCATGCGAAAATATCGCTTTGAGTGCGGTTACATCAAGCAAACCAAGGTTAACCCCCTGACCAGCCTGTGGGTGCACCGTATGCGCAGCATCGCCAATTAAGAGTGTATTCGCTTGTACATAACGCTGGCTTTGACGACGAATGAGGGGAAATGATTGTAATTCGCTAATGGGCGTGAGTTGCCCCAACATGCTAGCAGAAGCAAGGGTCATTGCTTGTGCTTGTTGCTCGCTGCTACCTGTGCAATATTGTGCTGCTTCTTCTGGCGATGATACATACCAAGCGATAGAGCAAGTATGTGCAGACAAGGGGAGTAGGGCAAAAATGCCCTGTTCGCTGTATTGTTGCCAACACGCCTGTTGATGCGGTTTTTCGGTATGTACATTGCCCACAATACACTGTTGATGATAGTCGTTGATGTCTTGCTCAATAGCCAACCATTGCCGAACTTGGCTCTGCGCACCATCAGCACCAATCAATAATGGACTGCTTAATTCAGTGCCATTATCCAGTTGTAGATGCCAATTTCCGTATCCATCTTGTTGTGCCTGTTTGGTTTGCGCAATATGAATCTGGCAATTGGTTTGTTCTGCTAATGCATCCCAAATGGCTGCTGCCATCATATCATTTTCGATAATATGACCTAGGTTCGGCTCGTGTAGGTCGTGCGCAGATAAGCGGGCATTAAATCCCTGCCAGTCTTGAATATGCATGTTTTTAAAAGCGCTAATGCGTCGCGCCAGAATACTATCCCAAACGCCTAAGGACTTGAGTAGGTTTTCGGAGCTGCGTTGAATGGCACTAATACGTAGCCCGTAGGGCTGTTTTGGGTCAAAGCTAGGATCGACAGGACGTGTTTCGATGAGGCTAACACTTAACTTAAGTTGACTTAATGCTAAGGCTGCTGCTGCACCGACCATGCCGCCCCCTAAAATAATGACATCAGAGTGCTGTTTCATGCTTAATATCCCATTGCGATGCGCGTGATTCGGTGTTTGAGTGGACGCGCAAAGGCAAGTAGCCCCATGCCAGCACTTGCCGCAGTGCGTACCAATTTAGAAGGGTGACTGAAAAGCGTTACCAAGCCATGAGTAAAATTCATGGTATGCTTGTGATCTTGCTGCCGTTGCTCTGCTAAGGCAAACCAGCTTGCTTGATCTGCATCTTGCGCCCAGTCGTAAACAGCCGTAATATCACGGATACCAAGATTTAAGCCTTGTCCAGCAACGGGGTGCTGCGTATGCGCGGCATTTCCCATCAGTAAGCAATGTCCTTGCTGAATGCTGTGAGCTCGAATTTCAACGAGTTGGTAGTGCTGAACTGCTTCAAGTTGTGTGATATTACCAAGCTGTCTGCCGAGCTGATGATTAAGGGTGTCTATCATTACTGCCGTTGGTGTCGCTTTGACCTGTTCATCATCTTCTGTCGGGTAGCAATAAACAACTTTACTTTGCTGCTTGTCCTGCATGGGCAATAGTGCCGCTGGTCCTTGCACGGTAAAACGCTCGATGGCAAGATTGTGGTGCGCTTGGGCAAGGGTTGCAATTGCAGTCAGTAGGTTGTGTGGGTAATGACGTGTTTGACTGTCGATGCCAAGTTTTTGCCGTATCCAAGAATGTGCACCGTCAGCGGCAAAGAGGTAATTTGCTTGCCAGTGGTGCTGTTTGTTTTCGTGATCTACACCCGATAGACTAACCTGTGTTGTCGTTTGGCTGAGTGTTTGTAGGTTAATACCGCCAACTAAAGGAATATTCGTTTTTGCTAAGGCGGCAAAAAGATGCTGTCCTAGGGTTTGTTGCGATAGGGTATAACCCAAGGCTGGCACCTTCATTTCTGTATGCGTCATGCTGGTTGTGCCAAAGTTATCTTGCGATGAGCTATGAATACTTAAAATCGGCGTAAGTTCTGCTAAGAGCTCTGGCAATAGCTGTGTTTGCTTGAGCCAATCGACGCTGCCAGCAGTTAAGGCGAGCTGACGGCTATCGTAGCTTTTGGGTAAGCCTTGCGCAAAATCGTGCTGTTCGATGAGCGTTACTTGCCAGCCACGTTGGTGGAGTGACAGTGCCAATAACGCCCCAACAGGACCCGCACCAATAATTAAAGCAGATTGCGGTTGAATTAAGTGTGTTGCATCCATTTTTCTATCTCACTGCGTGTGCGTGGTAATCCTGCGGTTAAGCAGTCATAGCCTGCGCTCGTTACTAAAACACTGTCTTCGATACGAATGCCAATGCCGCGCCATTTTTTGTCTACAGTGGTATTGTCTGGCGCGACATAAACCCCTGGTTCGACCGTTAGTGCCATACCTGCTTGCAAGGGTCGCCATTCGCCTTGCTGTTTGTATGCGCCAACATCATGGACATCGCAGCCAAGCCAGTGTCCTGTTTGGTGCATGTAAAAAGGCTTGTAACTTTCTTGCTCGATAATACTGGCAAGGTCGCCCTGTAGCAAGCCTAAATCTAATAGCCCTTGAGAAATTATGTTAACGGCTTCTTGATGTGGTTGATTGTATGGGGTATTGGGTCTCACAACAGCGAAAGCTGCGTGTTGTGCTGCTAGTACCAAGTCATAAAGCGCGGCTTGCTCAGGGCTAAATGTACCACTAATCGGGAAAGTGTGGGTGCAGTCGCCAGCATAGCCGTCGATTTCAGCGCCAGCATCAATTAAGAGCAAATTACCATGACGCAATAAGGCATTGTTTTCATGATAGTGCAAAATGCAGGCATTATTACCGCTGGCAACAATACTATCGAATGCTTGTCGTTGCGCCCCTAAATAACGACATTCAAATTCTAGTGCTGCCTGAACCTGATATTCATAGCGTCCCGCTTGCGTTGCTTTCATGGCGGCTAGGTGTCCAGCAACGGTTATTTGCGCTGCCTGTTTTAAGCCGAGTTGCGCTGAGTTGTCTTTAATCAGACGTTGTTCGTGTAATAAGGCATCTAAGTCGTGAATGCCTTTAGGGGCTTCGATGCCTTGGCGTACCTTGCGCTTTAATTGTCCGATAATGGGGAGTAAGCGCGATGTCCATTCGCTACCTTGTTCAAAGCTGAGCCACAAATAGGCTTTATTTGCTAACCAATCGAGGAGTAAACTGTCTAATTCGGCAATATCGTGCGCTGTGTCTAGCTGTAAGCCTGCTGGGGCAGCATCAATGCCCAAACGTAAGCCATCCCATGTTTCGCGTTCTGGGTTTTTAGGGCGCAAACAGATATGGCAAAGCTGTTCTTCTGCTGTTTTCGTGAAAACTAAAACGCTATCAGGTTCATCAAAACCTGTTAGATAATAAAAATCGCTTTGCGGGCGGAAGGCATAACCTGTATCACGATTACGCACTTGCTCACTACCCGAAGGAATCAGCACAAGCGAATTGACGGGTAGCTTATCGAAGAGTTTTTGACGACGTTGCGGGTAGATAGTAACAGACATGGTTAATGAATCGTTGGTGCAGTTGGTTGCGGTATCAGGGCAATGTGTTCGGCGATATGAGCCGCTGCCATGCGTACATATTCGCTTAGATCAACAAAGCTGGTCTCGTCTTCTTCACAATCGCTGACGCTGTTTTCATCGAGTTGGCTGATATGGGTAATATCTTCGATCCATTCGCGAAATTCTTTCGGTAATCCTTTCCAGTTTTTGACGCGCTCGCCCAAACCTAAGCCGTACAAATAACCTTGACACCATTGCTGTAAGGCGAGGGCGCGTTGTTTAAGTGGTGTTTCATCATCGGGAATGAGTAGGGTCATGGTGAGCGGGTCAGCATCAAGTTGTGCCTGACTATCAACATGAATTTGCTGAAAAGCTTTGAGCAGTTCGGCAGGGATACTGCTGATATCAAACTCCTCGATGAGTGCATCTAACCACAGCTTTAAGCTCCAGTCGCTATGACTGCTATTCAATCCATGCCAGAAACCATGCAGGAAGGCGGCATCTTCACGAGCGAAGGCTGTTTTGAGGGCAGCATCAATTTGTGCATAATTCATGATGAGTTCTATTCTATAATACGAGTAATTAGGCTTATTATCGCATTGAGGAAGAGTGGATGCAAAAAAATAGTGTTTCTTTGCACTTGGCTGGAAAAGTTTTTCAAGTTCCCTGTTTGCCTGATGATGCCCCCGATTTGTTATTGGCTGCTAATGCGGTTAATGACGCACTGAATAAAACGCAGTTAACGCAATCGTTTGAGGTGCGTTTGCTCATGGTTGCACTCAATTTAAGTTATGAATTGTTACAGACAGATCGTTTTAATCAGACGTTGGAAACCGATGTGCGTTTGATTTTGGGACAAGTGCAGGATGCTTTGGCTGGGCAGTCGTCAGTCGTTGAGTAATTTAGTTGGTGCATCGTTTCACCTTTTTAGATAGAATGGGTTCAGAGGCGTGTTTTGGGTTACTGGTGTTTGCCGATGTGCCCGGAGCCGATAAATTTGCTTTTGGGGCTGAATTCCTGTCGGGGTGTGCGTCCTGCTTTGTCCAGGATACCTAGCTGACAGTTCTAGCCACCACCTTTACTTCAGGGTTTAGGGACTAATACGCAACATCACCGAAGCACGTCTTT
>DYST01000067.1 GCA_020726325.1 Thiomicrospira cyclica | reverse complement strand
TGGATTTTCTTAGGGCTGGGGTGGATTTCAAGGTTTTGTTATGCAATTAAAAATGCTATGTGTTGGTCAAAAAATGCCCAATTGGATTACGACAGGCTTTGATGAGTATGCGCCACGCTTATCGGGGCAGTGCCGTTTGACGCTCAAAGAGGTTGCACCCGCTAAACGCACGAAAGCAGGTGTTGCGGCGAAGTACATGGAAGAAGAAGCGGTGCGCATCGAAGAGGCATTAGTGGGGAATCCCATTCGTGTTGTTTTAGATGAGCACGGTGATGTCATCGATACCAAAGCATTAGCAAAACGCTTAGAAGGGTGGTTGCAGTCGGGGCGAGATGTCACTTTTGTTGTCGGTGGTCCCGATGGCTTAGCACCGAGTGTGAAAGTAAAAGCCGATTGGACTTGGTCGTTAACACCCTTAACGTTACCACATCCCTTGGTGCGTGTGGTGTTGGCGGAGCAATTATATCGGGCTTGGTCGTTGCTCAATAACCATCCTTACCACAGAGAATAACGATTTTAAAGGGTGTGAATTGATGTTTTATTTGGCTTCCGCTTCCCCACGTCGTACCGAGTTGTTAATTCAGTTAGGCATTACGCATGACATTAAAGTTTCGGATGTGCCAGAGGTGCGTTTGCCTGACGAAACCGCATTAGCCTACGGTTATCGCGTTAGTTTAGATAAAGCATTAGCGGTGCAGGCGCTGGTGACTGCCAATGATTGGGTATTGTCTGCCGATACTGAAGTTTTGGTTGACGATGATACCCTAGGCAAGCCCGCAGACGAGGCGCACTTTATGGCGATGATGCAACGCCTATCAGGTAAAACCCATGCCGTGCAAACGGTCATGGCATTGGTGCATGGTAAACAGCGTTGGCAAAATCATCAACTGAGTTTTTTAACTTTTCGGCAGTTATCCGCTACTGAGTTACAGGCTTATTGGCAATCGGGTGAGCCGTTGGGTAAAGCGGGTGGTTATGCGATTCAGGGGCAAGCTGCACGTTGGGTGAGTCAGTTTTCGGGTAGCCATTCGGGGGTGATGGGCTTGGCGCTTTATGAATGTGATCAAATGCTCACGTTAGCAGGATGGACTTCATGCAATTAGCAACAGAAGAAAAGGTTTTAGTTAACGTCACGCCAAGAGAAACGCGTGTCGCTTGGATCGAAAATGGCGTTTTGCAAGAAGTATGGGTCGAGCGTGCCAGTAAACGTGGTTTGGTAGGCAATCTTTATCGTGGGCGGGTGGCGCGAGTATTACCTGGTATGCAGGCCGCTTTTGTTAATATTGGGCTAGATAAGGCCGCTTTTTTGCATGTCTCTGATGTATCCATTCGCCCTGTTGGTATTGCCGATGCAGAAATGGAAGATATTGCGAAGTTATTACACGATGGGCAAGAAATTCTGGTACAGGTGATTAAAGATCCGCTTGGCTCTAAGGGGGCGCGGGTGTCGATGAATATCACTTTGCCCTCGCATTTATTGGTTCATTTGCCGCGAGAAAAAACCATTGGCATTAGTCAGCGTATTGAGTCAGAGTCAGAGCGTGATCGCTTGCGTTCAATTGTTGCACAGTGGACAGCGGAAGCACAAATGGTGGGTGGCTTTATTGTCCGTACCGTTGCTGAAGGTGCTGATGAGCAAGAGCTGATTGACGATATGCGCTTTTTACAAAAATTGTGGCGCAGTATTGAAGAGGAAAAAAGTAAGCTACGCGGTCCCGCTTTGGTGTACGAGGATCAACCGTTATATTTACGCGTGATTCGTGATGTGCCACACGAGCGTATTGAGTCGGTGCGTGTTGATTCGCGTGAAACTTTTTTGCGTATGCAGCAATTTGCGAGTGATTATGTGCCTGATTTGGTTGAACGTCTCGAACATTATCAGGGCGAACGTCCTATTTTTGACTTGTATTCGGTTGAAGATGAAATTCAAAAAGCCTTAGAGCCTAAAGTGCCGTTAAAGTCTGGTGGCTATCTCATTATTGATCAAACCGAAGCGATGACAACCATTGATGTGAATACGGGAGCATTTGTTGGTAGTCGTAATTTAGAAGAAACGATTTTTAGAACCAATTTAGAAGCAGCGCAAACCATTGCGCGTCAATTACGCTTACGAAATTTAGGCGGTATTATCATTCTTGATTTTATCGATATGCTGGTCGAAACACATAAGACGCAAGTGTTGCAAGCACTAGAGCGGGCTTTGGCAAAAGATCGCACCAAAAGCACCATCAGTCAACTTACCAGCTTGGGTTTGGTTGAAATGACGCGTAAACGTACTCGTGAAAGTTTAGTGAATACCCTGTGTGAACCCTGTCCAGTTTGTCAGGGACGGGCAGTTATTAAATCGCTCGAGACCTTAACCTACGATATCTTTCGTGAAATTACGCGTATTGCGCGTCAATTTGATGCCAACAAGCTATTGGTTATCGCTCATGAACGTGTTGTTACCCGTATGCTGGAAGAAGAGTCTGCCAGTATTGCCGAGCTCGAATCTTTTCTGGGTAAGTCGTTGTCGTTTCAAGTCGATGTGCAATATTTGCCCGAACAATTTGATGTTGTGATGTTGTAATGCCTTATTGGTTGAAGCGTCTTCTGATTTGGAAGGGTCACCTTTTATTATGGGGGACTGCGCTGATTGGTTTGTTTTGGCTATTATTGGTGCTGACGTTCCAATTTTTAGGGAGTCGTCCGCAATCTTTATACACTTTGGCAGAGTTGTCGGGTGTGCAGTTGACGATTGGACAATTTGCAGCAAAGACACGCCCCTTAGCTTCAGCTGTTGATTTTTCGCTCGATCAGGTGCATTTGGCGTGGCAGGGTGGTCAGTTAGATATTGATCATTTGGCAGGTGATATCAGCTTATGGAATCTGCTTTCGCCCGATTTAGCGATTGGTAAACAGATGCGCATTCAGCAGCTCAAGCTGGTGCTCGAAACCGATGCGCAAAATGCATCAGCAAGCAATCCGCTGGCAACGCCTTTATTGCGCATATGGGAAGATACCCATATTCAAGATAGTCAGGTTGTCTGGCAGGCAGATTCGCCGTGGATGATGGATCATATTGATATTCAGGTGATGCGTCATAATAATTGGCACGCCCAATTTATGGGGATAATGCATTATCCAGGTTGGGCAGCAACGCCTGTTACTGCACAGGCGAGCATTAAGCATAGCTTTGGTTTTTATCCACAAATCCAGTTTGAAGGCAATGCGAATCCCGGTGAAATGCTAATTTTAGGTCAGCATTATGATTTTAAGCTTGCTTTACAAGGAAGTTGGAATAAAGAGGCATTACAAGCAGATTTAACCATTGACGCACAGACACAAACGGCACAAGGTCGGGATATTCAACACCATGTTTTAGGGCATTTGCAGAGCGATGACTTGCTCTTATGGGATTTAACCGTACAACAACTCTCATTAGATGGCGAACAAATCATCTTGCCAGTATGGCCAAGATTGACTTTGCATCCACAAACGGGGGCAGTGTTAGCATTAAATCAGGTTAGACTTACCGCTGATGGTCATTGGTTAAAGGGAATGCCAGATGAGGTGCAGCAGGTGTGGCGATTATGGCAACCAGAGTTATGGCTTAATCAGTTAAGTTTGCACTGGGGTAATGATGGTGCTTTAGATGCCATTCGTGGCGGCATTGATTTATTGCGCTGGCTACCAACGGAAGGTATTCCGGGGATGGATGTGCGTCAGCTTGCTTTTGATTATCAGCCTAAAGATGGACGGTTGGAGGTCATGCCGCGTGGTGAAAGTAAGCTATTGTGGTCAACAGGGCAAGCGGATACCTTGCCGATAACGGCATCGCCTTTGGTGTTGCGTCTTAATCCAGAGCGTCCCTTTAGCGACTGGTCATTACCAAGTTGGCAAATTAAGCTTGGTGCAATAACATTAGACATTACGGCTGACATTGCTGACGAAAAACCAATGCAGGTTCAAGTCAGTGCCAATACAAACAAGTTAACCGATGTGCTTACCTTGTTGCCGATGAGTCAATTTTCTGCGCCCTTACAGCAGTGGCTGACGATGGCACTTAAGTCTGGGCAGGATGTGCAAGCAGTTGCTCATTTTCATGGTCATTTGAGTCAATTGTTATCGGGTGAGTTGAATGATGATAATTTTTATGCCCATGCAACAGCAAAAGAGGTCACGCTATTATTTGATAAAGATTATCCACCCTTAACGCATGCCAATGGACGACTGTCTTGGCAACAGGGTCGTCTTTCGCTTGAGGCAGATGATGCTATGATAAATGGTGCTCATCTTGAGCAAGTTAAAGCAGAGGTGATCTATTTGGCTAACGATAAGGTTGCGCTGCGCGTTAATGGAGAAATGCGTACTGATCTCAGTCAAGTCCCGCTTTTCTTATTAAGCTCTCCGCTCGCGAAAGAACTCGATATCGTTGATCTTATCAAAGATACTGAACTTTCTGGCGCGGCAAGAGGACGCTTGTCTTTATGGATTCCGTTAGATGGGTTTGTTGGTGATGAGCAGTTACCTCGTGTGCGTGGTATGTTAACGACACAGTCAGCACAAATGAATTATGCAGCTGTGCGCGTTAATCATTTATCAGGTCGCGTTCTATTTTCTGATCGTGCGCTTGAAGCCCCGAAGTTAAGCGGACAATGGCAGGGCGGAGACATACAAGCACGTATTTCAACACGCGATAAAGGCGTTATTGGTGTTAAGCTCACAGCATCAACGCCCATTAATCAAGCCGACATCAGTCGTGGCATACTTGATTGGCATGCGCTGGTTAATTTCTTACCCAATGGAAAAATAGACATTCAAGCAGATGGTGATCAGAAACGACTCGCGATTGATTTGCCAAACCCCTTCAAAAAATCGATTGGTGAAGAAAGACCGTGGCAACTGCAAGCAAAAGTAGATAAGGGGCTGATACAGGGGCTAGTAAGCGATAGCAACTGGCGTATTGATACGAGCCTTGATGCTAATAAATCGAGGTGGCAGATATTAGGCTTAACACTAAGCCCTGTTGCCAGTAAGCATGAGGCACAAGATGGGGGCGTTGACATTCAACTACCGCACTTATCTTTAACAGATTGGTTGTCATGGTTGGAAACCTATCAATCAGAGTCTGCTTCTTTTCTTTCTTTGCCAACAGAAGGCAAGGTCTCAGTTGCAAAATTAATTTTTAATGATCAGCGTTTTAATCAGGTTAATGGTTATTGGGTTCTACGTGATGATACAGGACGATTAGATTTTTCATCAGAATATCTTGCAGGGCAGTTTAGTTGGACTGCTGAGGATGCGAGACTTAATTTAGATAAGTTGCGCTGGCAACGCAAGGTTAACACGGCTGCTGAAAAGTTGAATATGCCCTTGCCTGTTTGTCAAAAGCCAAGTAGTAGCATTTGGAAACCCTTACAGGTGAACATCCAGCATCTCTTGTTAGAAACAGAGCGAGAAGGGGTCGTTTCAACAGCGCGACTCTCACAGGTGAGTGCCCATATCTCGCAAGAAGGGCAAACACGTTATGCACGCAAAATTGCTTTTCAATCGGCAAGTGTTCTGGCAAATGCAGAATGGCGTTGGCAACTTGGTGATAACCAGTCGCAATTAACGTTTTCATCACAAGCGAGTAAAACGGCTGACCTATTAGCTCTGTGGGGCATGGATAAAACTGTCTCTGGTGGTGGTGTTGATCTTGATGCAAGGCTAGCATGGGCGGGTGGAATGGATTGTTTTGATGTGCGTACGCTAAATGGTCAACTCAAAGCGCGAGCAGATGATGGCTCACTCTTAGATACCAGCCCTGGTTTCGTGCGTTTATTGGGCTTGTTAAGTTTTGATGCTTTTACACGTCGGCTTAAAATTGGTTTGGATGATGTTGTGAATAAAGGGTTAGCTTTTGATAAAGTAGAAGCAAATGCCTCAGTGTCGAAAGGTGTGCTGCATGTTGATCATCTCCAGTTAGATGGACCTTCTGTCCATATGCTGCTTAAAGGCGATACAGACTTAGTCAGTGAAATGCATTTACTGGATGCGCAAGTAACCCCACTGATTGGTGACAGTATTCCAACGATGGCATTATTGTCGGGTGCTTCACCGATTACGGCGATCGGTGTTTATTTGTTACAAAAAATTGTGCCGCCACTCAGTGGTAATTTGTTTGCCTTTGATTATCATATTATGGGTAGTTGGCAAGAGCCAGAGTTAACAGAAGTGATTCATGAGTAGATTGCGATGTCTCAGCACCCACTAAGTAAATTGCGTGTTGCTTGGGTTCAGCATACGGCTACTGCTTGTGTAGAAACTAACCTAGCACAGGTTGAGCAAGCCTTAGCACACTTAAAAACAGCAAGTCCAGATGTTGTTGTTTTACCTGAAGCCTTTGCTTGGTTAGCACGCGATATGTCAGCGATGGCTGATATTGTTGAGGATTTTGGCTCCTGTGGACGATTACAAAGTCAGTGTCAAAGCTGGGCACGTGAGCTAGGCTGTTATCTGATTGCTGGCAGTTTGCCTTTACGAATGAATGGCTCTGTTTATGCGACTTTATGCGTCTATAATCCGCAGGGTCAGTTAGAAACCTACTATCGTAAAATTCATTTATTTTCGGTTGTGACACCAATGGGTAGTGTTTACGCTGAAGGTCAGTTTTTTCGTGCGGGTCAAGAGCCTGTCATCTGGTGCAGTCCTTGGGGAAAAATAGGGTTGAGTATTTGCTTTGACTTACGCTTTGCCGCCTTATTTCACTTCTATGCTAAAAATGATGTCTTATTGACCATTTTGCCCGCAGCTTTTACGCTGGAAACAGGAGCAGCGCATTGGCATGTTTTGGTGCGGGCGCGGGCAATCGAAAATCAAATGTTGATATTGGCTGTGAATCAAGTTGGTGAGCATGAACAGGGCATGCAAAGTTATGGTCATTCATTATTGGTCGATGCGTGGGGGCGCGTTTTGCTTGATAGTGGCGAAATGCCGACTCAGCAGTATTATGATTTAGATCTTGCACCTGTTGAGGCTTTGCGGCAGCAATTTCCTGTGATTAAACTGAATTCATCATTCGCTCAAAAATAAGACTATATTGGCTAATCCTTTTTGTGATAGGATTCGATTGAACCATTTTTTTATTTTAAAGGATTAGCATAATGAGTATTTTTAGCACCATTTTATCTAAGTTAGGTTTTGGCGATGCATATGCAGCCGATGCGCCTGTTATTACACCAGAAGCGGTTGCTGCCGCGCCTGAAGTAACCGCTACAGCCGTTACACCTTCTGCTGCCAGTTCGGTTGATGTTGTATCTCACTTGGAACACTTAGCAGCAAACCATGGTGAAAAGCTAAACTGGAAAACATCAATTGTAGATTTATTGAAGCTGTTGGGTTTAGACAGTAGCTTGGAAGCACGCAAGCATCTCGCACAAGAGTTGGCTTGTCCAGAAGAAAAAATGTCAGATTCAGCACAAATGAATATGTGGCTACACAAGGAAGTGATGAAGCGTGTTGCTGCAAATGGTGGTAATCTACCTGCAGAATTGCTTTCTTAATTGTTAGCTTGCATCATAGAAAAGGCTACCATCTGGAGGTGGCCTTTTTATTAATTTGGTCCGCCCACCGCGACTCGAACGCAGAGCTGAAACTTAGGAGGTTTCCGTTTTATCCTGTTAAACTATAGGCGGTTAAACGTGCCATTTTTTAAAGATAGTGCACGTCTCAAGAGCTTTATTTTTGCGCTTCAAAGTAAGCAGCGAGTTCGCTCATATCTGCATCAGATAAGCCTGCAGCAAAAGGTGTCATCATCGGGTTTTTTCGCTCACCATTTTTAAAAGCGCGTAGTTGATCTTCTACATAGACAGCATATTGACCAGCCAATTTAGGGAAGGTCGGAACTAAACTTTTGCCTTGAGCACCATGACAGCCAACACAAGCTTGAGCCTTAGTCTCACCTGCTGCGATATCAGCAGCCGTGGCAGAAAAAGACAATCCCATCGCTAAGAGCATCCATAACATTTTCATTCAAAGACTTCCATAACAGATTATCATTGTATTAAACCCTGTTTGGCGGCTCACGTCAAGCAAGATAAAAACACGAAAGGGAGCAAAAACTCCCTTTCTCATGCAATCACAGCGACAAAATTATTTTTGAGCAGCTAAGAATGCAGCTATGTTTGCCATATCAGCATCAGATAAGTTCTTAGCTTGAGGAGACATCATTGGGTTGCTTTTTTTGCCGCTTTTGTAATCTTTTAAAGATGCTTCAATGTAAGCAGCATCTTTACCAGTTAAAGAAGGGAAAGCTGGAGACGCGCTTTTGCCGTTTGCACCATGGCAACCAGCACAAGAAGCGTATTTTGCCTTACCAGCAGCTTCATCAGCAGCTTGTGCAGTGCCCATTGCTAAAACAGTCAAAGCAGCAGCAACGATAATTTTTTTCATAGTGAACTCCTATCAAGGGTATGTCGTGAAAATGACACGGATTATGCCGCTACTAATTACAAATGATTTACTCACTGATGTCAAGAACGTTCACTGGCTTTATGTTGAATTTATGATGTAGTCGTTAATAATCGTAAGTAATGTTGGTAACGATGCAGCGCAATGTGTTCTTTTTCTACTGCTTCTATGATCGCGCACTCTGGTTCATGACTATGCGTACAATTATGAAAACGACACTGCCCTAGATAGGGTCTAAAATCGCGCCAGTAGCGATCAGGGTGTGCTATTGAGAACTCGCTTAGCTCCAGTGTGCGAATGCCTGCAGCGTCGATTAAAACGCCACCAGAAGGCAAGTCATAAAGTGTTGCATTGTTCGTTGTATGTTGCCCCAGTCCTGTTGATGCAGATAAGGTTTGTGTGCGAATGTCCATTTCTGGTAAGAGGGCTTTAGCCAAAGAAGACTTGCCGACACCAGAATTACCCAGAAAAACACTACTTTTATGATTGCAAACCGTTTGTAACTCAGATAATCCGTTGCGATTATGGGTGCTGGTTTCTAACCAGACATAACCAATATCACGATAAATTTTAGCTAACTCATCCGTATAAGCACGATAGTCTCCCGAAATTAAATCAGCCTTGTTTAAAATAATAACAGCCTCTAATCCTTGCCATTCACAATAACACAGACTTCTATCGAGCAAATCCAAATCAATACCAGGCGCGGGTGCGATAACCACTAAAAGTTGGTCAATATTTGCTGCGACTGGCTTAATCACACCACGAAATCCAGGGCGAGAAAGCAAGCTTTTGCGCGGTAAAAGACTTTCAATCACGGTATTACCAGTTTCATCTTGCCACACCATCACCTGATCACCAGCCACCACATTAGCAAGATTGGCACGCTGATGACAGCTTTGCAGTTGACCATTATTAAAGCAAACCACTGCTTTTTTGCCAGAGTTCATCACGACTAACCCTAAGCGTGCTTCTTGATGATGGCTATCGCCCTCGCGTCGCTGCTCAATGCGTTGCTGTTGTTGATTTGTTAATTTGCGTTTGCTCATATTTTGTGCAACTGGCTAATGTGTGCAGCCATAATCATATCGTTTATGGTGACTCCTTTGGCTGTCTGTGTGCTGAGTTTAATGCTAACCTTGTTGTAACCATAACACACCTCTGGATGATGGTCTTGTTGATGACTGATATAAGCCACGGCATTTAGGAATGCCATCACCTGATAATGATTTTTAAAAGTGATCTCACGTTCAATGCTTTTATAATCAAAAGCAGCTTGCCAACCAGATAAAACACTCAAATAGCTTTCGATGGTTGGGATAACCATTGTGACTGTTCCTGCTTTTATCGGTTGACAAGACTGTGTTAGTAGGGTGTTAATATCCAACATGATGCACTCCAAATGGGTTTTTACAAGCACATTATAGGACAGTGCTTCAAGATAGCAACAGTAGTGTAGGTTAAGGAGTTGGTGATGCAAAACGCAGATAACTTGGTGTGGATGGATTTGGAAATGACTGGTTTAGGGGTGGATCAGCACGATATTATGGAAATTGCGACCATCATTACCGATGCGCAGCTCAATATTGTTGCGACAGGTCCCGTCATTGCTATTTCATTATCAGAAGCGCAATTAGCAGTAATGGATGACTGGTGTCAAAATACGCATGGTGAATCTGGCTTGACGCAACGTTGTCGCAACAGTGACGTCGACTTGAGTCAGGCAGAAGTCTTAACCCTCGCCTTTATTCAGCAGTATGTCCCCAAAGGCGTGTCGCCATTATGTGGTAACAGTATTTGTCAGGATCGTAAGTTTATTGAACGCTATATGCCCAATATTGATGTTTATTTGCATTATCGCTTGATTGATGTCAGCAGTTTTAAAGAAGTTGCAAAACGTTGGAATAAACCCATTGTCGATGCAGTCAAAAAAGTAGGGGCGCACACGGCGTTAGAAGATATTCAAGAGTCAATCGTCGAAATGCGCCATTACAAACAACATTTTCTCATAACCACTTGACATTTTGCTAATAGTTGATAAAAACTATCAGTTATTTATTGAATTTTAATAAGGTGGTAGTTTGTTTTGCGCTACAATACTAAACTTTTTACGGCTGCCAATTGCATACAAAGGAGAGGCTTGTGGAGTTGACAGGTGCTCAGATCGT
>DYST01000066.1 GCA_020726325.1 Thiomicrospira cyclica | reverse complement strand
TGGCATTTGAATTGCTTACTATTTTTCGGTAATCGGACTTTAGGAGAAAAGATATGCGTCAATGGCTTATGGCTGGTATGCTTTCGCTATCAGCATTAATGATCGGTGGTTGTGAAGAAACCAGTGTAAAACTTGTTTCTGTTGAAATGGTTAGCACGGAAACAGGATCGCCCGACTTTAAACGAATGATTAAAATCTGTTTTGATAAGCCTTTATCGGGTGTTTATCATCATGAGATTTTTCTTGAAAGTAAAGATGGCTTTACAATGAAAGGTGAGAGTACCTTACGTACGGCAGCTTCTGATCCTGACAATCCTTGCATTCTACGTAATCTCAATAGTTATGTTAATAGCAATTCGCCACCCCGTGCACGGGATTTAATTGATCGTTACCTGATGAAAGGCAATGTTGCTTCGGTTAAAATCAGTATTTGGGGTGATGAGTCTGGGGCAAAAGGTCTGAAGATGGACAGCAAGACGTTTAATAACTTGTAATCATGCAAGCATTAAGTAGGGGCGTAATTTTTAATTGCACCCCTACAGCCTTATTCGGTTTTTTTATGCGTGTGGTAGTCATCGGGATTAGCAAAGGGCTGTTGATCGTCATCCATTAAAATGCGACTGCCTGCACCATCTAAATCATCAAATTGACCACTTTTAGCTGCTAAAATAATTGCAATAACAACCGTAACACCAACAAAAATTACTGTTGGAATCAACCAATAAATCACATCCATACATAGCACTCCTTACTGAATATGTTCGGCTAATACGCCTTGCGCGTTAGCCCATTTTTTGATGCTCTGTACCATCGACCAAGAACCACAGATCATAACCGTATGTTCAACTAAAGATAAGGGGGCTTCTGTTAATACATCTGGTAGCAGTCCTGTTAAACCAGTCCAACGATCATCTGTTTCTGATATGACCGCCTGCCAAGAAAAATTAGGATAGCTACTGGCTAAATATTCTAAGGCTTCACGCGCAAATAACAATTCTGTACGGCGTACGCCCCAATAGAGGGTAACTAATTGTTGCTCTAGCCTTTCTTGATGTCCTTGCAGCAAAGCAAGTAAGGGTGTAATACCTGTCCCCCCTGCTAACATCATGATTGGTTGTTGATTTTCTGGCCAATGATATTGATTTACCGCGCCCTTAATGTGCAAGGTTTCTTGAATCAGTAAATGTGTCCACCAGTCATTGAGCGCGGGAACAAGCGCAATTTGCAGTTTAATCGCCGATTCATCTGGTAAATTAGCAATCGAAAATGGTTTAAAATCACTATGTTCTGAACCTAACCATAAATAATCACCAACTTGCCAATGAAAGTTTTCTGGGCGTGTTAATGAAAGCTCGATAATATTCTCGACCAAAGGTATTTGCTGTAATAACTGACAGGAAAATGACGGTAAATCGTTATGGTTCATTTTGATTACTCAATGTTAAAAGATGCCCAAACAGGGGCATGATCAGATGGTTTTTCCATAGCACGGGTATCATAATCAATGCCTGTTGCCACTAAAGCCTTCTGTAATGGCGCTGAAGCTAACAATAAATCAATGCGCAGTCCGCGTTTAGGTTCATCTTCAAAACCGCGTGAGCGGTAATCAAACCATGAATAAAGCCTATCTTCGATAGCTGGGTTACTATGCTGGCTGCGATAGGTATCTGTCCATCCCCAAATAAGGAGTTTTTCCATCCATTCGCGTTCTTCTGGTAAAAAAGAACACTTACCAGTTCGTAACCAACGTTTGGCATTAAGCGCACCAATACCAATATCGGTATCGGTATGTGAAATATTAAAATCACCGCCCATAATCGCTAAATTCGTGTTAGGAATCGTATCAATATACTGGTTAAGTTCGGCATAAAAACGTTGTTTATAAGGAAATTTAACGGGATGTTCTCGCTCTTCTCCTTGTGGAAAATAACCATTCATCACGTCAAGTTGATTTCCATTTGGTAACTGATAACGTGTGTGAATAAAACGACGCTGTGCCATTTCATCATCCCAAGGATAACCTTTTTGACTAAAAACCAAAGGAAATTTGGAAAGGGTTGCGACACCATAATGGGTTTTTTGACCATGAAAAACAACGTTGTAACCTAAAGCTTGGATATCAGCTAAGGGGAAATCACTGTCTTGAACTTTTGTTTCTTGCAATAAAATTAAGTCGGGATGATGATGATCAATAATTGCATTTAATTGGTGCAGCCTTGCACGCAAACTATTAATATTGAAAGATAAAACTGTAATAACCATAATAAAATCAACGTATTTTAATGTGTTTGTTAATGGCAGAGAGTAAAGCTAACAACATAGAAAGTCAAAAGAAAATAGCCTTTTAACGATAAATAAAGTATTAAGACTTTTCTTTTTAGTTTGAAAAATCAAAATCTTTGAACTTTTCTGTTGTGTTGGACTTACCGTCATTAATAAGATAATTAAGTTGTTGCATATAAGCATCTCGAATAAAAACGTAACGATCAGGAGCAGCATCCATAATGGGATCTATGGGCATAATTTTTTCTCGTGTGCTTAATATTTTTGCTAATGTAAAGGGAATACCATAATTTGTTAACATTAAACTCAATGGTTTACCTGTTGCATCTCTGACGCTAGAAGGTCCTAGAAGCGGCAAATTAAAGTAATCACTATCTGCCCACCCCCAAGCAGCAAAAGTCTGCCCAAAGTCTTCATTGTGGGCTTCTAAGCCCATTGGCGTTGCAATATCGATTAAACCAAATAAACCAAACGTGCTATTAAAGATAAAACGAGCACTATCCTGTATGCCTTGTTCACCTTTACCTTGCAGTAAGTCATTAATGATCGTGATTGGTTCTGATAAGTTATTAACAAAATTATACACAGCACTACGCAGTGGACTTGGTGTTGTTGCAATATAACCCTCTGTTACAGGTTTGATCAAGCTTTTATCTAGTCCTGTATTAAAGTCTTCGATTGTACGATTATAATTTTCGTATTTGTCTTCACTAAGAACGACTGATGGTTGAATCAAACTTGTTAATAGGATGATTGTATAAAGTTTTTTTTTCATTTTTAGTCCAAATAGCTCCCTGCACCTTTATAGCGTTTTTTCCAATAAGTTTCTGTTAGGCTTGCTGTTTCTACACTTCTGCCTTTACCTGGTGCATGAATAAATTTTTGTTCGCCAATATAAATACCAACATGATCGATATGGTTACCACGAATTTTAGTGATAAAGAAGACAAGATCGCCTGGTTTTATTTTTTTTACTTTATGAGCAGATTGATATTGTTCTTTTGAACTTCTTGGCAGTAACTTACCTATTTTTAGGTAACTGTAAAAAGCAAGTCCTGAACAATCAAAACCTTCTCTTGGTGAAGTACCACTTGGTTTATATGGCTTTCCAATTAACGTAATTGCTTCTTTAACAACCGACCTACGCGCTTCTATCGATGGTAATGTTTCATTGTGTTCATAGCTTGCTTCTGCCTCATTATTTTTGATTATTTTTGAATTTTTACCACACCCAGATAGGGATATCGTAATCAAAAAAGCTAGTAATACTATGATTTTATTTATGTTAATAGCCATTTCCACAAGGGTAAGCTTCCTAGGCTGAGTAATAAAGTGAGTGTCACAACTTCGATATATTTGTTGCTATCTAAATGATAACGGTCACAGACAACAATGGCAATAATAATACTCGACATTCCCGCTTCTAATGCTAATCCAATGATGATTTCTTCTGTTAATTGTAAGTATTGTGCGATTGTAATGATGATTATTGGTGCAATCATCAGTTTAATGATGACGACAGGTGCAAGAAATGGAAAATCTTTTGGATGCAGACTTTCTAGTCTTAGTCCTAAACCAATGCTGATTAACATGAGGGGTACAACAGGACTGCTTAAGTGATTAAGCCAAGTCATGAGGGGTTCAATAGGTGCAATGTGTTGTTGGTTCAGGATTAAGCCAATTAAAGCAGCCCATAGCGCTGGTACTTTGATGAGCGTTTTCATCCAGTGTTCTGGTATTTCAGTGCTATGTCCAAATTTTTTAGCTAACAATATCCCCAAAGTTAATAACAAAGGCGTTTGAGCAAAAAAATCATATTGAATTGCAATTGCTGTACCTAATAGACCCAGTTGATCTGTCAAGATAGGCAAACCTTGGTAAGTTGCGTTTGTAAGACTTCCTGCCAAAATGATTGCGCCTAAAGTTGCTGTATTTGTTGTTAATTTACGATAAATAAGCCATACCAAAGTTGCTGTGATAAGAACTGTTATCGTTACGCTAAAACTAATTTGCCATTGAATCAGTTCTGCTGGTGAAGTCCATAATGATTTGATGACTAATACTGGCAGTAAAAGTACATAGATCAGAGAAATGATCGATTGACGTGTTGTGTGTGCATCAAATCCAAGTGGTGCTATTTTTTTTAGAGCATAACCGAGACTAATGAGGAGAAAGCATTCGAGTAGAATATTGATCATGATGATTCCGTGTTAATTGATATATATATATTCTTATTTCTTTGTTATTATGGTTATTAGTCCTGTGTGTATGTTTAAAACTTATATTAAGTCTTATTTATTAATGAGTTATTGAATTTTTTATTCGTAGGAACTTCTGTAGAGCCTTGTTAGTTGTCTTGTGTATAAAATTGGATAACTTTTGGCATGAGTGTATTTTGCCAGATTATCCACAGATTATCCACAAGCAGTTATGATTGTTATTATTTTTTCGGAATTATTAATTTATGGAATTTAATCAAGTTGTTATGACGCGTAGAAGCGTTTTTAAGTTTGAAGATAAGCAGGTATCTTTGCAGGATTTTTTGCCGTTATTAACAGCAGCAAATATGGCTCCTAACCATGGATTAACACAACCTTGGCAATTTTTATGGTTAGGTGAGCAGACTAAAAGTGCTTTAGCAGACTATTATGCTCATGCGCGGGCATTTAAAAAATATCCTATTGATTCTGATGAATTTTATGTCTCTAAATCTAAAGCGTTAGCACGATTTATGGCTGTTCCTGCTATTTTGCTTGTTGCTTGTTGTGTTGATAATAATGCGATTGTGGCAGAAGAAGATTATGCTGCTACCTGTTGTGCGGTGCAGAATTTATTGTTAGCCGCGACAGATCAAGGCTTAGGTGCGCAATGGAGCACGCATCCGATGTTGCGTGATGCTGCTGTTTTGCGTTTACTCGGATTAGATCCCATAAAGATGCGTTTGGTTGCCATGGTTTATTTGGGTTATCCTTTTGGTGTAACGTCAGTGCCACCTCGTAAGGCGGCGGAAAATTTTTTGCAGTTATTACCTTAGTAATCAACAATATCTTGTTATTTGGAGCAGTATATGGACAAATTAATGCATGAACCGCTTATTTTAGATGTTACACCGAGTGTGAATGCTTCGGAAGTAACAGAGAAAACAGTTAAACCTTGGCTGCTTTGGACGGGTGTTGTTGGTGCTCTGTTTGCACTTTTAGCAATGGCTGCCATTTTAGTGCTCAGTCAAAAATTAGAAGCACAGGCACAAACGCTGGCGCAATTAGAAGGTGTTGCTAAGCAGCCGCAAGAAATGGTGATCACGTTAAGACAGGAAATCTTGGCTGAGTTGGCACAGCAGCGTTTAAGTCAACAAAAGCTTGTGCAACAACAAAATGAACTGGTAGCCAAAATAGAGGAATTAGCGCGACAAAAAGAAGCGGGTTGGCAATTAACTGATGCTCCAGCAGTGAGGTTTATGTTGGTAGAATTGCAGGCAACGAGTCTGCTTAATCCTGATCCTGCACGCTTATCGCATTTTTTACGGCAATGGCAGAGTGAGTTGAGTCAGTCGGGCATTAGCGGCGATCATGCACTTATGCAGGCTCTTGATAGCGAAAAGAATGCCTTGCGCAACGATATTCCTAATTGGCAATCAGAAGCGGATGCGTGGCAGCTATTGAAAATTGATTTAGCGACGATAAAACAAGAAAGTGTGAGCAAACAAGTACAGGATACGCCCGCTGATACAAGTGGTGATTTGTGGCAAAAATTATCTGCTTTAGTGCGCATTCGTCCTGCAGGGATGAGTGAGAATGAATTATCACAAACCATTAGTCAGCGCGTTATATGGCCAGTACAAGCAGCCTTAGCGTTAGAGGTGGTGCAGGTTGGTTTATTGACTCATCAACCGTTACTGGTTAATCAAGCTAGTACACAGTTACTAACTCTATTGAGTCAACAAGCACCTGAGTTGTTGTCAAAATGGCAGTCGCGTTTGCTATTATGGCAAGCATGGCAGGGTATGGCGCGGCCAGAATGGCATTATTTGCAAAACTATATTCAACAGCAAGGAGAAAATGCACGATGATTCGTTTGTTGCTTGTTGGGCTATTAGCAATTATGGGTGCTTGGTTGGCAGCTTGGGCGATGTCTGGGCAAGGCTATGTTGCTGTTCAGTTTGGCGGTTGGTTGGTTGAAACATCGGTCAGTGTTCTTGCTTTAGGGTTGTTAATCCTCGCTGTTATCAGCTATGGTGTGGTGCGTCTTGTCGTTATGTTATGGCAATCGCCGCGTCGTTTTATGGTGTGGCGTGAGCGTAAAAAAATGCGTTTGCCTGTACAAAGACTGAATGCAGGGATTCAAGCACTTGCGCTTCATGATGACCATCATGCAACGCTTAAACTCACGCAAGGTAAAGACGATAGTCAGTGGCTACGTATTATGCTGGCAGCGCAATTGGCACAAGCACAGGGTAAGCGCGTGCAGCGCAATCAGTATATTGAACAAGCACTCAAACTTGCACCAGATGAAGCTTTTACCATTCGTTTGTTACAAGCACGTTGGTTGATGGGTGATGACACAGTGCAAGCACTTGCGATTGTCGAAGATATGCTTGTTGCACACCCACGCCAGCGCACGCTTAAAGTATTGCGTGTGCAAGCCTTAGCCGATTTAGGACAGTGGCAACGATTGGCAAGCATTCTACCGAGTGCAAAATCGTCTTTATCGCGAGCGAGCTATTTACAGCTACAAGGAAGACAGTTAGTTGCTCAATTGACGGATTGTGGTGATCGTCAGCAATTGGACGCGCTTTGGCAGAGCCTACCTGCGCATATGCAGCGACAGGCATCTGTTGCGCATGCTTATATTAGTCGTGCATTGGTATGGGGACAGTCGCAGCATTTTTGGCAGATTTTAAGTAAAGCAATGAACAGTCATTGGGATGCGAGTTTATTACCATTACTGGCACAGGTCGCAGGCAATGAGCCCTATACGGAACTTAAGCAGGTACAACACTGGCAACAACAGCATGTTAATGAGGCTGGGTTATGGTGGTTATCTGGTGTTTTAGCGCGTAAATTGGGTATTGTTGGGCAGGCAGAAAAAGATTGGCAACATAGTTTAGCGTTAACGCCCTCTATTCCAACCGCATTGGCTTTATCAGAGCTTTATGCCAGTCAATCAAAATTAGACAGCGCACGAGAATTGTTAACGCATCAGTTGCAATCAAAAACAAACATTAACCACTGATCGATCACTTAGTGCTTGGCGCATCTTAGTCATGTTTTGCTGTGTTAAAATAACGCCCATTCAAGAGATTACAGCGGGCAAAAAGAGATGTTTTCACAACAACAATACGATGTCATCGTTATCGGTGGCGGTCATGCAGGGACAGAAGCCGCAGCCGCAGCTGCACGCATGGGCGTTAACACCTTATTATTAACGCAAAGCATCGAAGGGCTAGGCTCGATGTCGTGCAACCCTGCTATTGGTGGTATCGGCAAGGGACACTTGGTAAAAGAAGTTGATGCTATGGGTGGCATTATGGGCTTGGCAAGCGATGATTCTGGTATCCAGTTTCGCACCCTCAATGCCTCGAAAGGCCCAGCAGTGCGTGCCACACGGGCGCAAGCGGATCGTTTGTTGTACAAGGCATCGGTGCGCTATCGCCTCGAAAATCAGCCAAACTTAACGCTGTTTCAGCAGATGGCAGAAGATTTAATTGTTGAAAATGGACAGGTTACAGGTGTTGTTACTGCAACGGGTTGGAAATTTTATGCCCGTCAGGTGATTTTGACCGCAGGCACGTTTTTGAATGGTAAAATTCATATTGGCATGCAAAACCACTCGGGTGGACGCGCGGGTGATCCGCCCAGTATCCGCCTTGCCGAGCGTTTAAAAGAACTTAACCTGCCCGTCGGACGCTTAAAAACTGGAACGCCATGCCGTATCGATGCGCGTAGTGTCGATTTTTCGCTCATGCAGGTACAAGCAGGTGACACGCCTTTGCCTGTATTTTCGTTTATGGGCAATGTGGCAATGCACCCGCGTCAAGTGCCCTGTTATATCACCCATACCAACGAGCGCACGCACGATATTATTCGCCAGTATCTCGACCAGTCGCCGATGTATCAGGGAGTGATCGAAGGGGTAGGACCGCGCTATTGTCCTTCAATTGAAGATAAAATTACTCGCTTTGCCGATAAAGACAATCATCAGATTTTTATCGAGCCAGAAGGGCTGACGACGCATGAGCTTTACCCTAATGGCATTTCGACTAGCTTGCCATTCGAAGCACAAATTCAGATGATTCATAGCATGAAAGGGCTAGAAAATGCAGTGCTCACACGCCCAGCTTACGCCATCGAGTACGATTATTTTGATCCGCGTGCACTCAAGCCAACCTTAGAAACCCATAGCATTAGTGGTTTGTTTTTTGCAGGACAAATTAACGGCACAACGGGTTACGAAGAGGCGGCTGCTCAGGGTTTACTTGCAGGCATCAATGCCGCTCGTGCGGTGCAAGGCAAGGACAGTTGGTATCCACGTCGAGATCAGGCTTATTTGGGTGTGTTGGTCGATGACTTGAATACCTTGGGGGCGAGTGAGCCCTATCGTATGTTTACCAGTCGTGCAGAATACCGTTTGTTACTGCGTGAAGATAATGCTGACCGTCGCTTAACACCAATAGCACGTGAGTTTGGCATGATTGATGAAGATCGCTGGGCGAGCTTTAATCAAAAGGTTGAAACCATCGAACAAGAAGCGCAACGCTTGCGCGATACATGGATTTCGCCCACGCGCTTGTCGGCCGAAGAAAGCGAGCGCATCTTTGGTACAACGATGAGTAAAGAGCAAAACCTCGAAACCTTATTACGTCGCCCTGAAGTTGATTATCTGAAACTTTCGACACTGACAGGTTTTGGCACTGCTGTCGCTGACCCAGCGGTGATTGAGCAGGTCGAAATCGATGTGAAGTATGCAGGCTATTTGTCGCGTATGCAAGACGAAATCGACAAGATTAAGCGCAACGAAGAAACCAAGATTCCCGAAGATATCGACATTGATGCCATCGATGGCTTATCGAATGAAGTGAAGCAAAAGCTGAAACTGCACCGCCCCAATACCTTAGGGCAAGCAGGTCGCGTTCCTGGGGTGACGGCTGCTGCTTTGTCGTTGTTGTTGGTGCATCTTAAAAAGCGTGCAGGGTAAACCTATCGCGCTTCACGACGGTTTTATGGGGGCGATTTATTGCGCTGACATCTTGCGTTGTTGCTGTGTGGTTAACAATGTCCTGCCACAGGAATGTCTGCTAATGCTGTCTCTTTACGTGATAACCAGCCTAATTCGGCTGTCACCAATTGCCAGTTCGCTTGTTCGCTAACGCGCTCGATTAAATCGATAATACGATGCAAGCCTGCTCGTCCTGTTGGCATATGTGCAATACAGGTTTCTCCTACAAAAAAGTTGAGTTGATATTGTCCATTGCCATATTCAATATCAATCCTTGTCAAGAGTCCTTTTTGCTGTGGACTTGGTATGGATGTTGGTGTGCTGCCAGAAGTTTGATGCTGTCTTTGTGTAATGGCTAAATGTTCCATAATGGTTGCCGCCTCACGTGCTTGTGGATTGTCACTATCGACATCCGACTGACGCACAAGCAAATTGATCAGGCTTTTGAGCAGGCGTTGTGTGAGCGCACGTGTTAGCCAAGATTCAAGGCTGTGTTCATCATTGCTTAGTAACAGTCTTAATCTGTCCTCAATCTGGTTATGTGTCAGATTCATGGTAAAAACTTCAGGCGTTGGGTTCATATCATTTGCCATTTTATTGTGGTCGTATTGTTGATCTGCTGTAAAAGTTGAGTTAGGTTGCCTTCAAAACATCCTGCCAATCCCGTTGTGCTTGCCAATCGGTTGGCAAAGCCCCAATCTTCGAGTAAGGGGCAAGCTGCAATTAGGTCTGGTAGTTCTGATACGATAAAGCGAGCGGGCTTGATGGTGCAAGGAAAAGATTCCCCTGCAAGCAACACCAAACACTGTGCGGCATGATGTTTAAGATGATGTGCCGCGAATAAAGCATCGGCAATACCAAGGTTTTCGCCCATTATTAATAAAGGTTGATTAGCATCAATGTGCGGCAAGGGCGTACCTTGATGCGCTAGCAAGATGGCTTGTGTTGCGTCTGGTTTGTCTATTTTCGGTAAAGCGAGGCAGTCAATGTGCTGCCCATTGATACGCCAAGGTGCTAACAGCGTTTCTCCCATATGCAACCGCGCACCCATTTCTAGCGTAAACGGCAGCGTTAAGGTAAAGCTCACTTGCCACCAACCATTGGGTAGGCTGCTTAGGGTGGGGGTGTTATGCGGCAATGTTATCATGATTGAAACGTGACTTGCCCTTGAAAGAATGTCGTCTTAACGCGTCCCGTAAATGGCCATTTGTGAAAAGGCGTGTTATCGCCTGCACTCACTAAGTGGTGACGGTTGAATAACCAGTCTTCGCTCAAATCAACCAGTGCCATATCAGCAGGTGCGCCCACCGTTAGGCTGCCACGATTAATCCCCAGTAGCTTGGCAGGATTGTGTGTGACGGC
>DYST01000007.1:11426-36282 GCA_020726325.1 Thiomicrospira cyclica | reverse complement strand
TCTATAACAGCTTATTGCCCCATTGAGCATATCACACGCAATAAGTTTCACTTGAAATTTTACAACAAAAAAATCGTTGCCAGTCCTAAAAAGGTTAAAAAACCCATCACATCGGTAATGGTCATTAAAATCATAGAAGCAGATAAAGCAGGATCTATGCCCAGTCGATCTAAAATAATCGGAATAAGGACACCCGCTCCCACAGCAATCGATAAATTAATGAGCAATGCAGCACCAATAACCAAACCAATGCCTTGCGTAAAAATAAGCCCCGCTGCCAAGCCCATTGCAGATGCCCACAGTAAACCATTCATAAAACCAACTGCCAACTCTCGCCGCAATAACCAGCGCATATTGGATAAGCCTACTTGACCTAATGCCAAGCCACGCACCGTCATGGTTAAGGTTTGACTTCCCGCAACGCCACCCATACTGGCAACAATGGGCATTAAAATAGCTAAGGCAACGATTTGTGCAATACTGGCTTCAAACTGACCAATCACCCATGCTGCCATCGAAGCGGTCGTTAAATTCAATCCTAACCATAAAGCACGACGACGCGTACTCACTAAAACAGGGGCAAATAAGTCAGCTTCTTCATTTAAGCCTGCCATGCCCATCAACGTTCGATCGGATTGCGCACGCACAATATCAAGCACATCATCAACGGTGATCCGACCAACCAGTTTACCGAGATCATCAATCACCGCGACCGAAACTAAATCACGTTGATCGAATAAGTGCGCCACCTCATCGGCTTCCATATGCACAGAAATGGCTTCAGCTGTGCCATTCATAATATCTTTTACACGCGCACCGCCTGTATGTGTCACGATAATGGATAACGGAAGCTTGCCGACATAACGTCCCTGCTCATCGACAACCATTAAACCATCGGTATGATCGGGTAAGGCTTTATGACGACGCAAGTAGCGTAATACGGTATGTAAATCAATATCGGCACGCACTTCAATGGCATCAAAACGCATCAAACGCCCTGCACTGCCTTCTGGATAACTGAGTGCTTCTTCGACATCAGCGCGTGTTTGCTGATCGAGCTGTTCCAAAATGGCATCATATTTATCGTCGGGCAGGTCATCAAGAACACAAGCAATATCATCGGCTTCGAGATGCTCTACTGCATCGGCTAATACTTGATACGACATGGTTGCCATTAAGGCATGACGCACCTCATCATGCAAATTGAGCAATACATCGCCTTGTCGATGTGTGGGAATGAGTTCCCAGACCCGTTGACGCTGATGCGTCGGCAAAGACTCTAGTACAACCGCTAAGTCTGTTTCATGCTCACCATCAAGCACATCGGCAAGGATATCAAAATGACGATTTTCTAACAGCGGCACAACCTGATTGAGCAGCGGATCATCCCGCTCACGAATAGGTTCGATTAGGTTGCGTTCATTCATAATACAGCCTGCACGGATAAACGTACGATGGACACAAGCTCAACACGACGGTCTTTAACTTGCAGTACTTGTAATAGCAAATTGTTTTCTTGTAACTTGTCACCGACTTCTGGCATTCGTCCCAAACGCTCCATGAATAAACCAGATAAAGTATGTGCTTGTAAATCATCTTCGACCACTAACCCTGTTAGTTTTTCCACATCATCCAAATCTGCAAGCCCATGTGCTTGCCAGCCATCGTCGCGCGCTTCAATGGGGTACTCTGCCACGTGATCATCAAGTTCATCACCAATATCACCAACCAGTTCTTCCAATACGTCTTCTAAGGTAATCAGACCGACTAATTCGCCATATTCATCGACAACTACTGCCATATGCGCCTGCTTGCTACGCATTTGCTCAAACAACTGACTGGCATTTAAGGCATCGGGCAACATTTGCACCGGGCGACAAAAGTCTTTTAAATGCGCCCAAGGTTGCTGATCACCTGCCAATAACGCACGATATAAATCTTTTACCAAGACAATACCATGAACCTGATCGAAGCCGCCTTCAATAACTGGAAAACGTGAGTGCTGTGTTTCTAAAATTAAGGCTAATAAAGATTCAGGACAACGCTGAATATCAAGGGCATCAACGTCACCGCGCGGCGTCATCAGTTCACGCGCGGTCCGATGCTCTAATTCAAACAAATTCGCGAGCATATCTGCTTTTTGATGTTCCATTCCACCACTAGCACGCGACTGATCGATAATGTCTTTAATTTCTGCATCGGTAAAGACTTCTAGGTGGCTGGCAGGTCTAACACCCATGGTTCGTAAAATGCCCGCTGCTGTTATATCTAGCAAACGCGAAAAAGGATAAACCATTACAAAGAACGCGCGTAATGGCCATGCAATCCAAACAGCAACAGGCTCTGGCTCACGAATGGCTAAATTTTTTGGCACTTGCTCGCCCAACACAATATGTAAGGCAGAAAAGACAATAAAGCCAATAAAAAACGAGGTTGTATGTAACACTTCTTCTGGTAATTGAAAGGCTTCAAATAGAGGGAAAATTAACGCTGCAACAAACGGCTCCCCCACCCACCCTAATCCAAGTGAAGCCATGGTAATGCCCAACTGACAAGCAGCAAGATAGGACTCAATATTCTGGTGAATAGACAATGTTAATCGCGTTGTACGTCCATCAGGACGTTGTGCTAAGCGTACCGATTTCGCTTTAACTAAAGCAAACTCTGCTGCAACAAAAAAAGCATTGATTGCCAATAAGGCAATAATTTGGATTAAGGTAATCCATTGAGGGGGTGTATGTTCCATAGTTGTCTATATTAGCTGAGTTTTATGTCCTTTGCATGAAAAAACTTATGCTGTCTTTCTAATCAACATTAAGCCATCACGCAATGGCAGACAAACAACGGTTGCATTGGGCAAACTGCATGCCGCCTTATTAAACGCATCGACCGCTTGCGCTCGTGTTGACTGCTGCTCATCCACAACGTGTCCACCCCATAAGATATTATCGCCTACCAGTAAGCCACCGATAGCAAGCAAACGCCAGCACTCAGTGAGATACTCAGGATAGCGGTGTTTGTCGGCATCGAGAAAAATAAAATCAAAACGTGCATCTGGCTGTTGCGGTAGCCATTCTTGCACGAATGCGGTTACCAATTCGACTTTGTTACCATCTGGACTTTGATCTAAAAATGGCTGTGCCTGTTCTTTACAGACAGGATTAGCATCAATACTGGTTATCTTGGCATCGGCAGCAGCGCCTTCGGCGAGTGATAACGCAGAATAACCCGTAAAAGTACCAATATCTAAAATCGACTTCGCGCCCGACAAGCCAACTAACAACTTCAGTAATTGCCCCACGCTTCGTCCCGACAAATTAACAGCAAAGTCGCTACGTTTTTCGGCTGTAAATGCGACCAACGCCCTTAATGTTTCGGACTCTGGCGAACAGTGTACTTCGCAGTAATCGGCAATAGCAGGGTCAAGAAATAATTTAGGTGCTTTACTGCTATTATTCGCGTTCTGACTCATGCAGTTCCTTGTTTTCCTTCTGGGCGACGAAACACCCACTTATCTTGCGTTGAACTATCGGGACAATAAGCATAGCCTGCCACATCAAAACTTTTCAACTGCTCGATATCGGTTAGCTGATGCTCGCTCGCGTAGCGCACCATCATACCACGCGCTTTTTTAGCATAAAAGCTGATAATTTTGTATTTTCCTGCTTTTTCATCCTGAAAAATAGGGGTAATAATAGGCGCATGAATCTGCTTGGACGGTATGGCAGAAAAATATTCTTCCGATGCTAAATTGACCAAAACGGGACAGTTTTGCTGTGCCAATAAAAGATTCACCGCTTGCGTCAGCTGCTCACCCCAAAAAGTATACAAATTTTTACCTCGACGATTGGCGAACTTCGTGCCCATTTCTAGCCGATAGGGCTGCATCAAATCGAGCGGACGCAATAAACCATACAGCCCAGACAAAATGCGCAAATGCTGTTGCAGCCATTGGATAGCATCCGCGCTTAAGTCATTTGCAGACAATCCCTCATACACATCGCCGTTAAAGGCAAAGACGGCTTGCTTGGCATTCTGGGGGCTAAAGGGCAACTGAAAATCATGATAACGCTGCACGTTCAGCGTCGCCAACTTAGCCGACAAGCCCATCAGTTGGGCGAGATCATCAACACTGAACCCTTTAAGCTGTTCAATCAGCTGTTGCGATTGCGCCAGAAAATCGCATTGAGAATAATCTGCAAGAGGGGATGGGCTGTCCATATCTAAGGATTTGGCAGGGGAAAGAAGAAAAAGCATAAAAATAAGGGAGACCTCTAAAAACCCTAAGGGTTAGGGGTCTGGGGGAAGGGATACATAAACAATACAGGTAACATATTGATTTAAACCCTTCCACCAGAGGTAAAATAAACTTGGGAACGCTAAAAATGCCACGAAGTGGGGTTTTTAGAAGTGTCCTAAGGTTCCAAAACGATCAAGGCAAATTTTCTTTAAAGAAATTCAAAGCTTCAACAACTTGATTTTTTGAATTAATGCGATATAAAAGAACATAACCATTATGTGTTAACTTTCGAACCGACTTACCATAAACTTCAACCAAAACACCTGACTCTGGAAAGGTTATCAAGATATCAATAAAATAATTGGTTAGCTTCTGCATATAGTCCACAACAAATGCTTTAGATTGTGTTTGTCGATACAAATAATCCGCCACATTATTCACTCGTTTAGCAGCTTTAGGTGAAAAAACAACTTGCTTAATTGCTGGCATAACGACTCAGTATCTGATCAAAAACCTCGTCTGCTGTCAAAAACTCACCACGTTCAATCTCTTCCATCGATTGTTTAACATCACGTTTAATACGCTGCTCACGTAAAAACGCCATAAACTGCTGCGCTAAAGAAGGAGTATCTCCCTTATATTCTTCGTACTCTTCACGATAAAATTCTTCTAACTCAGGGTCGTCAATTTGAATCGCTAACATGATGCGCTCCTTGCTAAGTAAGTTTCGAGATATTGTAACCGCTCAGGTGTGCCGACATCTACCCACAAATCTTGTGCTTTGTATCCGCTCACGCAATGATCTGCCATCGCCCTGCGTAGCAAAGGCGCGAGCCCAAACTTACCAGCGACACAGCCAACAAACAAGCGAGGCGATAACAACGAAATCCCTGAGTAGGTCAGGTTCGGCTGATCGATCACCAACCCTTGCTCTGTTAACATAAAATCGCCTTGGGGGTGATGTTCGGGGTTATCGACTAACACCAGATAGGCGAGTTCACTGTCCGTTAAGCCGCGTTGGATCAAAGGGGCAAAGTCAAGCTGTGTAAACACATCCCCATTGACCACCAAAAAAGGGGCATCACCCAACAATGGCAAGGCATTAAAAACACCGCCACCTGTTTCTAGTCCCAAATCGCCTTCCGCCGAGTAATGAATTTGTACCCCCCATCGATGACCATGACCTAAGGCAGCAGGAATCTGCTCGCCTAGCCATGCGTGATTAATGACAATCTCGCTGATACCCGCACGAGCCAAGGCCTCGATATGCCAAACAATCAGCGGCTTACCACCAACCACTAACAAAGGTTTAGGCGTTGTATCGGTTAAGGGTCGCATACGCTCCCCACGCCCAGCGGCTAGAATCATGGCTTTCACGACTTCAAAAACCCAAGCTCATACACCATCTGGCATTACGTGTTAGCATGAAGTTTATCCTGTTCAAAGCACTGCGATATCGCACTCAAATGGTAACCAAAGCAGGCAAAAACCTCATCTAATGTAAAATCTTGATAGTTTTTTAACTGCTTTAATAAATTTTTTCGCTCTTCTACCAATGAAGGAGCATTCAAATTGAGTACATTATGAATCAAATTGTAAATCAGCTGATTGTCCGAAAAAACCTCTCCTGTACAGGCAAATTCGATTTGTTGGCTGTCTATATCCGATAAACGTGGCAATTCAATTAACGCTTGACGTGTCAAGCCTGCTCTATCTTTGTGTTTTGCACAATGATGATCTGCATTGCATGAAACCCATAAGTTATTAAAAGATAAGGTCTCTTCGGGTAAGTGATTGCGTGTTCTAAAATGATCGATATGGGAGTTTTTTACTGAAACTTTTGTTTCACAATAAGCGCACATATTCGCTTGTTGCTCCGCCGATAACATCCACACTCTTAATTGATGCTTGACTGCCTGAATTGCAGAATCATCCCAAGCACTATGCTGTTGGGGTTGCTTAACCTGCTTGACGGCTTGGGTAAAAAAATCAGGCACTTGTGACTTATCAAAATGCCGCATGGTTTTTATCCTGACGCAGCTTTTCGGCACGTAAAATACCGATTTCTAACGGGTCATTTTCTAATAATGCTTCTAACGCTTTAAAGTCATCATTAAAGCAACTAGACTGACGATAACAGCCGTCGAGCAGTTGTTGTTTAATCCTGTTGTACTCGGCTTGAATTTTTGGGTCACGCAAACTGTCAACTTGCATGACTTTGAGCAAGACATCGTTAACAGTCATACCGTAAGCATTGGCATTTTTAGCGACAATTTTATCTTCTTCCCACATTAACATAAACAAGCTTTCTGCGGGTGTGGAGGCAATAACTTGGGGTGAATGCGTCGCTAAAATAATCTGATTGTTTTTTTCTTGGGCAAGTTGTTGATAGAGTGCCACAACATGACTCTGCCATTTCGGGTGCAAAGATAGCTCTGGTTCATCGATTAAAATCAGACTGTCTCTAATGTCCGCTAAATAAAAATAGAACAACTTCGATAATAAGGCTTGCTCGCCTGTTGATAATTGAGACAGTTCTATTTCTTCACCACGTTTGTTGGTAAAAAAAACTTTTTTGTCTTTATTGAGTGTTTTGAATGCAATGGTCAACTCAAAGGATTCAAAAAGAGAGGACAATTTTTCCCTTAACGATTCGTATGCGTTACGTGCTGACTCTCCTTTATTGTATACAATATCATCAATATAGTTTTGTATTGATTGCTCAATATTGGTTGTATTGGGTCGAGAAACATCTAAATAAATAATAGCATTAGAAGCATACTCTGCTTTAATAAACTCTAGCAATGTCGTTTTGCCACTGCCATTGATACCTGCAATGACCACTAATGGTAAGGCTTCGCCTGTTTCATCGGTTAGGTTAAGCTCAAAGCCTTTGAATGCTTTGTAGTCTTGAATGTATAGTTGTTTAATTTTCATGTGGTTATCCTAACTAATTCTTCAAAAACCCAAGCTCATACACCATTGGGCGAAGCTTTTCGGTTAAGGCTTTGTAGGCTTGCTCGAAGGCATCGAAACTGACGGGTGCGTAATCGCCACTTTCGTTACGTTTTTTGAGTGCGTTGCGGATTTGATACCAGCCAACATCGGGGCGGTTGAGCTTGTATTCGTCGCGCATGGTGTGGTTGTCAGTGTGTAAAAAGTAGGCTTGCCAGAGTTTTTTTCCCTCTTTTAGTATCGCCTTAGCCTCTGAGCTTTGTTTTTTGTTTTTTAAGGTTTGCACCATAAAATCAGACTCAAACCGATCTGGCGCATTCACCTCTTCTTCGGTGAAAGGAATAAAATGATTTACGATAGACCACTTTTGACCATTCCATTCAAGGTCATTGGCACTGGCGGTTAGGTTTTTACCATGAAACAACATCCAGATAAGACAATTATTTTTGAATTCATCGGATAACTCGCCCGTTGGCTGCAAAAACTGGTCATTATGGTTTTGCCATGTGTGTGGAATCAACAAGCGAACAGAAAAAACGATCGCGGCTTGCCAGAGGTTTTCTTTAGTAATGTAATAGCCACCAGCGTGCCCAATAGAGTGAGCCGATGAAAATAATGCTGTCATTGTTCCAGAGTTCTGAAAGTCATTTCCATTACAAAAAAAGTGAGCAATAGCACCATCTGCCCATTTTGTGTTTCTAACATGCAACACCTTTTTTACTGCGGTAACAGCATTAATGAGCGGTATAACATCTCGATTATTTTTTTTACTTCTTGGCAGCCAATCACTCAAAAACTGTTCGTTTGGCACGTTATAAAAACTTTTTTCACCAACAGGCTGTGCCTCTTTATTTAGTACCTCAGCAGTAATACGATCAATTACCAACTTCTGCTTACGCAAATGATCGGTTTTCCACACCATAAAACCAATAGGAAAGTTACCTTTTAAGCCGTCGAAAGCTTTACTATGCACGACAAAACCATCTAGATATTTTGCGCTCCAATAGGCTCTAAATTTTTCAAAATTAGGCGCATTAACATATTTAAGCGTGCTAAACATTGCAATGGTAGCAGTCGGTATTTCTTTAGAAATACGTACTAGGCATTGAGTAAACAACTCTCGACTGGCATAACCATGATTCTTCATCATTAGTGCTGTTTTTGTCATTGCTACATTTGTTTTTGACTGCTTGCCTAATGAATTTCCTACCTCAGCATATGGCGGATTAAAGAGCAAAAGTATCTTTTTACCTTCTGCTATAGCATCTCGCAAGCCTTTAGGGATTTTATTAGTAAGGGTATAGTCAATGTTACCATCATCGTTAATATCGTCATTCAAATAATCGTACTGAAAGCGCGTCGCTGCGACACAGGTTTTAGTGGCTTTCATGACATCGATATCGGCTGCATCGAGCGTGCTCATGTAAATATTACGATGGTTAGAGTGCTTCACTTCTAAGTTGCCGACACCGCAACACATATCCCAAATAATATAGTTTTGCTGCCAATTTCGACCCAAAGTTTGTGCCAATTTATCGTATGCTCTATCTACAATAATAAGTGGTGTGTAATACGCACCCTTAAATTGCCTTTCATCGAGTGGAATTAAACTATCACGACGTTCTAATAAATAGTTGCGATATTCTGCCTTAGGTGGACGGTGATAAATCGCCCAAAAGCGACGATAGCCTTCTTTATTGCCCAATTCGTACAACGTGCCGGCCAACATAAAAACAGGCGTGCCATCCATTAGTAATAATTTAGCAGGCATGTCTTTATGCGTCGATACCGTGCCATCGTTCATAATGTCGGCAAAAAACAGCAGCGCGTAGTCTTCTTCTTTCACGCCAGTCATCTCAAAGCCAATCATGCTGACCCATTTATCGAATACTTGCTTGAGGTTGTCTGGGGTAATTTGGGTGCGGATAATATCGCCCGATTTAATGGCGAGCTTGACGGTGGCAATGAACTCTTCTTCGTGCGTACTGAGCTTAAACGAAACAAAATAAGTGCCAATAAAAGCCGACACAGCTTCTAAGGCTTCTGGCGTGTATTGGCTCGCCGACTTGCCCCATTTGATGGTTTTCTTTTCTAAAAAGGGAATGACATCGGCAGTTTTCATAAGTGCCGCTTTTTCGGTATCGATGACGGCTAAAAAAGGCGGTACAGCTTCGCCAGCATTGAGTGCCACTTGCACATAATGCAACAGCTGAGTAAACATAGCATAGCTGCTGTGTTTGCCTGTGTCTTTCGCCTCAAACCAAATCTCATTGGTCTGAATGTCGATTAAGCCTTTGGTAAAGCCTTTAAGCCCTAGTGCTTTGATGTAAGCGTCTTTAACGTCTTCTTCGCTGCGGGCTTGTTTGAGGTGTTCGTAGAGGGTCATATCACACTATGGATTATTTTTAATGATGGAGATGCAAATATTAGTGTCGGGCATATTAACGAACAGAAATCAAAACGCTTCTCGTATTTAGTGCATAAAAAACAGTTTCATAACAATCGCACCAGTGCCTGCAAGAGATGTTGCCAACATCCATTTCATGACAAGCATTTCATTTTTTAAGTCTTGAATGTCGCCTTTAGTTGCGAGGCGAATGTCTGTTGCTGAGTCAATTGCCTGTGCTTGTGCCTTAGCCATTGCCTTAGCTTGCGCTTCTGGAACGCCTGCACTGGTCAGTGTGTCAACGTATTGCAATGTATCAAATGTAATTGTACTCATGCTGTACTCCTATTTGTAAAAATATCATAGCATTTTTTAGGTCAGCAACCTAGGAAAGTTCTAAGCGAATAAAGCCCTAAACCTTCCCCATCACCCGTTTTTCTAACCAGCTAGCCAATCCTTTTAGCTCGGCATACTTGCCCGAAACCGTTACAGTATAATCCAACACTCTAGGTAAATCGGCTAAATAACGATCTTTACCATCGCGACAATACAGACGAGCAAAAATACCCAGCACTTTGATATGACGTTGTACCCCCATCCAATCAAAAGCACGCACAAAACCCGCCCATTCATCTTTTGCTAATAAGTCTTTTTCGACTAACAGCAAAAAGTAAAAGCGCAGCCATTCTGTTATTTGTTCAGGCTCAAACCTGACGTAAGCATCGCGCAACAAAGATACTGCATCATATGTTAGTGCACCACGCACGGCATCCTGAAAATCAAGAACCCCTAGCCCGCCTTGTGGCGTTACCATTAAATTACGACTGTGATAATCACGATGCACGAAGGTTTGCGGTTGACTGAGCGCTGCCCCAGTTAACAAGCGCAACCAATTCTGCCAATCGCTTTGTTCAAATGCCGACAGGGGGCTGTTTAGATGTTCTTTTAATAACCAGTCGGGTAAAAGTTGCATTTCGCGCACCAACAATGGCGCATCGTAAGCGGGTAGTGTTGCCGATTGTGTGGCGCAATTGTCGTGCGTTTGCCAGTAGGCTAGTTGGCTTAACGCCTGACGGTACAAAGCATCAATACCCGAATCAGTCGTTTGCGTGATGGCTTGCGCTAGGGTGACATCACCAAAGTCTTCGAGCAATAAAAACCCCTGTGCCACATCCTGTGCATAACACGCAGGCACAGCCACCCCTAAACTGGCTAAGGCATCACGCACCGCTAAAAAGGGACGAACATCTTCCTGTGGTGCTGGCGCGTCCATTGCCATGGCACTGCGTTCCTCACCTCGCCAACGAAAATAACGGCGAAAACTCGCATCCCCTGTTAATGGCGTTAGCACACCATCGCACCAACTCGGTTGTGCTAAAACCCATCGCGTTAAAGATTCTGCACGCACATCTTGCATAAAACACCCTTAAAAACTCATTAGACTGCTAAAATACCCTTTTTAATATCCTATTGACAACTTTTTCATGTTTCGTTTTCTCGCTCATATCGTTATTACTGGCTTTTTTTTAAGCTATTTGTCTGCTTCTTGGGCAGAAATGAGTGATGCTAATCAAAATTTGCTCTGTACTTACCCTAAACTTTTTGAACCTGCACGCTGGGAAACAGAAAAAGGTCAAAAGCAGTTTGAAGCTCAAAGTCTGCAACATCCAAACGAGCGTCTCTTTACCCTGACAGGGAACGCCAGCGTCATTCAAGATGAAAAAAATATCACTGCTGATTTGATTCGTTATCATCAAGACACGCAAAAAGCCTACGCATTCGGCAACGTCAAACTACAAGACCCAGAATACTTATCGACGGCAGAAACAGCAGAACATGATGCCAAAGAAGAGCGTACACAACTGACAACGCTAAGTTATCAACTCCGTCAAAATAATGCATGGGGCAGCGCGGAACGCGCCGTTGTTGAGCATGACAAAGAAGCACTCGAATTAAAAAACCTCACTTATACAGGTTGTCCAATCGGCAAAGAAGACTGGTGGCTCAGCTTAGATGATTTAAAAGTAGATGATGTTGAAAAAACAGCCACAGGACACAATGTCCTGCTCAAGCTACGCGATGTACCCGTATTTTATATGCCTTGGTTTAAATTTAGCACAGCTGATCGAGCGTCTGGCTTACTCATGCCAACCATTGCCAGCTACTATAATGAAAACTCGACTACGAATACCGTTAAATCAGTCGTTAAAATTCCTTATTACTTCAACATAGCACCCAACTTAGATGACACGCTGACACTGGTACAAATGGCAGATAGAGGACAGGTTTTTGACAACGAATTTCGTTATTGGTATCCCAAACAACGCGGTGAGCTTACCACCAGCTTTTTGCGTGACGAAACCAGTAATAGCGATCGCTACCGCATTTGGTGGCAAGCAAATCAACAACTACCAGCAAAATGGCAATTAAATTGGAACTGGCATGATGTTTCTGATCCCGCCTTTTATCGTGAAATTCAGCTGACCGACTATTATCAGCGCAATATGATTTATTTGCCACGCACAGCAAACTTAACTAAAAATTGGTCTAACGAATCCTTATCGATGCAATTGCTCGACTTTAAACAGTTACTCTATGGTCAACCTTACTACAGTGCCTTACCGCGCATCAGCTACAACTGGCAACAAGCTGCGAGCAGTAGTCCTTTTTATCGCTCTTTTTTTGCTGAGGCAACGCATTTTGCCATGCCACAAGCGCAACAAATCGCGCCTGTTGGTAATCGCATCCACCTTGCACCTACGGCTGGCTTTGACATCTGGCGACCTTACGGCTTCTTGCGTGGCAAAACACAGCTACTCATGACGCAATACGACCTCATTGATAATACTCAAAACAACCTCAGTCGTGTATTACCGCTTGCCAGTGTAGATGCAGGACTCACCTTTGAAAAGCCATTTAGTCTATTTGGCTCAGGATTAATTCATACCATAGAACCACGATTAAAGTATTTATTCGTTCCTAAAACCGACCAAAGTCAAGTCCCTGTTTTCGATACCATGTTACGTAACTTCGATTATTTACAACTTTTTGCTGACAATCGCTTTACTGGTCTCGACCGTATTGGTGATGCCAACCAAATCACAACGGGTTTATTTAGTCGTTTATTACATGATGATGGACGTGAGTTTTTTGAATTTGGTTTGGGACAAATTAGCTATTTTCAATCGCGTACCGTACAACTTCCAGGTACAACAGAACAAATGGGAGATTTCTCTGATTTAATTGCCACAGCCGCAGTCATTCAAGCACCTTGGCGACTATCATTAACACAACAACTCGACCGTGAAACAAAAACAGTTGTGCAAGAAGATACCAGCATACAATATATCGGCGATCATGAAAATCGTTTCATTGTTCGCCATCGTTTGCGTGCAAAAGGCAGCCCCTTAGAAGATGAACAATTAACCCTTGGCGGTAAGGTTCGTTACTCTGGCACACTGAGCAGTATGCACTTTATTAACTACAACAACACGGCTAATCAGTTGCGTGGCTCTGTAAATGCCGTACAATACGACAGTTGTTGTTGGGCAAGCCAATTAATTTGGGAACATAATCTCTACATTAACAACATTCAAGATGATATTATTAGATTGGCATTTATATTTAAGGGGCTCACCACCTTCGGCAGTACGGCTGGAGACAAGGTTGATTCTCGACTCTATTTCGAATGAGGCTTTGTAGCATGTTTCACTTCCGTTTCCTAGTTTTATTGGCAGGCGTTTTAAGCGCACTTAGTGTACAGGCACAAATTTTAGATCGCAGTATTGCTATCGTTAACAAAACGGTTATTACAGAATCTGAATTAATGAATGAAACACGTGATATCGTTCGTCAGTTATCCATTAAAAGCGTTAACCTACCACCACTTGACGAACTTTATAAACAGGTTCTCGAACACCTCATACTTAAACAAGCACAAGAAGATTTAGCTAATCAAATTGGTGTGCGTATTCGAGACGAAGAAGTCAATGAACGCTTAAGTCTCGTTGCCGAGCAAAACAAGCTTGATCTTGTTGGTCTGCGTGAGCGCATGGAAAAACAAGAACTTGGCAGTTTTGTTAAACTGCGTGACTCGATGCGCAATGAAATGCTGCTCGAAGAACTGCGTAATCAAGAGGTTGTCGCCCGCATTCGTGTCAGCAAAGAAGAAGTCAAAAACTTTGTTAATCGAAAGCTCGGTGTCAAAGCAGATAACACTCGTTATCAGGTACAGCATTTGCTGATTGCTTTACCCGACTCACCAACCCCGGCACAAATTGCTGCGGTACGCGAAAAGGCGAATGGTATCTGGCAAAACCTAAGGACAGGTAGCGATTTTGCACAAGCTGCCATTCGTTACTCTGCTGATTCTAAAGCTTTGGATGGTGGTAACTTAGGGTGGCTAGAAGCCAGCGAACTACCCACTTTTCTAGAAAATACAGTTACCAATCTGACAGCACAAGAAATTAGCGAACCGATACAAAGCTCATTGGGCTTTCATATTGTTAAATTGCTCGCAAAAGAAAAGGGAGAAAGTAGTATTCCAGCTGATTTAGAACAACAAGCACTACGTATTTTACGCACACAAAAAGGCAATAACTTGTATGAACAGTGGCTGCGTCGTGTGCGTGATGAAGCCTTTGTTAAAATTATTGCGACGGAATATGCTCGTGATTAAACCGACGCTTCGTCTTGCCATTACTGCGGGTGAGCCTGCAGGTATTGGTATCGATCTTGCGGTTATGCTCAGTCAACGAGACTGGGATGTGCAGCTTGTCATCATTGCAGACCCTGATTTATTGCAAGAACGTGCTGAACAATTGGGACTACCCCTGTCCATTAACTTATTTTCGCCCAATAGTATGCCTGCACAAAGCAGCCGTGCGGGGCAAGTTTTTGTTCTGCCAGTGTCGCTCAATTATGTTTGCCGTCCTGGAAAACTTGATGTTGCTAATGCTTCATATGTTTTATCGACCTTAGAAGCGGCTGTTGATGGGCTTTATGGTGGTTATTTTTCAGCCTTAGTAACAGGACCTGTTCATAAAGGCGTTATTAACGATGCTGGTATTCCATTCACAGGACATACCGAATGGTTAAGTGAAAAAGCTGGTAATTTACCTGTGGTTATGATGCTCGCCTGTCCTGAATTGCGCGTCGCTTTAGCAACAACACACTTGCCGCTTAAAGATGTCAGTGCTGCAATTACACAAGACAGCCTGAGCACCACCTTAAGCATTTTACATCACAGCTTAATTACTGACTTTGGTATTGAACATCCACGTATTTTGGTTGCTGGACTTAACCCCCATGCTGGTGAAGGTGGTCACTTAGGGCATGAAGAAAGTGATATTATCGAACCCGTCTGTAAACGTACGCAAAGCAAGGGCTGGATTGTATCTAATCCCTTACCTGCCGACACTCTGTTTACGCCACCTTATTTAGCACAAGCTGATGCGGTATTGAGTATGTTTCATGATCAAGGGCTGCCTGTATTAAAGCACCTTGGTTTTGGTCATGCGGTTAATATTACGCTTGGTCTACCCTTTATTCGTACCAGTGTCGATCATGGTACAGCCTTAGACTTGGCTGGCACAGGTAAAGCTGAGGTCGGCAGTTTTATTGCAGCGATTAACACCGCCATTGACATGGTTAAACAGAGAAGAAAAACCGTATGACATCTAAAACCGTATATGAGCGGCTAGGAGAACAAGGCAGCACGGAACGCAAAACAAGGAGCCTATATGTAATAGGTGACGCGTTTGAGTACCGCGCAACACAGTTAAACAGACGTGCAATAGGTTTTATTCAATGAGTCATAGGCATAAAAAACGCTTTGGTCAACACTTTCTGCACGATCAAAGCGTACTCGATGCCATGACTGCCGCTATTGCGCCACAAAAGTCAGACATCATGCTCGAAATCGGTCCAGGTGAAGGTGCGCTCACAACGCGCCTCATTGACGAAGTTGGCAGTTTTACCGTGGTTGAAATCGACAACGATCTGATTCCAACACTCAATAAACGCTTTAGCGATCGTCCTCATTTTAAGATCATCCATCAAGATGCTCTGACCGTTAATTATGGCGCAAGTATCAGCACTAGCGAACAGCTACGCGTGGTCGGCAACTTACCCTACAATATTTCGACACCGCTCATTTTCCAGTTGCTCGAAAGTCGTCACCGTATTACTGACATGCATTTTATGTTACAAAAAGAAGTGGTTGAGCGTCTTGCCAGTCCACCCGATGGCGAACATTATGGTCGATTGAGTGTCATGACGCAATATTATTGCGCAATTGAAGACCTCTTTCATATTGGTCCAGAAGCATTTGATCCGCCACCTAAGGTTGATTCTGCCGTCGTGCGTCTTGTACCCTATCGCACCCTACCCTTTACTGCTAAAGATGAACTTGACTTTGCTAGCATGGTCAAACAGTCGTTTGCCATGCGTCGCAAAACCTTGCGCAACAATCTCAAAGGAACGCTTTGTGGCGAAGAGATTGAAAGCTGTGGCATTAACCCTAGCGTTCGCGCAGAGGTGTTATCGGTTGCCGACTTTGTCCGTCTTGCTGACGTGTTGCATGATAAAAAAATGATAAAGGAATAAAACACAATCATGATGACTTATCAGAGTATTAGCCCCATTGCTTTAGATTTGGGCGTACTGCAAGTGCGCTGGTATGGGTTAATGTACCTCGTTGGTTTTTTAGGCGGCTGGTACTATGGCATTACGCGTGCCAAAGAAACATGGCGCAATTGGCAAGCAGAACAAGTGGGAGATATGCTGTTTTATATTGCCTTAGGTGTCATTTTAGGTGGACGTATCGGCTATATTCTCTTTTATGACTTTAGTCATTACCTCGCTTATCCGTTCGATATGCTCAAAGTATGGCAAGGTGGTATGTCGTTTCACGGTGGCTTAATTGGTGTCATCGCTGCTGTCTGGTTATATGGTCGCAAGGTTAATAAAGGCTTACTCGAAATCACCGATTTTATCGCGCCTTTTGTCCCTATCGGACTTTTTTCAGGGCGTATTGGCAACTATATTAATAGCGAGTTGTGGGGAAAGGTCGCGCCTGAAGATAGCCCTTGGGCAATGTTGGTTTACGACCCCAGTGTGCAAGGATTGGTCGCTAAATATCCAACACAACTATTAGAGGCAACCTTAGAAGGCTTGGTTTTAGGGCTTATTTTGTGGTGGTACTCACGTAAGGAACGTCCTTTGGGTGCTGTTTCTGGACTATTCTTACTCGGTTATGGCAGTTTCCGCTTTATCGTTGAGTTTTGGCGTATGCCCGATGTACAACTGGGTTATTTGGCATGGGATTGGCTCACAATGGGACAGATTTTATGTTTGCCAATGATTGCTGGCGGTCTATTCTTAATGTTTGTGTGGGGTAGGTCTCGTGCATCAATATCTTGATTTATTAGAGCTGATTTTAGCGCAAGGTGCTGCTAAAGATGACCGTACAGGGACAGGCACTGTCGGTGTTTTTGGTCACCAGATGCGTTTTAAGTTACAAGAAGGCTTTCCCCTACTCACCACCAAAAAGCTACATTGGAAGTCTATCGCGGTTGAATTACTATGGTTTTTACGCGGTGATACCAACCTTGCCTACCTCAAAGAACATGGGGTACGCATTTGGGATGAATGGGCAACCGAAGAGGGGGAATTAGGCCCTCTGTATGGCAAGCAATGGACAAAATGGGCAACACCCGATGGACGAGAAATTAATCAAATCGCGCAAGTGATTGAACAGATTAAAACACGTCCAAACAGCCGCCGCCTGATTGTCTCTGCTTGGAATCCTGCTGACTTGCCCGACGAAAGCATGTCACCACAAGCGAATGTGCAACAAGGTCGGATGGCATTGGCCGCTTGCCACGCTTTGTTCCAGTTTCAGGTGATGGATGGCAAGCTCAGTTGTCAGCTTTATCAGCGCAGTGCCGATGTGTTCTTAGGTGTGCCATTCAATATCGCGAGCTATGCACTGTTAACACATTTGATTGCGCAACAATGCGATTTAGAGGTTGGCGATTTTGTTTGGACAGGTGGTGACGTACACCTATATCGCAATACCCTTGCACAAGCAAAACTGCAACGTGAGCGTGAACCTTATCCCTTACCAAAGTTAACAATTTTGCGTAAGCCCGATAGCATTTTTGATTACACCTTTGATGATTTTATGATCGAAGACTATCAAGCACATCCACATATTTCGGCAAAGGTAGCGGTTTAACTCGCTACCCGAAACACATCTACCGCCACCACCCCAAAATACAGCGTACCTGCTAATAAGATCAACTCGCTCCAGACAAAGCCTGCTTTGTTGATAATGGGCTGAGGATTGTATGCTTCATCGAAATACATCTGCTTAACAAGCCACGCATAGTAGGCTACCGACAAGGCAGAATTGAGCAGGGCAATCAGCACCAACGGCCACAAGCCCGCATCGACCCCTGCATAAAACGCCACCGCCTTAGCCAAAAATCCCGCCAATAAGGGAATCCCTGCCAATGAAAATAATTGCACACTAAACAGCAAGGCATACAAGGGATTTTTCCGCGCTAAGCCTTTGAGGTCTTCAACACTGGCAATGCCTTGGTCTTTATGCAGTCGGTCTAAAATTAAGAACACCGCTGTTTGCATAAACAGGTAGGCAATGGCGAGATAAAGGATGGCTGTCGGGGCATCGTGGCTGGCAATGGCTGCAAAAGGAATCAGCATATAGCCTGCATGTGCAATGGATGAGTAGGCAAGCATTTTGGCAATATTTTTCTGATATAGAGCCAATAGATTGCCCAGCGTCATGGTTACAACCGCTAAGATCGCCAAGCCGATAATCATATTCTGATTAAGGCTTGTGAGTAATGGGCTGAATAGCTGAAATGTTGCCAAGGCAACCACAGTTTTCATAACAGCCGATAAAATGGCGGCATCGACATGGTTCACTTGCGCGTAGCTATCGGCTGCCCATGCGTGCATGGGGAAAATAGTCAGTTTGTAAAAAATGCCAATCAAGACAATGAATAGCGAGACGAGTACAAAACTATCCTGTGTTGCTGCAAGCGGTGTATCGACACTCTGTCCCGATAGGGTAAATAAGGCTAAACCTAACAACACAATCCCAGTCGATGTCGCGCCTGCAAAGAAGAGTTTAATCGCCCCTTCGGCTTGCTTTTCGCTGTTGATATTACTGACCAGCACAAAAGAAATGATGCTCAAGGCTTCAAAACTAATCACAAAGCTGAGTAAGGTCGTGCTTTCGAGCAATGCCATACTGCCAGCGACAATAAACAGCAGTTGCGTTAACCTACCCGACTCGGTGTCGTCGAGGTGTAACACCAAGGCGGCGGCAACCAAGACAAGAATGCCTTCAAAAAAGCGGATCGCATCGGTTTGGGCAAAAAAGGCTAAACCCACGCCTTCGCCTAACCATATATTATAGCCTGCAATGGTTAGTAACAATAGCGTCAAGCCTTTCAGCCAATAGCCACCTTGAATTAAGGGCGATAACAATGCGCCACCAAACAGGAGTGCAAAAGGACTCATTAATGACCTCCTAGCATAAAAAAGCTCTGATTAGCGACATCGAAAATTGGTTGCGGATAGATACCAAAGAGCACAATTAACACTGCAAAAACAAGCAAGGCAGAAAACTCAATTGGGTTGATCTTAAAAGCACTGCTTGCCATTAAGGGCGAACATTCACCATAAATCACCCGTCTAAAAGTCCAGATTAAATAGCCCGCACTGATTAACGATAGTATTGCCATAACCGCAATGCCTGCACCATAAATTTTGATACTGCTCAAGTAAATCGTGACTTCACCAATAAATCCCATCGTCGCAGGCATGCCCAAGGCTGCCATGCCTGCTAAGACAAAAATCGCCGACAGATAAGGTGCTTGCTGCATCATGCCGCCCATATCACGCATCTGATAACTGCCTGTCTGCTGATAGATCATGCCAGCAATCAAAAACAAAGGCGAGATAATGGCAGCATGTCCGAGCATCTCGAACAATGCCGCGCTTAGTCCTTCATAACTGACGGTCGAAATGGCAATCAATACCAAGCCCATATGCGAGATGGAGCTGTAAGCAACCATTTTTTTGATATGTGTTTGATAAATCGCCAACAAGCCCGCAAAGAAAGCCGTTAATAACCCAAATGCCAACATATACAGGGCAAATTCACGCGAGGTTTCTGGCATCATCTCAATACCAAACCGAATCAAACCGTAAGCCCCCATTTTGAGCAGCACACCAGCCAAGAGCACCGAAACGGGTGCTGGTGCTTCGACGTGCGCATCGGGTAACCAGGTATGAAAGGGAAATACGGGTAATTTAATGGCAAAGCCGATAAACAATAACCACCATACTAAGGCTGGGGTGGCAATTGCTGCTTCTTTAACCAGCGTAAAGTCAAAAAATCCTGTCTGAGTATAAACCAAGAAAAAGGCGAGCAGCATCAGCACCGAGGCAGCATGGGTATAAAGGAAAAACTTAATGGCGGCGTAAATGCGTCGCTCTCCGCCCCAAATACCAACCAAAAAGAACATGGGCAACAGTGTCAGTTCCCAAAACATGAAAAACCACAGCATATTGCTGGTCATAAACACGCCCATAATCGCGCCCGAAAACAAAATCAGTAGCGAAAAATAGGCGGCAGGTTTTTCAATCGTCCAACTCGACAAGGTCACCAAGAAGAGTAACAGACTACTGAGCAGCAACATCACCACGCTTAGGCTATCGACTTGTAAGGTTAAGGCGAAATGAAAGGCATCGACTGCTAAAAAACTACCGAGCAATACAAATCCTGTATCTGGTAATTGTGAAAACAGATGCGCACTGAACACAAACTGAAGCACAAAAGTCGCTAAGGCAATGCCACGCACTAAGGCAGGACGATGCCCAAAAAGTGCATAAACAAATACCGCCAAGAAAATTGGGGCAAGAATCATACCTAAATAACCCATATCAGACACCCACCATCATTGCGACCAGCATCAGCACGGCAAGCCCTGTCACCATCATGCCCATATAATCCCCAATTAAGCCTGTTTGTGTTGTCTGCAAGCGTTTGAAAATCGCTTGTGTTGTCGGCAAAAAACCATTAATCACGGCATCGACGATATGTTTATCTGTCCATGCCATTGCTTTTGCAAACCCTTCGACAATCACCTGTTTGCTGAACCAGCCAATCATGGCTTCGACATAATAACCATGAAACAGTAATTGATGAATCATGCGTAAAAATGGATGCTGTGCCATTTTTTTAACGAGCGTTAGGTCTTTTGCATAGAATCCGAACACAATCAGTGCCAGTAACGACAAGCCAATCATTAACCCTGTCAGCAGTCCATCGACATGAGCAGAAACTTCTGCTTTGCCTGTAATGAATTGTGCAATCTCAGCTTGATAAAAACTCAAACCAAGCGTAATTAACGCCATTATTGCCAAGGGCAAGGCAATCCAGAATAAGGATGGCGCGTGTATTTGCTCATGCAGCGTCGCATTTCTGGGTTCGCCTTGGAACATCAGCAACCATAAGCGTCCAAAATAGGCAATCGATAGTAAAGCGGCAAGGGTTGCAAGCGTTGCAATCAAGCCCTGTGTTTCGGGATTGAGCAGTGCGGCAGTTAGGACTGCATCTTTTGAAAAGAAGCCACTAAAGGGCGCAATACCTGACAACGACAGTCCACCAATCGCCATTAAGGCAGCTAACAGTGGCAACTTAGTGCGCAAACCACCCAATTGCCACACATCCTTTTGATGATGAGCGGCTAAAATGACACCACCGACTGATAAAAATAATAACGCCTTAAACACCGCATGATTCACCAAGTGCATCATGCCAGCAGCCAAAGACCCCACCCCCAGCCCGACAAATGCCAATGCCAAATGTGACATAGTCGAATAAGCCAGTACCTTTTTCATCTCGGTTTGCACTAAGGCACTGGTCGCACCGATAAAAGCACTCAGCGCACCGACACTGGCAACAACCAACAAGGCTTCAGTCGAGAGGTAAAAGTCGAACAAACGCGCAACGATATAAATCCCCGCATTGACCATGGTCGCACCATGAATCAGTGCCGACACCGTAGTAGGTCCTTCCATCGCATTCATCAACCACGGAAATAGGGGGAATTGTCCTGATTTGCCAATCGCGCCAATAAAAATAAACACCGCAATCACTAACGCCACCTGATGGTCAATCACCCCCACCTTAGCGAGGTTGTTGATTTGTAATAAATCGAGCGTACCAACAAAATAGAACAATAACCCAATGGCAGCAAAGATAAAAATATCGCCAAAACGGGTATATAAAAAGGCTTGCATACCAGCGTCTGCTGGTGCTTTTTGACGATGCCAGAAGCTAATGAGCAGATAACTCGCTAAGCCCATAAACTCCCAACCGACAAACACGCCGATCATGTCTTTTGCCATGACGAGCAGAATCATACCGCCAATAAAAAATAACACCTTAGCGTAATAACGCGCTTGGTCTTTATCTTCCGCCATATAATCATGGGCAAAATGGATATCTAACAGCCCTAAGCCAGTGGCAATTAATAGCATGACAATCGACAAGCCATCGACATACAACCCAAACGGTAGAGCGGTTGTGCCAAAGGTCAGCCAGGTATAATCGAGCGTGATGGGTGTCGTGTACTGAATCGCCAGCAGTACAGAAGCTAAAAACAGCGACAAACCGACAATTTCAGCCACCCAAAAAGCAAGGCCACGCTGTTGTTTGCCGAGTACAAATGCCAATGCCGCTCCGATGAAAGGGAAGATGGCGAGGAAGGGGAGTAAGTTTAAATTCATGTTCATTTCTATTATGTTGAAACCACTAACTGCGAATGGTTATGCAAAATGATTGCTTGAATCGTTGTAAATCATCCAATAAAACAGGAACATCGTCTTGAATCATTGACCAAAGTGTATCGTTATCAATACCACTGTAACCATGAATTAACCGATTACGCGCTGCAATGACCTGACGCCACATAATGTAAGGTGCTCGCGCTCGAATGCTATCGGGAATATGAGTGGCTGCTTCGCCAATTAACTCAATATTTCGCACTGTTGCATCATAAGTTAAGCCTGTATTTTCAAACTGTGTTTGCTCATAGCCTTCTGTATAGCTGAGAACGCGCTCACAAAACACGATCATGTCGTCTAAATACAATTGCCAAACGCGCTCAGACATAAATGATATCCTGCTCGATATAGGGTCGAATTTCGGCACGTAAGCCTTTTTCGGTTACTAAGTCTATGGGGCACTTTAAGTGATCTTCTAGAAAGAATAATAAACCAAAATAACGCTTTGAACTTGCTACACCATCAAAGGCAACCAATAGGTCAATATCGCTTTTTTCTGTCATGGCATCACGTGCCGCAGAGCCAAACACAGCCAAGCTTCTAATAGAAAATGCTGTTTGCATCTCTGGCATATGCTGTCTTAGCCACTCGAGTAAAGATTGATTCGTCATAATCCTTGTCCTTTTAAGAAACTGGTTTCAACTGCTTGGTTTTTGTTAATCCAATTTAGGAAAGGCATGGTTATACTGCCATCACAGGATGCGCATATGCATGAAGTTGAGTATCAGCAGACATGAGCATCATGCCATCTGTTGTTGCCTGCGCTAACAATAATCGAGTAATAAACGCGCCATTATTGCCCCTCGAATAAGGCTTGAATTTCATCACGTAACATAGTATCAAAATTATCTGGTACTTGGCATTCGCCTAACATAAATCCTAAACGTTGGCTTTGTGTCAGATCTTTTGCTTCTATTGGCACGACTTTAACCAACGGTTTTCCTGCCTTAGCAATAATGAAGGGTTCGCCTTGTGATGCCAGCATCACTAAATGCGATAAGTGTGTTTTTGCTTCGTGCATCGTGATGGTTTGCATGATATTCTCCTACTTAAACTAAGTTTGGTTAGTTTACTTGATATTATCTACTAATACGATCAACATTAAACCCATCTGGTTCAATCTTATTGCTGACTTTATGCGCAATCATAAAAATAAGCACCCCAGCCGCTGCTTCCAATGTAGCTAAAACAATGACCATATAAGCAAGACTCAAGTTTTGCGCTAAATTCAGATGCTGCGCACTCACTGCCAACATCAAAATAACAGCATTAAGCAACATTTCGAGCGCGAAGAAAATGCGCAAAAAATCACTTTTTGAGCTGATACCATACAAGCCAATGCTAAACAAAGCAACGGCAAAAATCAGTTGAATTTCAAACATGATCACTCGCTTTGCAGCGCAAAAAGCGAAGCATTTTCATACTGCCATAGAGCAGACTCGCGCCAATCAGGGCAAAAATCAGCACTAGGTCGGCATAGTGTTGGCTAAAGTAACTGGCTTGTTGCGTGACTGCCGTCGTATCAACCTTTGGTACAGATAAGACAACTAATAGCAAATAAGTTAGCGCAGCAGCTACTAATACCGCTGCCACAATCGCCCACCCACGCGCCTTGGCTGGTGGAAACTCTTCACCAATAACCGTAATGCCAAACAACATCAGCACCACAATACCACCTGTATAGACAAAAATTTGCAATAACCCCAGCAGTTTTTCATCGAGCAGCAAATAGTACAATCCCAATAAAAACATCATCATGGCAAATGAAATCATGGCAGGTACGGTTTTTTCAAGCGTTATCGATGCCAGCGCTAAGATTAACACTGCCACTAAAATGAGTAAACTCATACCGTACCTCCTTCACGAGCTGCTTTAGCGACGGCTGCTTCCTCTTCCGCTTTTTGCGCAGCGGCTAGGGCTTCTTTTTTCTTCGCTTCTAGCTCTTTTTTGACGCGTGCTGCCTCTTCTTCGGCCAAGCGACTGTCGATATAACTTTGTGGCACATTGGCGCGTTGCCAAAAGCTTTGCTGGTCGGCATGAGAGCCGCCTGTCAAAATATCAAAACGTCCACCACTGAGCTTAATCGCTTTTTCGGGTTTGGTTGGGCAGACATCTTCACACAAGCCACAATAAATACAGGTAGCGAGATTAATTTCGGGTACGCTATTACGACGCTTAAAGGGTAGTTTGAGCATGGTAATGGCATGAACAGGGCAAATATCGGCACAAATATCACAACCTGTACAGACTTCATAATCGACATGATGCTGTCCCCGATAATTGGGCGACAAGTGCATAGCATGATGACGCACATCCTGCGTTGCTAAGCGCGGTTGCCTAAAAGCTCGCACCACGCGGAACAGTTTTTTGATAATTTGTAGTAGCAT
>DYST01000007.1:8735-11326 GCA_020726325.1 Thiomicrospira cyclica | reverse complement strand
AACAGGTAAAGTTTAGCAACCAACACCCACGCCAGATTCAAAAAGCTTAAGGGAACAAGATACGTCCATGCAAAGCTTAGCATCTGGTCGAGGCGAATACGTGGAGTCGAGGCACGTACTGTAATCATGATGACTGCCAACACTAACATTTTTAAGAATAAAATTCCAAAACCATCAACAAACCCACCACGGAAACCCGCAAAAAACAAGGTAATGGTCGCGGCAAAGATAATTAAAAACTCGGTTAATTCTGCTGACTTGAGCAGCAAGTAATTCGTGCCCGTGTATTCGGTATAAAAACCGTAAACAATTTCTTGCTCGGCATCGGGAATATTAAAAGGGGGTTGCGCCAAAATCCCCAAGGCAGAAATAAAGAATAGCAACGCGCCTGGTAATAAAATCAGCGTCGTTAACCAAGTGGCTGACTGAGTAATTTCTAACAAATTCATCGTACCAAACAATAACGCAGGCGACAACGCCGCCATAAAGAACGATGTTTCCATTGAAATCATTTGCGTCAGGATACGAATACCACCCAAAAATGAATACTTATTATTCGAACCAAAGCCTGTTAAAAACAGCAAGAATGGCTCAATCCCAATCAACACCACCAGTGCCAACACGCCATACTGAGTATTGAGTACGAGCAAGTCAGACGACCAAGGAATTAACATCACAGGCAAAATTGTCAAGGTGAGTGCTAATAACGGAATCAAAGCAAATAAATGGGGATTAACATGTGCAGGGATGATACTTTCTTTGCCTAATAACTTAGCAAAATCATACACTGTCTGCATACTGCCCGCATAACCGTTGTAATGTGGTCCAACGCGCTTATGAAGATACGCAAGCACCTTGCGCGAAAACCAAAACACAAACAACGCCCATAGCAGTACAAAGAGCAAACCGGGGAAAATCGTGATCTTAAATAGTAATTCCATCATCGGTTACCTATCTAAATCGCCTTGGCAGATATATAAACTGCCAAACACCAAAGGAATATCGGATAAGGTTTGTCCATTAAGCAGTGTTTCGAGCATTAAGGTATGATTGACGCTCGGTGCTTTAATTTTTAAGCGATAGGGGCTTTCACTATTTTTTTTGGTTACTAAGTGCATCAACATTTCACCACGCGACCATTCGACACGACTAATGGCTTCACCATCGGGTAGTTTTTTTGGGATGCGTACCAAGTGGTCTTTTTCAGGGCGATACTCCCCAGCTTCCATCCCACGACGTAAATCAGCAATCGCTTGTTTTAAGATGAACATCGACTGGTCAACTTCTTTGAATAGCACTTCAAAGCGATTTCTGGCAGAGCCATTGTCTGCCAACATATACGACATCTCGATTTTATCGTAAGCAGCGTAGGGCTCATCTAGACGAATATCGGTTTTAACTCCTGTTGCACGCGCCACTACACCTGTTAGTGCCATGCTGCAAACGGTCTCTGGCGAGACAATCCCCACCTGAGTAGCGCGGGTTTGCATGGTCGGATTGTTGATAAAAATGCTATAAAACTCATCGCGTGTGGCGGCATATTTAGTAATCGCAGCTTCGAGCGTGAGCAATAATTCAGGATTGAGCGGATAACGCACCCCACCCGGTTCTATCGAGGCGGTGGCAATGCGTGCACCGCTGTAATCTTCGAGTACATCCAAGAAATACTCGCGCACGTCCAATGCCCACATTTGCAGGGTAACGAGTCCCATACTGTTAAAAAAGCCACCAATACCCATAAAATGCGACACCACACGCCCGATTTCGCCCAACAACACACGCATCATGCTTGCAAAAGGCGTAATCGGCTTACCTGCAATTTCTTCTACTGCCTGCGCGTAGCATAACATGGCATTGGTGTTATCCATAAAACAGATGCGCTCAACGGCAACCAATGCGCCAATAAAATCCTTACCCTCGACCAGATGCTCTAGTCCGCGCCAAACATAGCCAACATCAGGCTTGACGCTGACAATCTGCTCACCATTCACCTCGACCCGCAAACGCAGCGGACCACTCGCAGGATGGGTTGGTCCCCAATTAAGCATGGTATGTGAACCCTTGATACCCATACGCTGATCGTTTGCAGCCTGCTCGCGCTCAAACCCATCGACAATGCAATTCATATTGTCGATCAAATTGGCTTCATGCGCTTGCCAGTCAAATCCTTTGCGAAAAGGAAACTTGCCGTAAAAGTCTTCCGATACAAAGAGATAATCCAAATTTGGATGCCCCATAAAACGCACCCCAAAAGTCGAAAAAGCTTCGCGTTCATGCCAGTTCACACTTGGGAATAAGGGGGTTAAGGAGTCAATTTGACAGGTTTCTAACTCACGGGGCACATCGACTTTAAGCCACACATTACGGAGGGTGAGTAAATCTTCAAAAAAATAATTCAGTTCAATACGGTTTTCATCGGAGAAATCGGTTGGCGATACGGTCACGAGGCTAACCAAGCCATCATTTTTTAAGGCAGAGGCTAATGATAATAAGTCGCTTGCTGTTTTGAGTTTTACTTTAAGCCACACTTGCTTATAAGGTTCAAGCGATAAGACATCGAACTGACTGATTAATTGTTGTAGGTTTTTCAT
>DYST01000007.1:0-8635 GCA_020726325.1 Thiomicrospira cyclica | reverse complement strand
GCACTGGGCTCACCTTTACGCATCTTTTCTTTAATCATATCTAAGCCCGTGATAATCGCTTCTGGCTTAGGCGGACAACCTGCAACAAAGGCATCGGCAGGCAAAATTTCAGTCATGTTTTTAATGACTGATACCGACTCATTGTAAGGTCCACCATCGTAGGTACAAGCACCAATTGCCAACACATAGCTCGGCTCTGGCATTTGAGCAAAGGTACGCAACAAAGCAGGCAAGATTTTTTTAGACACTAAGCCCGTAATAATCATTACATCGGCTTGACGGGGACTGGGCGTTTGCATATAACCATAGCGCTCCCAATCATAACGTGGTCCTGTCGCCGCCGCCATTTCGAGTGAACAGCAGCCACTACAAAAATGCACAATCCACGGGCTTTCGCTTTGCGCATAATTAAAGAAATCTAAAATTTTAAGCATGAACTGTTTCCTTGCGATATTCTTTCATGGCAACGCTAAGCGCAACAAACAAAATACCTGCAAAAATAGCAGCAATCATCAGCGCATGGTTATCCTTGCTAAACACAAATAAACTGAAAAACATGCCTGCCATATCAATAACAATAAACATAATGGCAAAGATGAAATAACCAAAATTCGCTTTTGTTGGCTGACTACTACTCGCTGGTAAGCCGCATTCAAAATGGTCATTTTTAACCAAATTGGGGCGTAATGGCGACACCATTGTTCCCAACAGATAAATAGCGACAATGCCAACGAAAGTACCTAATGTGTATAAAAATACGGTTTCCACTAAATTAATCACTGCCTATTTATGTTATCTTACGCGCTTAATCAAGCATATCGCGCTTGCCATTTTACCCTAAATAATAGACAAAATGAGACATGAGTGCTATATAAGTTTTTTTAATGGGTCATAAAAATTATTAATATACATAACCGCGTTAGGAATTTATGATGGAAATTGCCTTAATTGCTGCTATAGATAACAACCGTGCCATTGGTTTTGCGAATCAGATGCCGTGGCACTTACCTGATGATTTGAAGTTTTTTAAGGCGCAGACACAAGGTGGCGTTGTCGTTATGGGGCGCAAAACATTCGAATCTTTAGGCTGTCGTCCTTTGCCTAATCGACGCAATATTGTCCTGACGCGCCAAACAGACTGGCAATACGAAGGGATAGAAGTCGCACACGATTGGTCAGCACTCAAATTACACCTAGAAGCACAAGCGGTTAACACGCTATGGGTTATTGGTGGTGCTGAAATTTACGCATTGGCATTATCGGATGCAAGCAAGTTAGTATTGACTCATGTTGACACAAGGCTAGCGCAAGCCGATGCTTACTTCCCCGCTTGGTCGGTTCATGGCTGGATTAGCAGCGAACTCGAAACGCACGACAATGACGAGCGTCATGCTTTCGCTTTTCGCCATGTCATTTATCAGCCAACGGCATGCTGATGTGCTGCTTCTACAGGATGCCCTTCCTGCTCTGTTGCATCGGGTTCTGGCTCGGGTTCTGGAATCGGATAAAGTTCGAGCAGTCGCGCACGCAATACATCTGGATTTTTGCCACGCAAGCGATGAATGGCACGCACATAATCTTCAACTTCAATTTGCTGACGCTTGGTCAACTTGTAAAACATCACTCGGTAGGTACTTTTTGCCAGAATCGGCTTAAACCAAGGCAAAAAGCCTTCATCACCTTCAATCGCATTAATTTCTTCAACGACCTTTTGTGTTGCAACCTTTTTCCATTGCATATCCCATAGATGATAAGCATAACCAACGAGCAAGGCTAGTGTCGCACCGCCAATAAAGCCCCAAATCATTTTTTCAAAATTTAGACCAATTGCCACACCCGCTAAAAGCAGAAGCACGGTAATGGGAATCACAAAAAAGTTCCAATCCTGTCCCGCACGTAAAGTAATGAGTTGTTGTTGTACATCGAGTTGTGTTAAGTCTATATCCGCTAATTGTGCCAGTAAGATATCAACATCGGGATGCGATTTGTCGGTTGTATTCATTCAGCGATACTCGGTTTTGCGTATTGTGGACAGTCAATTTGTGTTAGGGTTTGCGTTTCTAGGCATAGTGCGCTAAGTGATCGTCCCCATAAACAGCCCGTATCCAAACAGAGACTTTGTGCTGTTTCTACTAAGCCTTGCGTTGACCAATGACCGAACAAAATCTTACCACAAGAATCATCGACACGTGGATAGCTAAACCAAGGCGCGTAACCTGCTGGTGCATGCGCAATATCAAACTTATGCTTAAATTCTAACTCACCTACCGATGTACACAAACGCATACGCGCGCAAGCATTAATCGTATAGCGTAAGCGTTCTGTTTTTGTCGCATCTTCCGAATAGAGTGTTGGGCTATTACCGTAAAGATCATGATGAACAAAAGCTTTCCAGTCTGCACCACGTAACTTTTTTTCGACTTTTGTCGCCAAATGCTGTGCTTGCGTCAAGCTCCATTGTGGTGGGACACCTGCATGTACCAAAGTTGTATTAAACTCAGCAAGATGAATCAGTAGCGGGCGATGACGCAACCAATTCAACAACGCATCTTTATCAGGAGCATGTAAAATAGCGAGCAAGGTATCACTTTCACGATGATAACGCTGATTACCAGTCGCAACCGCCATTAAGTGAAAATCGTGATTTCCCAGCACGGAGGTCACATTGGGCGTATTGACTGCCCAGCGCAAACACTCAAGAGACTGCGGACCTCGATTGATAATATCGCCCAGTAAATAGATTTTATCTGTGCCTTGTTGAAAATCAATGGCTGCTAAAAGCTGTTCAAGACTGCTAAAGCAGCCTTGCAGATCACCAATCACAAAGCTACGTGCCGTTACAGCCATCAATGAATCGTCCGTGGAATACTCAATAAAAAAGCAGGAATGGGGGCAGAGAAAAAACTCCCTTGCTCATCCTCAAAGGTGTAATGACCTTGCATTTGCCCATATGGGGTTTTGAGTTGTGCACCAGAGTGATAAATAAAACGCTCACCCGCTTGTAAGGTTGGTTGCTGACCAACGACACCTTCACCCTCAACCGTTTCGACTTGCTGGTTATCATCGCTAATCTGCCAAAAGCGACGACGCAAGGTCAGTGGCTGTTCGCCCATATTGGTTATCGTGATCTGATAGCCGAAGGTATAAATATGTTGCATCGGGATGGATTGATCTTCGAGATAATCACTTTTGACCTGAATTTGTATGGGCGCGAGCGGATGGCTAAGGTTCATTGTTCTGTTATTCCTTTGTGTCTTTTATCAAATTTTACGAAAGTTAATCACAACAGACATCTATTGTCCACCGTACAAACGCTGATAGACACCGCCATCAATACCCAACAACTCGGCATGGCTACCCTGCTCAATAATCTGACCAGCATCAAATACCAGCACTTTATCCGCTTCTTTTACTGCCGACAAACGGTGGGCAATAATCAGTGTTGTCCGCCCTTTCAAAAAATCACGCATGGCATCATGTAACAAGGCTTCGGTATGGGTATCCAGCATCGAGGTTGCTTCATCTAAAATCACAACCTTAGGCTGCGCCAAAATCATACGCGCAATCGCCAAACGCTGACGTTGACCACCAGACAAACGCACCCCATTACGCCCCAACATCGCATCCAAACCATTAGGCATATCACGGACAAAATCAGCTAACTGAGCAATCGCTAACACCTGCCACAGCGCATCATCATCAAACAGAGCGCCCAAAGTCAGATTATAACGTACCGACTCATTAAACAACATTGGCTGTTGTAATACCACGCCGATATGTTCACGTACTTGTTCAAAACCCATATCGGCAACAGATACACCGCCGAAACGAATATCACCTTGCGTCGGTGCATATAAGCCCAAAAGCAATTGCACCAATGTCGATTTACCCGCTCCAGAAACACCAACCAGTGCAACCTGCTCACCCGCATTGATTTTAACCGAAACAGAATCTAAAACAGGATCGCCTTCACCGTAGCTAAAGGTGACATGATCTAACTCAATACCAACACTCTGCCCCTGAGCAAAGGGAAAAGCGGTGGCAGCATAATAAGGCTCTTCTTCACTGGCTAAAAGTTGATTGATTCGCCCCAAGGCAGCTTTAGCACCATAATAAGACACTTGCACCGACAATAATTCTTGCACAGGTCCCATCATAAACCACAAATAGCCAAAGACAGCGATCATCTCGCCAATGCTTAAATTTGAAAACAACACCATTAACATGGCAACGGCACGGAAAATTTCAAAGCCAAACAAAAACACGCCAAACGAAAAGCGCGATAAAGCATCCGACTTCCAACCAGAAGCGGTTGCTGCGGCTCGCACTTCCTCTGCTGCAACTTTCGCTTTTGCTAAAAAGCGTTTATCGGCATTCGTTGCCCGCAGTTGCTGCATCACTTCTAGCGTTTCGGATACCGATTGCGATAACACTTCAAACGCGCCATTTTCGCGTTGTTTCCATGCCTTAACCTTCTTACCCAACATCATCGTCACGCCAATGACAAAGGGATTTAAGAATAAAATAATGACGGCTAATTGCCAATGCATCCACAATAGAACACTTGCAACGCCCAACACACTCAAAATAGCAATGATCACTTTAGCAACCGTTTCGCCCAAAAACTTATCAACCGTTTCAACATCGGTTAGTAAACGCGCCGTTACCTGCCCTGGACCTAAGGACTCATAAACTTGCATACTGATACGCCCAAGCTTATCGAGTAGCTGCTCTCGTACTTTTAAGGTCGTCGCTTTCGACAGACCGACAAAAATGCGCGTTGTCGCTACGCCCATCAACAAACTACTTAAACGCAATACAATGGTAACAACGGTGACCAAAACCACGACCGCAACGGCACTCATCCATGCCTCTGGCAAAACAAAACCAACCAATTTTGTTAGGGTTGCGGGCTGATGCAATAACACTTCGTCAACCAATAATGGCATGAGCAAAGGCACAGGAACGGCCATCAATGCACCAATTACCGCCAAAGTTTGCCCTAACAATAGCCGTTTAGGATGGCATTTTATCGACTGCCATAAATCAGAAAAAGTGAGCACTAGCGAATCCTTCTCAACCAAATTAAACCCAATATCAAAACCAGCGTCGGTAGTGTAAACGCACTAACCAGCGGTGGAAAGTCGGCTAATGATGCCATATCTCCCACTACCCGATTAAGCAAAAAGAACACCAAACCAATCACAATCCCAAGTAAAACGCGCCCGCCCATACTCGCACTACGCCCCGCATGTAAGAGTAACGGAATAGCGAGTGCTAACATCGCAAACAAGGAAACGGGGTGAGCTAATTTTCGCCACAGTGCCAACTCTAATGTTTGTGTTTGCATGCCATTAGCGGACATAGTCTCAATTTGTGAGCGCAACTCCGACCAAGACCAATTTTTTTTATCTTGCGCCATCAGTGCTAAAGCTTGTGGTTCAAATGGCAAAGAAACGGACTGACTTTCATGATATTGCTCTTGCCACTTTAGCCCAACAAACGGAAAAGCACCTTCCACTAACCCCGTCGAAAGCCATTGTTCACGCACATTAACCAGTGTCCAACCAATACCATCACGATAAGCTGCCTGTTCTGCTTGCCAAATTTTAGACACATTACCCTTAACGTCTCGTTGATAGATATCAACACCCAGTAATAAATCTGCTTGCACCACCGAATCAGCAGCAATATAGCGTTGTCCCTCTTTCATCCAAAATCCAGCATCTCCTGCCAAAGACAAATGCTGCGCACCATTACTCAATCGTAACTGCATCGCTGTCTTTTCTGCCCAAGGTGCGACCCCTTCACCAACAAGCAACATCACCAACCATAATAAAATGAGTCCTTTTATCAATGCCAATAATAAGCGCGATGGCGACCAACCACTGGCACGAATAATCGTCAATTCGCCCTGACTTGCTAACTGACCCAAGCCTGCTAACACACCAATTAATAATGCCATCGGGAAAACATCGTAGGCGTAGGCTGGCATTTTAAGTAAGGCAAAAATCAATGCTTTTGATAAGGGGTAGTGTTCAGAGATGCGCCCTAATTGCGATAAAAGCTCCGAAAAACCTAACAATGCGGTCAATAACATCATTGCCGCCAACACAGCCCAGATTACCGAACCTGCCAGATAAGCTTCCATGCGTCCAAAAATCATCGTGCTAATTTCCTTGTGATTTTGTGCCAACCCTCTTTAATCGGCAACCAAAACAATAATGGAAATGCCAGCATGACCAATAATCCCGGCATGGCTGGTAAGTGCCCACCTTGTAGCTGCGCTCGCGCGGTGATGGCTAATTGCGTAAATATAAGATAAAAACCCAATCCCCACGCCATACGCGCATAGCGTCCCTTCCTTGGTCCAACGCGAGATAAATGCCAACCCATAAGTGCCATCATCAACACACTAAAGCCAATAAAAAATCGCCATTGCAAATGTGCCATTTGCTTTGGCTTATCTCGCTCTTGCCACAGCATCATCGTATCCATTGCCTCGACTTCTAGCTCAGATAATTTAACCTGCCAATCTGGCAGCCACACCGACATAGACTCAAAAGACTGCACCACCAAACGATGATTCCCTAACGCGCCTTCAGTAAACTGACCTTGCTCTAAGACTAATACCGTGCGCTCACCATCTAGTGCAAAATGACCACGTGGTGCAGTTAATAATAAGTCTGGTTTATCATTAGGACGTAATTGAATGAATACTTCACTTAACTGACCATCAGCAGTAATTTTTTCAGCGTAAAACACCCCATTCGATGATGACAAAGGGGTAAAACGTCCCCCTGTTAGGGCTTTAATTTGTACCCGCAACTGCCCTTCAGCTAAAAGCTGACGCTCCTGCTGCATTGCCCAAGGCGAAGCAACCAACGCCGACCAACCTGCCAACAAACCGATCAAAATGCCAAATGTCAGCACCAAGCGCAAAAAATAACGTCTTCCAACACCGCTCGCTGCCAAGACTTCCATTTCGCGATCATGATACAAACGCCCAAAAGTGAGCATCACCGACAAAAGCACGGATAAAGGCAATAGAATCTCCATCGCCATTGGGATTTTGAGTAGCACTAACTTAGCCACCAAATCGGGACTCAGGCGACCTTCTAACGCTTCGGTTAACAGGCGAGCGACTTCCCCCCCCATAATCACCAGCAACAATACACCCAGTACTGCCACAAATGACAAGAGCAATTCTCGACCAATATAAACGGTTAGGAGACGCATGCGTTGATCTGCCACAGTTAAATACAAAAAGACCTATTCTAACATGCTGTTACGATTCATGCTAAAATCACGCAAGCAATCCACACTGGAAATGACCATCATGAGCCTAAAAGCACTGCCAATTGGCATTCAAGCCTTTTCAAAACTACGAGAAGGAAACTTCGTCTATGTTGATAAGACACCCCTAATTGCAGATCTCGCCAGTCAATCAGGTGCTTTCTTCCTCTCCCGTCCGCGTCGCTTTGGCAAAAGTATGCTGATTAGCACTTTTCAGGCATTATTTGAAGGTAAAAAGGATCTCTTTGACGGTTTGAGCATCCACGATCACTGGGATTGGGATAAAACCTATCCTGTTATTCGCATTGATTTTGCCGATGCGAGTGTTAATAACAAAGCAGACTTAGAGCATGCCATGCTCACCACGCTGAAGTATCATCAAGAAAAGTTTAATCTTTCATGTGAAGAAACAAATGCTGTGGATTGCTTTCGTGAATTGGTCATTAAAGCGAGTAATGCGTTCGAGCAAAAAGTCGTTATTTTGATCGATGAATACGACAAACCGATTCTTGATAATATCCTAAATATTACTCAAGCTCAGGATATTAGAGAATACTTGAAAAGTATTTATGCCGTCATGAAAGCTCAAGATGAGCATATCCAATTTATCTTTATGACAGGGGTAACCAAGTTTAGTAAAGTTAGCCTGTTTAGTGGTATTAACCAAATTGCAGACATTACGTTAGACCAACGCTATGCCACGATTTGCGGTTACACGCAACAGGATTTAGAAACCACTTTCGCTGAGCATCTTGCTGGTGTCGATTGGGAAAAACTAAAGCGTTGGTATAACGGCTACCGCTTTTTGGGCGACAGTGTTTACAATCCTTACGACATTCTGCTCTTCATTGATAAAGGTCAAAATTATCGTAGTTACTGGTTCGAGACAGGGAGTCCGAGCTTTTTACTCAAGCTATTTCAACAACAGCGTTATTTTTTGCCCGAATTAGAAGCAATTGAAGTCGGTGAGGAAATTTTAGACTCTTTCGATATTGAACATATTAGTCCGATTACCTTACTCTTTCAGGCTGGCTATCTGACGATTGAACGCAGTTATATTAACTTCGATGAAAGTACGATTTTTTGTTTAAAACTCCCCAATTATGAAGTCCGTCTGGCACTGCATCGCCACTTGTTAGCCGCTTATACCAAAACTTTTGCTGGTGCTTCTGAAGCCATTAGTTTGGCGCAATTAGCACATAAAGCCTTTTTGCAGGCAGACTTAGCACTGTTGAAAAAAACTCTGATCTCCTTATTTGCAGGCATCCCTTGGCGCAATTTCAGCAATAACGATATCGATCAGTTTGAAGGTTATTATGCTTCTGTGCTCTATGCTTTT
>DYST01000065.1:5874-11321 GCA_020726325.1 Thiomicrospira cyclica | reverse complement strand
GCAATAGTTCACTATTACCCTGCAAAACCAATAAAAACCATCCTCGTTTATCCGCTTTTTCGTGACAATTTTTTAAGTCCGACAGGCTGCTAGAAATTTTTTAGCTAATGGGACAAATTAATTTAATCGTTAAACTATCTCAAAAAGAGATTAACAGATCTATCAACGCCAAAACTGCCACCATGGCTTCTTTTCAAGTGACCAAAAACCATTAATGACTAATTTCCCCTGTCCTTCTAAGCCTTGATTAACAGCATGAACAAACCACAACATCTGCGTTTCATTGAGCAGTTTTCGCCACACAGCTGCATCTTTACCTTTTTGCCACGCATCACGTAGATTCATCGACACAGCTTCTGCCAATGATGGAAACTGTGTTTTCCATGCATGACTTGACCCTAAAAACCAGCACAATTCAGAGACAACAACAAGCTGATAACCCGCTTGCTCAAAATGTCTGTTAAAAGCATCAGCCAATTCCTGAGCCTGAGCTAAAGAGAGTTCTAAAGCATCGGGAGGAGCTAACACCAATGTATCTCGATCGGCAATGAGATGCACAGGGCAAACAGGCAGCCAAAAGGCTGCCTGTTGATAAACTTCTGGCGTTAAACACGCTGTTGCTGACGGTTTAACGCAGGTCACGACATCAGTCATTAAGAGACGAGATTGTGCAAAATTGCTGAACGCACAGAGTCTAAATCGGCATTGACCGTAACCATCTTCGCATCACCTTGGCATTGTGCAATCGCTGTATCAGGATCTTTCAGACCGTTCCCTGTCAAGGTTAGAACAATCGTGCTCCCTTCAGCGATTTTACCACTTTGAATATCACGAATCGCGCCCGCTAACGAAGCTGCTGACGCTGGCTCACAAAAGATACCTTCTGACTGAGCTAACAACTTTTGCGCCTGCAAAATGGTTTCATCTGAACACTCATCGAACCAACCACCCGATTCAGACATCACTTTCCATGCACGATCCCAGCTCTGTGGGTGTCCGATACGAATTGCTGTTGCCACTGTTTCAGGGTTATCAACCATCGCACCACGCACAAAAGGTGCAGAACCCGCTGCCTGGTAACCAATCATTTTTGGACGATTGCCAATAATATTGCAAGCATACTTACAATGACCTTCACAGAAAGAACAAGACTCTGTTACTTTTGTGGCATCAGGTGCTGATAATTCACAGTAGCCCATCCAATGCGCCGTGATATTACCTGCATTACCGACTGGCAAACAGTGATAATCAGGTGCACGACCTAATTCTTCAACAATTTCAAAGGCCGCTGTTTTCTGACCTTGTAAACGGTAAGGGTTGATTGAGTTCACAATCGTTACGGGCGCATAATCTGCTACTTCTTTTACCAAACGCATACCATCATCAAAGTTACCTTTAATTTGGATGGTAATCGCACCATACATCATTGCTTGTGCCAACTTACCCATAGCAATTTTGCCATCAGGAATTAACACAAATGCCGTAATACCAGCACGCGCCGCGTAAGCCGCCGCCGCCGCTGAGGTATTACCTGTCGAAGCACAAATAATTGCTTTAGAGCCTGCTTCTACCGCCTTGGTTACCGCCATCGTCATACCACGATCTTTGAACGAACCCGTTGGGTTTAAGCCTTCATATTTAACATAGATGTCTACGTCTTTCTTTAAAACTTTAGGCAAGTTATTGAGCTTAATCAAAGGGGTATTACCTTCACCAAGACTAATAATCGGTGTCGATTCAGAAACAGGTAAGCGGTCACGGTATTTTTCAATTAAACCAGTGTAACGATGTCCAAAGGTATTCATAGTTAGGATTCCTAAAAAATTAAGATAAGTGTTCGACACGCAACCAAGCAGCTGCTGATCGCAAATCGGTTAAGGCATTTAATGCCGTTACAGCACGCAAGAAAGCAGCTTCTTGCACAACATTCGTTAACAGGACAAGGGTCGCCTTTCCTGTCGTGGTATCTGGCTGCTGACGCATTTCTTCAATACTAATGCCTTCGCTCGCCAAGCTCGTCGAAATACGTGCTAAAACACCAGCGGCATCAGTGACATCCAAGCGCAAATAATAAGCACTCAAGATTTCCTCTTTTGGCAAAATCGGCAGGGCAGCCAGCTTACGCATTGGTATGCCCAAAGCTGGACGATTATTTTTACCTGCAGCAATGGCAAGGCAAACATCAACAATATCAGCAACAACGGCAGAACCTGTGGCTAATCCACCAGCACCAGCACCGTAATACATGGTTGTGCCAGCAGCATTACCATTAACCATCACGGCATTCATGACATCATCGACATTCGCTAATAGCTTTGATTTTGGTACTAATGCCGATTGCACACGCAATTCAAGTCCTGACTCGCGACGACGTGCAACACCCAAAGATTTAATCTTATAACCGAGATCATCCGCCCAAGCGATGTCAGCAGCGGTAACCATGGTAATGCCTTCAATGAGCATACCCGTGCGTGATAAAGGCACGCCAAAAGCAACCGATGCTAAAATCGCTAATTTGTGCGAAGCATCAATACCATCAATATCGAAACTTGGTTCAGCTTCGGCATAACCCAAACGCTGCGCTTCTTTTAAAACAGGGGCAAAATCATTACCTGGTTTTGCCATTTCACTCATCATGTAATTGCACGTACCGTTGATAATGCCTGCCAACCAATTGATTTTATTGCCTGCCAAGCCTTCTTTTAAGGCTTTAATAACAGGAATGCCGCCAGCCACAGAAGCTTCAAAAGCAACCATTACCCCTTTTTCTTCAGCAAGAGCCAATAATTCGTTACCATGTTCCGCTAACAAGGCTTTATTAGCCGTAATGACATGCTTACCAGCCATAATCGCCGCACGAACAACCTCGACTGCTTTGCCTGTACCACCCATCAATTCGATCACAACATCCACCTCTGGATGCGTCGCAATTTGCATTGGGTCATCGGTTAAGCTCATGCCCGACGTATCACAATCACGATCACGTGATAAATCACGTGCTGCCGCTGCAATTACCTGAATATTACATCCTGTACGAGCAGCAATTAAGTCAGCGTTATCTTTTAGGATGTTTAGCGTACCGCAACCGACCGTACCCAAACCAACCAAACCAAGTTTAACGGATGTCATCATTTTTTACATTCCTATTTATTATGGGCATACATGAAGTTACGTAGCAAAGTGTTTACGGTAGTTGTGAAAGAAACGCTCCATGCGCTTCATCGCATCCATTAAATCATCATTATTCGGTAAGAATACCATACGGAAATGATCGGGGTTAATCCAGTTGAAACCTGTACCTTGCACAATCAATACTTTTTCTTGCTTGAGCAATTCTAAGGCAAACGCCTGATCATCCTGAATAGGATAAACTTTAGGGTCTAAGCGAGGAAACATATACAAGGTTGCATCGGCTTTAACCATGCTAACACCCGGAATACTGCTGAGCATCTCGTATGCCATATCACGCTGACGGCGTAAACGTCCACCCTCACCCACCAAATCATAGATGCTCTGATAACCACCTAATGCTGTCTGAATGGCAAACTGCCCTGGTACATTAGAGCACAAACGCATGGTCGCTAAAATATTCAAACCTTCAATATAATCTTTTGCATGACGCTTTTCACCCGAAACAATCATCCAGCCCGCTCTGTAACCACAAGCACGATAATTTTTAGATAAACCATTGAGGGTAACAAATAAAACATCATCAGCTAAAGAAGCAATCGAGGTATGACTGCGACCATCGTAGAGCATCTTGTCGTAAATTTCATCAGCAAAGACAATTAATTGATGCTGACGCGCAATTTCAATAATATCTTTGAGCACATCATCAGGATACAGCGCACCTGTCGGATTATTCGGGTTGATAATCACAATCGCTTTTGTTTTATTGCTAATTTTACTGCGAATATCGTCCATATCAGGCATCCAACCAGAACCTTCATCACAGATATAATGACGCGGATGTCCACCTGCCAAACTCACTGCCGCTGTCCATAACGGATAATCTGGACTGGGCACTAATACTTCATCATTTTCGTTCAGCAAGCCCTGCAATGCCATCACAATTAATTCAGAAGCACCATTACCGATATAAATATCATCCAGTTCAACACCATTAATATGCTTACTTTGTGCATAGTGCATAATGGCTTTACGCGCTGAAAACAATCCTTTTGACTCTGAGTAACCAGAAGCCTGTGGTAAATTATGAATCACATCGAGCTGAATTTCTTCTGGCACTTCAAAGCCAAAAGGGGCTAAATTGCCGATATTGAGCTTAATGATGCGATGACCTTCCTCTTCCATTTCACGAGCATAGTCCATCACAGGACCACGAATGTCATAACACACATTTGCCAATTTGGAAGATTTTACAATGGGGCGCATGGCTGCGAATCCTCTAACAAGGCGGCGTAACACTATACTGATAGCAATACGACATTAAATTAACGACACAAAATACTGCAATTTTAGTTGATTTACACCAATCTTGGCTAGCAGCAGCCGTCATAAAAGCTTATTCATTAAACATCCAAGGCATACTGACCTGACGTGCATCTTCATATGCTTTAATCTCTGGCGCACGCTGCAAAGTCAGACCGATATCATCCAAACCATTTAATAAACAATGCTTTCTAAAAGCATCTACTTCAAAAGGAATGACTTGAGCAGTGGGTGTTGTCACTGTTTGATTTGGCAAATCAATGCTCAATTGATAGCCTTCTGTTGCCGCTATTTCATCAAATAACTGCTGAACAGTTTCTTCGGATAAAACAATGGGCAAAATACCATTTTTGAAACTATTATTAAAGAAAATATCAGCAAAGCTCGGTGCGATAATGGCATCAAAACCATAATCTTTTAATGCCCAAGGTGCGTGTTCGCGAGACGAGCCACAACCAAAGTTACGACGCGTCAATAAAATCTTCGCCCCCTGATAATGCGGCTTGTTCAACTCAAAATCAGGATTCAGTGGACGGTTAGAACAATCCATATCTGGCTCACCAATATCCAAATAACGCCATTCATCAAATGCAAAAGGACCAAAACCAGAGCGTTTAATTGATTTCAGAAACTGTTTTGGAATAATGGCATCCGTATCAATATTAGCACGATCTAAGGGAGCAACTAAGGCAGTCAAACTCGTAAAGTAATACATATTAATTCCCTCCCATAAAGGTGCGAACATCAACAAAATGACCAGCAACTGCCGCTGCCGCTGCCATCGCTGGACTAACCAAATGGGTACGTCCACCCGCGCCCTGACGACCTTCAAAATTACGGTTAGATGTTGATGCGCAATGTTTACCCGCAGGCACACGATCAGCATTCATCGCTAAACACATAGAGCAACCTGGTTCACGCCATTCAAAACCAGCGTCTTTAAAAATAATATCTAAGCCTTCTTGTTCTGCTTGTTGCTTGACTAAGCCAGAACC
>DYST01000065.1:0-5774 GCA_020726325.1 Thiomicrospira cyclica | reverse complement strand
TCTGGCGACGTACCCCAAGATACTTGTGGTTCGATACTTTCGCCTTGCAACACAACCTCAGCATCAAAAACAGCATCTTCTTCTGAATAGAGTTGCTGCCATGCTGCAATCGCTTGCGTCATCGTCTCACCTTTAGGCGAGAAAGGACGACCTTGCACGTAAGCAACTGTTTTTTCATCTGGCGCAACCATACCAGCACGCGCACCTGCTTCGATTGCCATATTGCAAACGGTCATGCGACCTTCAACCGACATATCACGCATCACCTGACCAGCAAACTCTATCGCATAACCTGTACCGCCTGCCGTACCAATTTTACCGATAATGGCTAAGACGACATCTTTAGGACCAACACCTGCTTGCAACCTGCCTTCGACACGAATGCGCATGTTTTTCATTTTTTTCTGCAATAAACATTGCGTTGCCAAGACATGCTCGACTTCAGAAGTACCAATACCAAAGGCTAAAGCACCCATCGCACCGTGCGTTGAGGTATGCGAGTCACCACAGACAACCGTCATTCCAGGCAAGGTCAGCCCCTGTTCAGGACCTACTACGTGCACAATACCCTGACGAATATCATTCATCTTAAATTCGGTAATGCCGAACTCTTTTGCATTATTATCAAGCGTTTGTACTTGGATACGCGCAATCGGGTCTTCGATTGCCTCAACACCAAGCGATCGCTCTGTTGTTGGCACATTATGATCTGGCACAGCAGCATTCGCTGACACACGCCAAGGTTTGCGATTGGCTAAACGTAAACCTTCAAATGCCTGTGGGCTAGTCACTTCATGCACCAGTTGACGGTCAATATAAATTAACGCCGTGCCGTTAGCATCCATACTAACAACGTGTTGATCCCACAATTTGTCGTAAAGCGTTTTACCAGACATCTGCTCTTCCTTGTGATAGTGGCAAGAATTTTTAAGAAATTAACCTTTAATTATACCTGAAAATGAGGGTAACATCAGCTATTTGCGTGATTTGACAGATACCTAATCATTATTTTAAATCATTTTTCTGCCCAGAATTAATGCCCAACCCCTGCACAAGCTGGACTATCTGGAATTTCACCACCACGAGCAACCCATTCATCGGGCGTATAGGTGTGCAAACTTAGGGCATGTACACCGATTGTGACTGGCTTGAGCAAACTTTGTATCATGCGATGACGTGCCAATAACGGCTTGTTAATAAAGTGTTCACTCACAAGGACAAGCTTGAAGTGCGAATTTTGCCCCTTGCCGCTGCTATGTAAGTGACTTTCATTTTCAATCAGCAATACCTGAGGGCTAAGTTCTTGCATCAAAACTGTTTCAATTTGTTGTTGCATCATCATTACTCCGCGACACTTTGAATAATACTATCTAATAGTGCATGAATGGGTTTATAAACAGGAAAATCAACGGGCTGACGATAGCTCAAAAAAACCTTGTTTGGCTCTGTTGCAAGGGTATAAATTGAAATGCCGTAAGGACACAAATCAATATTATGCGGATTATCGCGCATCATCGCTTGTGATAGATCTGCTTTACAAAACATAACCGTTTCACCCCCTGTTGCGTAAACTTGAGTCTTATAACCTAAATCTGCCTGTGTCCGATCGAGCATGTCTTTAACATGTGATACCGCACTAATCACCATACCACGCTCTTCAATCGCAGCAGTCAAATCCTCTCTTGCCTGAGCATAAGTCTTGCCCGAAATGCTGTAAACTAATGCTGAATTAATTTTTTGTGCTTTAATGGGTGCAGCAAGCGCGAGCATCGGCACTAAAAGCGATATAAAAACGATATTACATAATAAGTAACGAGTCATTTTTATCTTCTCCCTATTTGAGTTGTATTGCTATTTTAACACGCCTATAATCCAATTGAACCTCCATATGCCTAAAGGCAGGGGATTCCTGACTTGGGCATAGTACCTACATCCGAACGAACTGGGGTCTTGTTAGTTTCGTAAGAAACTGTCGGGTCTCGACTGATTGGCGTAGTTATGATTATCTAAAATCTCATTACCTGATAGCAGGTTGTAAGACTGAGATGTTAGAATTGCTGCAATCAGAACAGGAGACAATAATAGCATGAACATTCATCCCAATGCTCGTACCACGCCAAAAATTAGGGCTGAAATTAAAGAGTCGACTTTAACGACCACTCAGAAAGCAGAAAAGCACAACATCGGCTTTAAAACGGCTAAAAAATGGGAGACGCGTGAAGAGACTACAGACAAATCGCATCGTCCGAATAAACTTCAAACGTAACTGCTCAGTCCCTTAAATCAATAAATTAAGTGATTTTATGGATGTTTTGAGAGAAATTTTAGCATTTCTTGCTTAAAAACAGCCGCATTAAAAAAGCATAAACACGACATATGGTGTTCTGGTAATGAATAAGACACTATATATAGACTGAGCAGTTACAAAAGCTGTTTATCTTTTTCTGAATCATCAAGCATATTCATAGCACCATTATCCCCTCTAACCGCTTAAGCGAAGCCGCCCCTTTTAACGCTAACGGCTGGGCAAAGGTCGCTACCCATAACTCGATTGCCATACTTTGCGCTTGTGCATAGCGTTCTGGGTGCATTTTTTGCAAACCTTTGGCTTGCAACATGAGTCGTTCAATGGCTTGGTATTCATCTTGACGACGCTCATCGAGCGGTAGGTTTTCGGTTAGTTTTTCGAGACGATAAGCGGCAGCTTTAAGATAACGTGGCAGATCTCGCCAACCTGAATCGCTCATATCAATGACAAAACTTAGGCTTAGGCGTTGCTGGATAAAGGCTTCAATATCGGCAATGGATTCGCTACGAGTAGGCGTTTTAAGACGCGTACAGTCACTCAAAAGTTGCTGACCTGTTTGCAGGAGTTGCTGCGTTTGCCCTGCATAGTCACGAACTTGTCCTGTGACCTTACTCCGAATAGCATTGAGCTGTGCATCGAAGGCTTCTTTTGTGCGAACTTGTACCGCTTGTGGCGTGAGTGCAATTAAAGATCGCTCAACCAATTGCTCGACTAAGTCGGTACAAGGGCGTTGCCACCTTGCCCAAGGCAAACACAAGTCTTGTCCTTTTAATAGTTCTTTGCGCACCCTATTCAGGGTTTGCGACAATGCCAAACCCAACAACCTGCGCACCCCAGCAGCATGAGCCACATCGGCTTCTTGCTGTGTCGGCAAAGGCGACAGAACCACACCATCCTCATCGAGCACCAAGGCTAAAAACGCCTGACCGCCGCCTGCAATTTTTTGTGTCAGCGGAATCGAGTCACACTGCCATGTTTTAGCCACATCGCTAACAGATTGCGCTGATTGCGCCGTTAAGGCAGAATGCTCACGCAATGCCAAGCGTGCTGCTTCGGCAAATTGCGTTTGCAATGCCACTAAATCGCGCCCTTGCGCCAAGACTTTTTTACCATCCATAAGGCAAATGCGCGGCGATAAGTGCGCTGGCATAGCAAGGCTTTCCCAATCTTCTGGGCTGACGATTGCACCCGCCTGTTTACTTAATACTTGCGCTAAAACTTGCTCAAAAGGCTGATTATTTTGTGTCGATAGCGATTGTGCAGCTTGCACCGCTTGTTGTGTTGCGGGCTGTAATTTGACGCGCAAGGGTTTAGGTAGAGCGCGAATAATCGCTTCGATTTTTTGCGGTAGTAATCCTGGTACGAGCTTTGCCAAATTGTCCTCACGCAATAGCGGCAACTGCGCTAACGTGACATGAATAGTCATACCATCGTCAGTATCTCCCGGTGAAAACTTGTACTGCAAAGGCAAACGCAAGCGATTGGGAAGTTGCAGCTGATTGGGAAAGTCTTGCTGTCCATCAACTTCTTTACGAAAGACATCGGCTTTGGTCATGCTCAGTAACGCCATACGCTCTGGCTTAGCCTTTAACCATTTATCGAGCGATAGGGTGCGACACATGCCTTCTGGCAATCGTTGCAAATAAAAGTCGGCTAATGCCATGTCATCAACCAAGACATCACTGCGACGGGTTTTATCTTCCCAATCTAAAGCTTCATCCATCAGTTTTTGGTTTTGTTGTAAAAACGCCCAGCGCGTCATCACCTCACCTGTTACTAAGCCATCACGGATAAAGAGTTCGCGTGCAGTTTTTGGGTCAACTTTGCCGAAGTCGGCAGGACGATCACCCACAATCGGTAGACCATACAAACTGACCGTTTCTTTCGCCAATACCCGACCCTGTTTTTTCGACCAGTAAGGCTCGCTGTAATGTCGGGTAATCAGATGCCCTGCTAAGGACTCTAACCAAGAGACATCAATTTCCGAGACAAAACGCGCCCAAGTTTTACTCGTCTCGACCCACTCAAACGCCATAATCCATTTAGCACGACTTTTAGACAATACCGATGAAGGGTGAATCGCGAGCTGCACGCCCCTTGCCCCTTGATAGCTGCGTGTACGCTCATCACGCAAGGCAATTTGCCCTAATAGCCCGGTGAGCAATGACTTGTGTAAACAAATCGCTGTTGTCTCGCTCACACGAGCCGAGCCGTCCTCTAGGGTTTCACGTTCGTTTAAGTCATTCAACTTCCAACCAAACTCAGTCACGCTCTGATGCATCTGCCCGACTAACTCGTGCCATTCGCGCATTCGTCGTCCCGACAAATAATGCTTCTGACACCATGTTTTAAGTTTGTTGTGTGAGCTATGCTTGCGCTGATACTCGTAGGCTTCCCACAAATTCAACAGCGTTAAAAAATCGGAACGAGGATCATCAAAGGTTTTATGTTTTTCGCGTGCCGCTTGCTGCTTATCGGCAGGCGTTTCGCGAGGGTCTTGTAACGACAATACCCCAGCCAACACACACACCTCTGCTAATACGCCCTCGCTTTCTGCCGCCACCAGCATACGCCCGACTCGCGGATCGGTTGGCAGACGCGATAAGGTTTTACCCAAACTTGTTAACTCGCCAAAACGGTCAACCGCTTGCAGGGCTTCGAGCAGACGATAACCATCGTTTACCAGTTTGCCAGAAGGCGGATCGATAAGCGGAAAAGATTCAATCGAACCAAACCCTAGCATTTGCATTTGTAAAATGACGCTCGCTAAATTACTGCGCTGCATTTCAGGCTCAGTAAAAGACGAGCGAGCCATAAAATCATCTTCACCATACAAGCGGATACATACCCCTGGGGCAACACGTCCACAACGCCCTTTGCGCTGATTGGCAGAGGCTTGCGAAATGGCTTCAATCGGCAGACGTTGCACCTTGTTACGCGGCGAATAGCGTTTAATACGGGCTAATCCGCTATCAATGACGTGACGAATCCCAGGTACGGTTAATGACGTTTCCGCTACGTTAGTTGCCAAGACAATACGGCGTGCGCCGCCCGTGCTAAAAATTCGTTGCTGATCGCTAAAAGACTGACGGGCAAATAAAGGCAAAATTTCGGTATGCTTTAAGCCTTCTAAGCGTAAGATTTCGGTAGCATCGCGAATATCACCTTCGCCAGGTAAAAAAACGAGAATATCGCCATGCGGATCATGCGCTGTCAGCTGCTCAACCGCGCGTACAATGCCCAAGTTAAGATCAACCTCTTCGCTATCGTCAACCGCCAACTCAGATAATGGCTGGTAGCGGACTTCTACAGGATAGGTGCGACCTGACACCGAAATAATCGGCGCACCACCAAAAAACTCAGCAAAGCGTTCTAAATCGATGGTTGCTGAAGTAACAATGACTTTGAGTTCGGGGCGTTTGTCTTTAAGCTGACGCAAATAACCCAGTAAAAAGTCGATATTGAG
>DYST01000064.1 GCA_020726325.1 Thiomicrospira cyclica | reverse complement strand
CATCAAAGCAGCCTTATTTCAAAAAGACATCTACCTCTGCCTGTGCTTTAATACTCGAACCCAAAGCATCAACCATTGCATCACCAAATACTTGTAATGCTGCTTGTTTCAACTCAGTTTCAATTTGTTTGACCTTAACCGTATCTTGACGCGCGCCCGAAATGCGAATCAATAAACTATCACCTGTAGACAAACGATGCTCTACCCATGTTGACTGACCTTCTTTTGGCTTTGCCGCTTTGAATGCTGTCGTTAATACTTCAGGTAAAACTTTATCTGAATTACGTGCAAACCACTCACTTGATCTCCACTCAATACCATCTTTAACCAGTAACGCGGGATCAACACTGGCTTTGCTTGCTTCTGGTAGTAACGCACGCGCTTGTGCTTGCGCCAACTCAATCGCGCCCAGACGTGTTAATAAACTACGAATTTCAGTAGAAACTTCAGCCAATGTTTTCTCATGCTCTGGATAATGCGCTCGTGCATGCATAACAACCGCTTCCCCAGCCTCAGTTTCAATCACATTACTGTTCAGTTTTTCCTTAATAACTGCGGGCGAAAAAGCAGCATCAATAACAGGCTGTGCTGCAAAAACGCCTTGACCACCTTCATGTCCCATAATCGGAGCTTTTTCAATGGTTAATCCCAAGGATTTAGCTGCTGGCTCTAAACTGTCTGCTTGCTCGTAAACCACAGTTTTAAGCTTTTCTAAGCGCTGTGTATAGTCTTTCATCGCCAACTCTGATTTGAGCTCAAGTGCCATCACATCACGCACCTTTTCAAACGACGGTGTTTGCATCGGCTCTATGTCAACCAACTGCAAAATATGATAACCATAACTTGTACGTACCAGACCTGAAATATCACCTGCTTTAGCTAAAGCAAAGGCAGCTGTTTCAAACTCAGGAACCATATCACCACGTTGGAAAAAGCCTAACTCGCCACCACGTGTCGCACTGCCAGGATCTTCAGAATTGGATTCTGCTAACTTAGCAAAATCAGCACCTTTATTAATTTGTGCTAATAAGTCTTCTGCTTTGCCTTTTGCGGTGGCATCCACATTAACATCTGAATCTTTCACTGACATGATGAGGATATGACGCACATTACGTTTTTCAGGTAACTGAACTTTATCAGTATGATCTTTGTAATAGGTCAATAGTTGCTCATCTGTTAGCGTAATCGATTTTAACAAAGCATCCGCCGATAAGCGCAAATAGTCTACCTCAACCTGTTCACTCGATTTAAATTTATCCAAATTAGCATCATAGTAACTTTTAATTTGAGCATCCGTTACGGTTACTGATGCAAGAAAAGGACGGTGATCAATCCGCAAATACCCTACTTCACGTAACTGACTTTCTAATCCTGCTAAAGCAATAACTTCCGATGCACCAATAATTTCTGACGCAGTCGCAATGCCTTCAAACTGGCTACGCAACATAAATTGACGCTGTGACTGTTCAAAACGTTCTTTGCTGTAGGCATTGTTTTTTAAGACATCTTCATAACGAGATAACGAAAACATACCTTTCTCTTGGAACGCTTTTTGACTTTGGATAATTTGCATTAACTGCGCATCACTAACAGCAAAACCTTCTTTCAGTGTGGTCTGGTCAATTGCACTACGCTCAATCAAGTCATCTAGTACTTGTTGACGCAGTTTATCTTCTTGCACGAGAGAGGCATACATCTCACCAAAATTTTCTTGGTATTGGCGTTTCACATTATCAAATGTACGCGAAAATTCACCTATCGCAATACCTTCACCATTCACTTTAGCAGCGAATTCAATTTTATCGCCTGAGCGAAACTGATCGACACCCCATAAAGCAAAGGGAATGATAATCAAAATAATAATGATCCAAGCAACCACGCCTTGAGATCGTTCACGAATAGCAGACAACATAACTATAAATTCCGTTCGGATTAATTAAAGTGATTAAACAGTAAAAGGATCGCGCATAATCAGCGTTTCAACACGGTCAGGACCCGTCGAAACCATATCAATCGGCACACCAATCACTTCTTGTAAGTAAAGAATATAACGCTGTGCATTTTCAGGTAAAGCATCCCAACTTTGAACACCTAAGGTTGAATCACGCCAACCTAGTAAGGTTTCGTAAATGGGTTGGCAACGACTGTAATCATCTGCCGACATTGGCGGATTCGTAATAGGTTCACCATCTAATGAATAGGCGACACAAACACAAATTTCATCCAAACCATCTAAGACATCTAACTTCGTTAAGCAAATACCTGTTAATGAATTGATTTGTGCCGAACGACGCAAAGCTACCGCATCAAACCAACCACAACGACGTTGACGACCTGTTGTCGCACCGAACTCACGTCCGATTGTACCTAAGTGTTTACCAATCGCATCACCTGTATCCGCACCAGCATCGTACAGCAACTCTGTCGGGAAAGGACCACCACCAACACGTGTCGCATATGCTTTGGTAATACCCAGTACATAGTCTAAATCGCAAGGACCTATACCTGTTCCTGTCGCTGCACCACCAGCTGTGGTATTAGATGAGGTAACATATGGGTAAGTACCTTGATCAATATCCAACAACGTCCCCTGAGCGCCTTCAAAGAGCACATTTTGTCCAGCTTTATTGAGCTCACTGATTAAATAAGGCACGTCGGCTAACATTGGTACCAGTGTTTCACGGTAAAGACGACATTTTTCGAGCTGCTCATCATAATCAACGGCAGGCTGCTTAAAAAACTCTGTTAAAACAAAGTTATGGTAAGTCATTACCTCACGCAACTTTTCGCTAAATTGTGCAAAGTCAATTAAATCACCTGCACGCAAACCACGACGCGCTGCTTTATCCTCGTAAGCAGGACCAATACCACGACCTGTTGTACCAATCGCTTTATTGCCACGCGCCACTTCACGCGCCTTATCTAACGCAACGTGATAATCCAAAATCAGCGGACAAGCTTTGCTGATTTTCATGCGTGATTCGACTTTTACGCCAGCCGCTTCCAAGCCTGCCATTTCTTTAATCAGCGCGTCGGGAGCAAGCACCACCCCATTACCGATCATACACAAAACAGATTCGCGCAAAATGCCCGAAGGAATTAAATGCAATACCGTTTTTTTACCTTCGATAACAAGGGTATGACCTGCATTATGACCGCCCTGAAATCGAACAACAGCAGCAACACGATCTGTTAATAAATCAACGATCTTGCCCTTGCCCTCATCACCCCATTGCGTGCCTACCACGACCAGATTTTTTTTTGCCATAAAAAATGACCTTTTACTCACAGCCAGAATTCAAATTTCAAAATAAAAACACAAAACTAAACATCGCTCACAAAAAGGCTCAGTTAAAAATCGTCGTGAGCTGGCAAAATTGCTAGGCTGCACGGAACGCAGAAAAAGAAGTGTATATGAAATACATGACTTTTTCGAGTACCGCGCAACAACGCAAGATGACAGCGTAACAGGTTTTTACTGATGCCTAACGCATTACCCAACGATTACTTTCTTGCACTAATTCCACATCACATTCCGCTTTTTGACTTGCCCAATCGACATCTGGGAAACCAATCACAACCGTATGACCTTCTTGGCGCAATTGGTGAATTAAAGCCACTAATGACATATCGGCAACAGCAGGTGCTAAAACGCGCTTACGCTTCAAAGGCTGTACAGGCAAACGCAAGTCTAATAACTGACGCAAATCCAAACTAAAGCCTGTTGCAGGACGAGAACGCCCAAATACCGCGCCGACATCATCATAACGACCACCAGAAGCAATCAAACGACCACGTTTCGCTTCGATAACACCGAAAACGACACCCGTATGATATTGAAAGCCACGCAAATCTGCCAAATCTAAATGAACTGCCAAGCCCGCATGCGTCATCGTAAGATGCTTAACAATCGCTGTAAGACGACTTAAAGCAGCATCAAAAGCAGTACCTAAAATCGAAAAAGCGACCTGAGCACGCAATAAAACAGCAGTGGCATCACCACATAGCATCGGTAAAGCCAGCAAAGCAGGCAAAACACCATTAGGTAAATTAGGTAATTGCTGACACCATTGTTGCCACTCTGGCAATGATTTACGTTGCAACATTGCTTGCGCTGCAGCATCTTGCTCTGCACTAAAACCAGCCAAAACAGACAGACTACGGTAAATACTGACATGCCCCAGAACTAAAGTTAAGTCTTGTAGACCAACACGCTCACAGGTCGCCAGCATCAGCTCCATCACTTCAATATCGCTTTGCACACCAGCATGACCGAATAATTCTGCCCCAACTTGAATGGGACTACGCGATCCCGTAACAATGCTCGGACGCGCACGCAAAACCTCACCCGCATAACATAAGCGCGTTGGCAGTGTGTGCTTGAGACGATGGGCATCAATTCGTGCTACCTGTGGTGTCATATCTGAACGCACACCCATCATCCGCCCCGATACTTGATCAACCAGTTGACAGGTATCCAAGTGCAAATCAGATGCTTTACCTGTCAATAAGGCTTGTACAAACTCTACTAAAGGCGGTAAAACCTGCGCATAACCCCAACGCGCAAACTCTTCTAATAGCATGCGTCGCCAATACTCAACCTGCTCCGCTTCTTGTGGCAGCACATCTTCGATACCATCTGGCACTAACCAACGGTTGTCTTCACTTGACATAGTAAATTACCCTAATCTTAATCTTTATTTGGCGACATACAACAGCACCAAACCCAACATCATCACAATAAAACCACCCATGCGCAACACATCATCAGGCAGGCGTGCCATCTCGGATATCGTTTGTCGCCATCGCGCTGGAAAGGCAAAAGGACCAATCCCTTCTAACACCATCATCAGCGCAATCGCCATGAGCAAAACTTGCCCAAACTCTGCCATTTACTTACTCACGTGTCCAGTGGGGTGACTCAAGAAACGTAATAGATCAGCATCACTATCCAAGATTAACACATCACGTTTGTCTTTAAATGACTCACGATAAACCGATAATGAACGGTAAAAGGTATAAAACTCGGCATCTTTACCATGCGCTCCTGCATAAATTTCGGCTGATTTACCATCACCGTCACCACGCAATTTTTCTGCTTCTTTGTAGGCTTCAGCTAACAGAACCGTACGCTGACGGTCTGCATCAGCACGAATACGCTCGCCTGCCTCTGCCCCTTGTGAGCGCACATCTTTAGCAACGCGCACACGCTCTGCTTCCATCCGACGATAGACAGATTCGCTGACATCTTTTGGCAAATCAATCCGCTTTAAACGCACATCGAGAATTTCGATACCAAATTCAGCAGCTTGTTTACTCGCAGCACTGGCAATATCACCCACAATTTGCGAACGCTCACCAGCAATTACTTCTTGTACAGAGCGCACGGCAAACTCAGCACGCAAGCCATCTTTAATAATTTGCGATAGGCGTAAATTGGCACGACGAATATCACCACCCATCGAAATATAAAATTGCTGTACATTAACAATACGCCATTTAACAAAAGAATCAACCAACAGATTTTTCTTTTCTAATGTTAAATAACGCTCAGGCTCAGCATTCAATGTCTGAATACGACCGTCAAATTTAATCACATTGTTAATTAAAGGCAACTTAAAATGTAAACCTGGCTCATAATCAGCATCAACCACTTGACCAAGCTGTAGTTTTAATGCTTTTTCGTACTCTTGCACGGTAAAAACAGACATGGATGCACCAATTGCTAGCACCGCTGCGATGGTCGAAAAACTACCATTAAGAATATTCATTAACGCATCTCCCTTGTACGAAGATTCTCACGTAAACTCTGCGCTGGCTGAATGCGTGCCGCAGGCGTGCTTGTATCGGGCAATGCCATCGTATTCAGATTCATCGCGCCAGTTGCTTTATCTTCTTGCATCCACTTATCAAGTGGTAAATACATCATCTGACTACCCGTCTTAGATGAAACCATAATTTTACTGCTACTACCCAATACCTGCTCTACTGTATCTAGGTACATACGCTGACGCATTACCTCTGGTGCTTTTTGATACTGAGCTAAAATACTATTAAAACGACTGACATCACCTTGCGCTCGTGCCACGACTTGATCACGATAAGCCATTGACTCTTCGCTCAAACGCGCAGCCTGACCACGTGCCTTAGGAATAATATCGTTGGCATATGCCTGCGCTTCGTTAATCACACGCTGACGATCTTCACGCGCTTTAACCACGTCAGCAAAGGCAGCTTGAACCTGTTCTGGCGGCTGTGCATCTTGTAAGTTTACGCTGGTAATCTGGATACCCGTCTTATAACTATCTAATGCAGCTTGGGCAATATCACGCACACGTTGCACCAACTGACTACGACCGTCAGTTAAGACAAAATCCATTGTATTTTTACCCACAACGTCACGCAAAGCACTTTCGACTGCTTCACGCAAAGCGGTATCAGGATCGACGTTCATAAAAACATAATTGACCGTATGACGAATGTTATACTGCACCGCTAATTTAATATCAACGATATTTTCATCTTGCGTGAGCATTAATGACTCACCATCAACATCACTACTCGAGCCGTTTTTAATGGTGCGATAGCCAATTTCAGCATTACGAATTTGCTCGACGTTAACCTTAATCACATCACCAATCGGAGTTGGCCAATTCCAATGTGGCCCTGCCCCTGTTTCTTGCGAAAAAGAGCCAAAAACAGTGGTTACGCCACGTTCTGCAGGATCAATAATATAAACACCAAAACCAAGCCAAACAGCACCCGCAACAGCAACTAAAGCAGTTAAACCAGCACCAACATTTTCAGGTATTTGTTGACCTGAATCGTTGTTACCATTTGGCGGTGTATTTTGTCCCATTTTTCCTAAAAAGCCTTCCAGTTGCTTACGCAATTGTTGAGCAGGATCTTGCGACGACTTATCCTTGCGTGGCGGACGCTCGCTCCCCCAAGGATCTTGTCCTGGTTTACCAGGTTCATTCCAAGCCATTCGGACTTTCTCCCATCATAAAAATTAGTGACAAACCCATAGATTTTAGGCGTTGCTGCTTGCAGTTGCAAGCCGAACTTTATGTTCAATCGTTGGATCGTCATAAATGTCCTGCCATTGCTGGGGTGATAATGATAAGGTCAACCATGCCATACCAGACTCATCAAAGACTTCTGACAGCACCTGACCTGTGGCATAAATACGTGCTCGCTGCTGACCTTGCTCGGGTTGCATACCAACGCGAACCGAAATTTGTTCACCAGCAAGCTTTTCAGCAATGGCACGTATCAATAAATCCATACCCTCACCTGTTTTTGCCGAAACCCAGACATCACGATGTCCATCATCATTGACAGCTGTTAAATGGGCTTCAACAGGGGGAATACAAGAATCTGCTTTATTATAAACATGCACAATGGGCACATCGCCAGCACCAATTTCTTGTAATACGGTCAAAACATCGGCTACTTTTTCGTTGCGACGCGTATCACTGGCATCAATAACATGCAATAACAAGGTTGCGTTGACCGTTTCTTCCAAAGTAGAACGAAAGGCAGCAACGAGATCGTGTGGAATATGACGGATAAAACCAACGGTGTCAGCCAAGGCGCAAGCACCAACACCGGGTAGGTGCAAGCGACGAATGGTGGTGTCTAGGGTAGCAAAAAGACGATTTTCAGCATAAACATCCGCCCGTGTAAGCAGATTAAATAGGGTCGATTTTCCTGCGTTGGTGTAACCAACAATAACCACTGTTGATAGTTCGCTCTTAGTACGCGAACGACGCGATAAACCACGATGACTACGAACCTTATCAAGGCGTTTTTGCAACATCCAAATGCGATCCTGAACCAAACGACGGTCAGTTTCGAGCTGTTTTTCACCTGGACCGCGCTGACCAACACCACTACCTTGACGTTCTAAGTGCGACCAACCACCAACCAGTCGCGTTGACATATGTTTGAGTTGAGCCAACTCGACTTGAAGCTTACCTTCAAAAGACTGCGCTCGTTGGGCAAAGATATCCAGAATCAAACCAACACGATCGACAACACGCATCTCGCAATCGTTAGACAAATTACGTTCCTGCCCCGGTGTTAAGGCATAATTAACGATAACCACATCCGCATTCGTCGCTTTAGCAATCGCAGTAATTTCTTCAACTTTTCCGCTACCAAGCAAGGTTCGAGCGCGAAAACTACTTGGTTTAGCAATAATTAAGGCAACTTCACTCACACCAGCCGAATCAACTAATTCACGAAATTCATCAAGGTCTTCAGCATGTTCAGTGTCATGAAGTTCGAGATGCACCAAAACAGCCCGCTCTGCGTGGCGTTGCTGTTCAATGCGGTGAAATATCTCAGCCAAGGCGGCAACAGTTAATCGTTAAATCTGGACTATTCAGCTACGACAGGTGCGGCAGCATCACTGCCTTCTTCGTCCATACCAAAGTAACCTTTAGGGTCACGCGCGGGTACAATCGTTGAAATTGCATGCTTGTATACCATCTGTGATACCGTAGAACGTAACATAACGACAAATTGGTCGAAAGAATCAACTCGACCTTGCAGTTTGACACCATTGACTAAGTAAATAGAAACAGGAATACGATCTTTACGTAACGCATTCAAATAAGGGTCTTGAATTGGTTGGGCTTTTGACATGTTGTTTTTTCTCCGAAAATTATATAGGGTCAAGCCTCTTTGTGGGGCATTCTACGACAAACAGGCAAAATTACACCTGTTCAACCTTGCCAGTCTACACCAGTTAGCGCATTTTGTCATCGCTTAATAAAGTCATTAACTGACTAAGTTGATCACTTAACGAGAGATTAGCATCTAGAATTAAATCGGATGCCATCTTTTTCATCCACGTAAGCTGACGTTTAGCAAGGCTCCGTGTTGCCGACAATGCCTGCTCATGAAGTTGTTGCTCGTTAATTTCACCCTGCAAATACTGCCATGCCTGTCGATAGCCGACACTACGCATTGACGGCAATAATGCGGTGAGTTTGGGATTTCGCATTAAGATACGAACCTCATCAAGCAAACCATGCGCCAACATCAACTCAAAACGCTGTCCCATACGCTGATGTAGCCATTCTTTTGTTGGCGGCATGATAAAAACAGTCTTTAAGTTGAGCTGTGTCGCGCTGCGCTGTTGATGCTGTTCTGTTAACGTCAGTCCTGTAATTTCGATTACCTCTAAGGCGCGTAAAATACGTTGCGGGTCATTGGGGTGAATGCGTTTTCCTGCTAGTGCATCCAAATCACATAGCCGCTGGTGCATCGCTAAGGGGTCTTGTTGCCACTCGGCTTGCAGCCGCGCACGAATGGCATCGTCTGCTGAAGGCAAATCAGATAACCCATTCACCCAACTATGTAAATACAACATCGTACCACCAACAACAATCGGCAGTTTTCCACGTGCTTGGATTTGCGGAATCAACACCTCAACATCACGCACAAAATCTGCGGCAGAATAACTTTCTTCAGGGGCAATAATATCAATCAGATGATGAGGCACATCTTGACGCTCAAACAAAGTCGGTTTCGCTGTACCGATATCCATGCCACGATAAACTAACGCCGAATCCATATTAATGATTTCAGAGGGAATATACTGAGCAACTTCCAAGGCTAAAGCGGTTTTACCAGCAGCCGTCGGCCCTGCAATCACGAGTGCGTCCATTAATTTGCTTCCCAAGTCACTAAACTTGCGGCTTCGCGCAAGACTTCCAAACCCGCTTCTTTTTTGTACATATTAGCACTGAGGTAACGTCGCCACTGACGTGCCCCTTTTTGCCCTGCAAACAATGCCAGTAAATGCTGCAACATTAATCCCATTGGTACACCATCATGCATCGCTTCTTGCAAATATTCCTCATAGACATCAAGCACGTCTTTCGGATTGATCGCAGGATCTTCCATGCCATAGTAAAGGCTATCGGCATTGTGCAATGCCCAAGGATCATCCATAATCAAACGTCCGAGCATCACGCCATCAACGGCGGGTAAATCTTCATAAGGCTGCAAATGGTTAAGTCCCTGCGCTAAGGATTTAATATCACCATTAATCAAAATTTCGAGCTGCGGGAATTGTGCTTTAAGCTGATGTACCACTGTCCACTGAATCGGTGGCTTGTGCCGATTTTCTTTTGGACTTAAACCATTGAGCCATGCTTTACGCGCATGAACAATAAAGGTTTTGCAGCCAGCAGCAGCAACCGTTTCAACAAAGGTGCATAACGCCTCAAAGCTATCTTGATGATCGATGCCAATACGATGCTTGACCGTCACTGGAATCTTCACGACCGATTGCATGGCATGAACGGCCTCTGCAACCACATTCGGTGTCGCCATTAAACACGCACCAATACGCCCACTTTGCACCCGATCCGAAGGACAACCAACATTGAGATTAACTTCATCATAACCCCACTCCTCTGCCCAGCGAGTACACTGCGCCAGACGCTGCGCATCATAACCGCCCAATTGCAACGCAATCGGATGTTCGACATCGGCATACTGCAAAAAGCGTTTTTTATCGCCATGAATCAGCGACTGATCAACCACCATTTCGGTATAAAGCCATGTCTGTTTGGACAGCAAACGCAAAAAATAACGAAAATGACGATCGGTAACCGCCATCATAGGGGCAACACTCAGGCGACGTGACGGCAAAATACTGGGCATAATTATTCCATGATGCAAGAAGGTGATTGAGTAGCAATTTGGCGCAATAGAATGCCGATATTTGGTGCGCCACTTCTGAAACGACACGCATGTCAGGTCTCGATTGATTGTGTCATAACAATTTAATCCCTAGTTTTCAGTGCTGGTTTAGAGTAGCAGGGAATGGCGAGCGGGTCAATAAAAATAAACGGTATAATTGTTGGTTTTTAATATAATTTATTATATAATAAAATCATTAAGTAAGTGGTATACGGCATGAAAATCGAATGGACGGCGAAAGCAATTAAGCAGGTAGAAAAATTTAGAAATAACCAACTAAAGCAAAGACTTTTTACCACTGTTGAAACTTTCGCTAATGGCGGTCATGTCGATATTATCGCCCTAACCAGCCACCAATACACACACCGCATCCGTGTTGGTGATTACCGTATTCTGCTAACAATAGCAGATAACGAAATAGAAATTTCCTACATTCAAGAGGTTAAAAAACGAGATGATAACACCTACTAGCATTCAAGTTCTAAAGCAAAACGGTATTCCTGCTTTTGTGGTCATGGACTTTAACGAATTTCACCAAATGAAAAGCCTTAACGATGAGGGTAAACATACCTCTTATCCTCATGAGGTCGTGAAGCTGATGTTTATGGACGGAATGAGTCACCTAAAAGCATGGCGCACCTACTTTGGCATAAGCCAAGAGGAACTTGCTAAGAAAACACGCACCACACAAGCACAAATAGCAAACTACGAAAGCGGAAAGAGCGTTCCCCGAGCCGATACCCTAATGCGACTATCTA
>DYST01000063.1 GCA_020726325.1 Thiomicrospira cyclica | reverse complement strand
AAAGATGGTTCTGTTGAAGCGCAGTATTCTAACGGTCGTTCGGATACAGTAGCAAAGCTTGCTTTGGCTAACTTTAGCGATCAGCAAGGGTTGCAAAAGCTCGGTAGTCAGATGTGGGCAGAAACAGCGGCATCAGGTCCGCGTCAGCTGGGTAATGCGCAAGCATCGGGCTTTGGTGCGATTCAATCTGGTGCATTAGAGTATTCGAACACAGATGTAACAGGTGAGTTGGTTAATATGATCTTTATGCAAAAGATGTATCAAGCCAGCGCACAGGTCATTTCTACCGATAAAACCTTAACGCAAACCATTCTACAGCTCTAATTTGGCACAGTTAATGCTTTATTTCTAGTAAGGCAGTGATTGCCACCGATGCGGCAACGCAGAAGGTGGCAAATTGATCGCAAGCACACAAAGGTAATATAAGGAAAAGGCGTAATATGGACAGAATGCTGTACATCGCCATGAGTGGTGCTAAGGAAAGTTCGCTAGCCTTAGCCGCCAACTCAAATAATTTAGCCAATGCGAATACCACAGGATTCAAAGCAGACTTTAATCAGTTTAGAGCCATGCTTGTTGCAGGGCCTGGGCATGATAGTCGTGCATATGCACTATCGGAGCGTCCTGCTACCGATTTAACTGCTGGGCCAATGAATTACACGGGGCGCGATTTAGATGTCGCTGTCGCAAATAATGATTGGCTGGTTGTTCAAACACCTAAAGGTGATGAAGGTCTTGTTAAAACCGCAAGTTTGCAAATTAAAGCGGATGGTTCGCTGACCGATATTAGCGGTCATCCCATTATGGGGCAGGCAGGTCCGATTATTATTCCGCCAGCAGAAAAAATTGATATTGGTATCGATGGTACGATTTCAATTGTTCCTTTAGGTCAACCGAAACAAAATTTAGAAATTATTGATCAACTGCGTATTGTGACCCCAAATGATAGCTCGCCTAAGCAAATGGAAAAGGGGCTGGATGGTTTTATTCGTGCAAAAGCAGGAACATCGCCACAGTTTGAGGGACGATTAATGAGCGGTGTACTCGAAGCGAGTAATGTGAATACGGTGCAAGCTTTGGTGGATATGATTTCGTTACAACGTAAATATGAAATTCAGGTCAAAATGATGAATACCAGCAATAAGAACGAAGAAAAAAATAATTCATTGTTGTCATTGCGTTAATAGGTAGGGTAAGAATATGAATCGTGCATTATATGTTGCCAAAACGGGCTTAGAAGCGCAAAACACGCGCCTTGCGACCATTTCAAACAACCTTGCCAATGCCAATACAACGGGTTACAAGCAGGGTCGTGCTGAGTTTGAAGATTTAATTTATCAAAATGTGCGCCAACCTGGGGGTTATACCAGTCAACAAACAACCTTACCTTCTGGTTTGCAGTTGGGTGTGGGTACGCGCGTTGTTGCGATTCAAAAGTTGCACCAACAAGGTAACTTGCAAAATACAGGCAATCAATTGGATGTGGCATTACAAGGTAAGGGTTTCTTCCAGATTCAACAGCCAGATGGCACGGTTGCCTATACGCGAGATGGTTCTTTTCAGCTTAATCAAAATGGCGACATTGTTAACTCGGCAGGTTTATTGTTATTGCCGCAAATTACCGTTCCGAATACGAGTACTGGGGTAACAATTGGTACAGATGGTACTGTGTCAGCAACCGTACCAGGACAGATTGCAGCGCAGCAGTTGGGTCAAATTGAAGTGGCAACTTTTATTAATCCTGCAGGTTTGAGTGCAAACGGCGATAACTTATTAACAGAAACAATTGCCAGTGGCGCACCTGTTGTTGGTGTTCCGAGTGTCGATGGTGCTGGTTCGACGATACAAAACTTTTTAGAAGCTTCTAACGTCAATACGGTTGAAGAGCTCATCGGTATGATCGAAGCACAAAGAACATATGAGATGAATGCTAAGGCGATTAAAGCAGCTGATAGCATGATGCAATACCTCAATAATAACACTTAACACAGCAATTAAATGATCGGGGGTTTTATCATGAAAATTAACTTAATCGGCATGCTACTGGTTGCTGTTTTGATAACGGGTTGTTCGCATACGCCAGATCGTATGTCTAAATTTGAATATGAACCAGCTTATCCGACCAATATTCCCAAGGCAGATACGCCACGTAATGGTTCTTTGTATCAAGCGGGGGCGATGGATTTATTTAATGATATTAAGGCGCGTCGTATTGGCGATATTATTACCGTGAAGTTGCAAGAGAAAATGGATGCCAAGAAAAAAGCAGCCTCAACTGCCAAAAAAACAAATGCCACTAACTTTGGCGCGCCTTCTCTGTTGGGTGGAACGGTAGGTTTAGCGGCTGGTGGTGTGAATTTCTTGGGTGCAACCAAAATGGATTCGACTAATGACTTTAAAGGACAAGGTGATGCGTCCCAAAGTAATAGTCTGACAGGTGATATTAGCGTCACGGTTGTCGAGGTGATTCCTAATGGTAATCTGGTTGTGCGTGGTGAAAAGTGGGTCACGATTAACCAAGGTGAAGAGGTGATTCGTTTTGGTGGTATTGTTCGCCCTGCCGATATTTCGCCCGATAATAGCATTGCGTCTGGAAAGGTGGCAGACGCTCGCATTATTTATAGTGGTGACGGTTTGGTTGGTGAAGCAACTCAGCAAGGCTGGTTAGCGCGTTTCTTTAGTAATTATATGCCGTGGTAATGAGCAGTTGATTTTTTTGATGAAGGCGCGATAGATATCGCGCCTTTTGCATTTTAACGGCTACATGTGTAGATAGTTTTTTGTTGATTTGTAGATGTTTTTTTATTGTTTTTTTTGTTCGGTTTTTTATTAATTTGATTTTAATGCTTTTTTTTGCTATAAGATGTTGGTGTTTTGTAGATATTGTTAAGGGTGTGTGTTGTTATGGCTACTTTTAATCATTTTGAACTGAAACTGCTGAATCCTGCTTTTGATTCTGTTTTAGTCGATGTTATCACCGAGCTGGAGTATTTACGGCGTTTGCAGTTATCTGGTACAACACCAGCCCCGATTTTCTTTCAGCTCAAGCGTATTTTTCATTTACTCGAAAGTTTGGGCTCGGCGCGAATAGAGGGTAATCATACAACACTAGCAGATTATGTTGAAAGTACCGTCGATCATGCGACTAACCCTTCGGATCATCTGCGAGAAATTGCCAATATTGAGCAAGCAATGACGTTTATTGAGCAGTCCTTAACAAAGGGTGCAGACATTAATGAGTATTTTATTCGTCAGTTACATGCAATAACGGTGAATGCTTTAGAGCGAGAAGGCGATAAAACACCTGGCGCTTATCGGGTGCATAATGTGAGTATTGCTCAGTCAGAGCATTTACCACCAGATGCTTTTCGTGTCCCCGAGTATATGCAGGAGTTGGTTGCTTTTATGAATCATCCGCACCCGCACAAATATGATTTAATCAAGGTCGCGCTAGTTCATCATCGTTTTGGTTGGATTCATCCGTTTAGCAATGGCAATGGTCGGGCTGTGCGCTTGTTAACCTACGCTTTGCTCATTAAGTATGGTTTTAATGTGCAGGTGGGCGGGCGTGTACTGAATCCAACAGCCGTGTTTTGTAATAATCGCAACACTTATTATGAAATGCTGAGCATCGCGGATAAGGGTGATTATCATGGTTTGGAGCGTTGGTGTATTTATGTATTAGAAGGGATGTTGATTGAAGTGAAGAAAGTTGATCAACTTGCCAATTATGACTATTTAAAGAGTAAGATTCTTTTACCAGCCTTAAGTTACGCCTTAAAAAGAAAGCTCATTACCGATGTTGAGTCTGTTTTTTTACAAATCACGGTGCGCAATAAAATTGTGCGCTCCTCTGATTTTGCTGCTTTAGAACTCACAGAACGACAAAGAACACATCAAATTAAGAAGCTAATCGATACAGGTATGTTGCGTCCAATAGATCAGAACTCGCGTCAATATACCATTGGTTTTTCAAATAATTATTTAATACGTGGCGTTATTGAAGCCTTAAAAGCAGAGGGCTTTATTTCGGATGCCTTGTCTGGTTAATGTCTTATGTGTCTTTGGCATAGCTATTGCTTGATGTTTACTGTAGAAAATAAATAGGATTGGGAGTACAGACGATGACACGAATACTGATTATTGCATTAGGCTTTCTTTTGCTGGCAACAAGTGTCTATGCCGAACGGATTAAGGACTTGGCGCAGGTTCAGGGTGTGCGTAGTAACCAGTTAATTGGTTATGGTTTGGTTGTGGGCTTAAATGGTTCTGGCGATAAAAACCCCTTTACCGATCAGAGTCTCACCTCGATGCTGACTAAATTTGGGATTAATATGCCACCTGGGGTTAAGCCAAATAGTAAAAATATTGCGGCAGTTGCGGTTCATGCTAATTTACCCCCATTTATTAAACCTGGGCAGGCGATTGATGTCAGTGTATCTTCTTTGGGTAATGCTAAGTCTCTCGCTGGCGGTTCGTTGTTGCTCACGCCCTTAAAAGGACTTGATGGTAATGTCTATGCCATGGCGCAGGGCAATTTGATTGTCGGTGGTTTAGATGGTTCTGGTAAAGATGGTTCAAAAATCACCGTTAATTATACGGGTGGTGGTCATATCCCCAGTGGCGCGATTGTGGAGCAGGGCGTTGATGCTGGGTTTGATGTCGGTAATACCTTAACGCTTAATTTACGTCAGGGTGATTTTACAACAGCGAAACGTGTTGCCGATGCGATTAATAATAAGTTTGGTGAAGATACAGCTCGTGCCTTAGACAGTCAGTCGGTTGAAGTCATAGCTCCTCGCATGGCGCATCAGAAAGTAGCCTATTTATCCGAAATTGAAAATATTGAGATTAATCCTGCTGAATCGGCAGCGAAAGTGATTGTCAATTCGCGTACTGGTACGGTTGTGATTGGGCAAAATGTGCGCATCAGTGCCGCAGCGGTGACACATGGTAATTTAAGCGTGTCGGTTGCTGATAGTGAACAGCCCGATCAACCGAATGGTGCGGCGAATCCTTTTGCCGCTGCTAATGGTGCTGGTGCTGAAACGCCTGCTGCGGGTGCGGGAAAAACAGGACGTATGTTTAAGTTTGAATCGGGTGTTTCTTTGGATGCTTTAGTCAAGGCAGTGAATAAAATTGGTGCTTCGCCTTCTGATTTGGTAGCAATCTTAGAGGCATTAAAGGATGCAGGGGCGTTAAAAGCTGAGTTGTTGGTGATTTAAGATGAACAGCACTGTCGCTAATATTACTGTTGCCAACGATGTCGGTGCTGTGGGTGGCTTGCGTAAAATTGCTACGCAGGATAAAGAGCAAGCCTTGCGTGCCGTGGCTAAACAATTCGAAGCCATTATGATGCAGCAAATGCTGAAAACATCTAGAGAAACCAGCTTTGATGACGGTTTTGGTGAAGGCGAACCTGGTGCTGGGTCGATGGATAGTTACCGTGAATGGCGTGATGAGCAGTTGGCACAAACCTTATCTGCTAAAGGTTCTCTTGGTTTGGCCGATATGTTGGTTAAGCAGTTATTACCCAAAGATAATAAGACTGCGCTGAACACAGATACTGACGTTGCTAGCGTAAAAGCACCGCTTGCACGCACTCAAACAACGGCAGCTTCGGCTGGCTGGTGGAAAACACCCATTCCTGTCGATGAACACTTGCAACCAAAACAAACACAGGAAGAGGTGGCTTTGCCATCGACGCAAGAGGTTTTATTGTTGCATAATCTGTTACAAGCGCGAATCAAGGAACAAAAATAACGATAAAATGAAGCATTAAAAATCGAGCGTGATTGCCTAGCAACTGCATCATCTCGGGGAAGAGGACATCATGGCTGACTTACTCATTACCGCAACAGCGGGACTTCGTACCTTTCAACAAGCGTTGAATGTGACTGGACATAACGTGGCGAACGTGAATACCGAGGGGTACTCGCGTCAGCGTACCGAAATTGTCGCGGCTACGCCACAACTGATGGGTGGTGGTTATGTTGGTGCTGGTGCGAGTACGGCAAGTATTACCCGCGTCTACCAAGATTATATGAGTGCGCAAATTAACGATAGCTTTACTTATCAGAATAAGTATAAGACAGCGGATGTTTACTCTACGCAGCTTAATGCCAGTTTGGGTGATCCCGATACAGGTATTTTTAGCACCATGCAGGGTGTTTATGAATCTTGGAATACCGTTGCCAATGATCCAGCAACAAATTCATCTTCTCGTTTTTTACTTGAATCGGGTAACGCTTTACAGCAGCAGGTACAAACTTATCGTAATACACGCTCTGATTTGCACAATCAAGTCAATGGTCAGCTTTCTGCTACCGTGACGCAAGTTAATCAACTAACGAATGAGCTTGCTAAGGTTAATATTGATCTTGGCTCTGCGGCAATGTATTCCAATTTACCACCTAATGATTTATTAGATCATCGCGATAAACTCATTAAAGATATTAACCAATACATGGATGTGAGGGTATTTCAGAACCCAAATGGTACGGTTGATATGTACAGTAGCGATGGCAAAGTGCCACTCATTACTGATAATCGTGTGATTCCTTTGCAGATTACTTATAACCCCGTAGAAAAATTTGATCAGACAACAGGGTCTGTCGTCAAAAGCGACAAGATGGAAATCTTTATTCAACAACCAGGTACAAGTCAAAATGTGATTGTTACCAATAACATTAAGGGTGGTGAGTTAGGTGGTGCAGTTTCCTTTCGTAAGGATCAATTCTCGCGTGCTGAAGATGAGTTAGGACTTTCTGTCGTTGGTATGTCTATCGCGATGAACGCACAAAGCCGTCAAGGCTTTGATAAAGCAGGTGTGCGTGGCAGTGACTTATTTTCATTAAATACCAGCTTAACGAATCCAAAGCCATATGTGAATAATGCTACAACCAATACAGGGAGCCAGTCTTTGGCAGTCTCGGGTGTCGCTAACCCTAATTTTGTCTACAATGTTAGCTTCAATGGTGCAAGCTATGACGTTACCGACGCTAAGACAGGTGCTTTGGTGGCTGGTGGTGTCACTTTGCCTCAGACACTGAATAGCGTCAAAATTGAAGTCACTGGCGGTACGCCTAATGCTGGCGATACCTTTATGGTCAATACCAATGCGCCAAAGCTGATGTCAACTGCCAGTAATTATGCCAGCATTAACAATACTGGTACGGGGACAGTTGCGACCACAGGTATGCCAACAACCAGCTTTGCTTATAAGTTAACTTATAATGGTTTGCCAGCAGACACCTACGACGTTACTGACGCTTATTCAAACGCAGTCATTACCTCTGGCGTAGCGTCAGCAACGCTCGCGGGCGGCGTTACCTACAATGGCGTTACCATTACCAATGGGGGTGGGACATCACAAAAGGGTGATACTTTCGTCGTACACACAAATACCGATTTTTATTCGGACTTAGAGCAAACAGCTTATAAAGACAATCGTAATTCAGGTACGATTGATAATAGTGCCATTACGATTAACTTGGATAAAAAAGGCTTGTCGAATAATCCAACAGGAAGCAAGTTTATTGGCAATGACTTGAGTAATCCAGTCGATTTTGCACAGGTACAGTTACAGCTATCTAAGCTTCAGCCACGTAGTTATTCTCTTGCCTTTGATGGGTCGACTTATTCGGTAACCGATTCTCGTACAGGTCAACCGATTACTGCCGTGCGATCGGTTGACGATCCAACAGGTCATCCTAATGTGGCAACCTTGCGTTTTGAAGGCTTGCAAGTCGATATGGATACCAGTGCTGGTTCAATCAAGCCAGGGGATAAATTCGAGTTGCGTTTTTTGAACGATGGTGTCGTTGATTTTAAGCAATCGATTGCTAATCCTGATGCGGTAGCTTATCGTGGCGCAGACACCAGTGTTGGTAATACGCGCCCCTTGGCGATTGGTAATAACGTCAATGCGGCGAATATGGCGAGTATGCAAGATAAGCGTATCTTTTTGAATAACACTGAGGCGATACAAGGGACTTATAGTTTGATGGCAGGTAATGTTGGTAGCTATCATCAGTCTAATAAAACCAGTATGACCACACAAGACGCGCTTTATAGTCAGTTGAGCCAAGCAAGAGATAGTGTCTCGGGTGTTAATTTGGATGAAGAAGCGGCAAATATGATGCGTTTTCAGCAGGCTTATCAAGCGGCAGCGAAGATCATGCAGGCATCGCAAACCATGTTCGACACCATTATGGGTGTGGTTCGCTAATAGGAGTTTATAACATGCGTATTTCAACCCCACAGATGAACTACAACAGTATGGAAGGTGTGCGCAAGCATGCCGAAACCTTGTACGATATTCAGCAAAAACTATCCAGTGGTCAACGGGTATCAACCCCTGGTGACGATCCGATTGCTTCATCGCGTATTTATCGTATTGATAAAAGTATTAAACAAATGGAGCAATATAATGTTAATTCTGATTTTGCTAAAGGGCGATTGGATTTAGAAGATGCGACTTTAGGCGACTTTACCGATGTCATGCAGCGTGTGCGCGAGCTTGGGATTTTGGGTATGTCGGATACGCAAAATAGTAGTGGGCGCAAAGCAATTGCCGCTGAAATGCGAGGGCTGCTCGAAAATTTAAAATCGATTGCCAATACGCAAGATAGTAATGGCGAGTTTATTTTATCGGGTGATAAAACGGATCAAGCGCCTTATCAGCCTGTCACTGTAGCCAATGTCGAGAGTATTGGGACTGGGTTAGCAACACCGAAAGCTTATTTTACAAAGGGAGATGGCGCAACGCCTGTTACGGTTAATAAGATTGATGGTACAACCATTACGGTTACGCCTGCAGCAAATGAAATTATTGATAATTTTAATGGTAAGACCTATACCTTAAATGCGGTTACCAATGGTTATGAAGATAGTAGCCAACAGCCTGTATTTGCTTATATGGGTTCAACGTCAGGCTCTCGCTTCGTACAAATTGCACCCGATGATGATAATATCGACAATGGTAATGATATGGGTGATGCCGCACGTGTGCGCATATCTGATCAAGGGGCAAAGACTTTTGGTAATTATTCAAAAACGTCTAGTACGCCTTGGGCACCCGCTTACGATTTTAAGAAAAATCCACAACTGAATTACAATATCTTCGATACGTTACGCGAAATGGCGAATCAGCTCGATACAGGCACAACAGGCACACCGAATATTTTTGGTAACAGTACGCGTATGGATGAGTTAATGAATGAGGTTGATACCAGTATGGATGCCATGGCGGCCGTTCGTACCGATGTAGGTACGCGTTTGCAGCGTATTGATATGCAATATGATATGAACCAAGATTTTAAGGGCGGGTTGATCGAAAATTTGTCGTTGCTTCGAGATCAAGATATGGTGACGGGCATTAGCGATTATCAAAAGACCTTATCTGGTTTGCAGATGTCTCAGCTTACCTATTCAAAGATTAGTGAACTGTCTTTGTTCAATTACATTAAGTAATTAGGGATTAAGATGCATCCTTTTGTTTTTTGGACGTTGGCTGGGTTGATCAGTTCTGGTTTGGGGTTGGCATCAGTCAATACCCAAGCTTTTATGCAAGTTGCTAATGGATTAGAGAAAGCTGGGATCATTGGCGATGGTTGGTATAAAGTAGATACAAAACAGCCAGTAGTTGTAACAGAAGCAGCGCAAAAAGTTGCAGCGCAAGCAATTATTTTACCTACATTATTACCAGACGCTATTTCAGTACAGTCGGATGCTGTGGTTGATCGTTTTAACCACTTATCTAAACAGGTCGAGCAGGTGTGGGGTAAAGATCAAGCTGTCTTGCCTAGCCAAGATCAGGTCGTTAAATATTCTCTCGATATGCGCAGCCGTTCGATTATCGATCTCAAAGACGGTAAGTTGATTGTTGAGACAGTGCTGGATGCACAAGGCGATCGCCCCTTACAACACGCACTAGAGCAGGCGCTGTTAACGCCTGATGATCCGCGATTGGTAGATGTTTTATCCACAACACCAAATACGATTAGCGGTAAGCCTTTTTTATTAGGTCAAATTGTTGATAGTCTGGGTAAGCCAATTGATACGCTAGATCGTGCGCAACGCTTTAGCAGTTGGGCAATGATTAATCGTTCTCAGAAATTAGATTTGCCTGCAGTTGGAAAAGTAAAACGGGTGGTGTTGGCACTCGATGCCAATCATAAGCAAGTGAGAGCAGCACGATTTGCCCAAATATTAGAGCAAGAAGCAGCAAAAAATCAATTAGATGTTAATTTGCTTTATGCGATTGTCGAAACAGAAAGTCATTTTAATCCGTTTGCGGTCAGTCGCTCTGGTGCTTTGGGTTTGATGCAGTTAATTGCAACGCGAGCGGGACGTGATGCGATGAAAGCAAGCACAGGTCAAGATCGCGTACCAAGCACGGCAGAGTTAACGGATCCAGCAACGAATGTGCGTTTAGGTGCTGCTTATCTGGCGCGTTTGGGTGGGCATTATTTGAGTGGTGTTCGTAATGCGCAGAGTAAAGAATATGCCGTAATCGCGGCTTATAATGGTGGAGCAACGCGTGCCTTAAAGGTATTTGGCGATGATAAGCCACAAGCCATCGCACTATTGAATAAGTTGCCGCCTAAGGTGGTGTATGATACGCTTAAAAACCAACATGCCAGCAGCGAGACACGCGGTTATGTCGAAAAGGTAACTGCTGCTAAAAGGCGGTATAGTACAAGGGTTTAAGGGCGAGTTTCATTCGCCCTAAGGAGGTTGAATGGAGCGCGTTTTAGTTACAGGTGCTGATGGGTTTATCGGCTCTCATTTGACGGAGTTATTAGCAAAAGAAGGCTATCAAGTCCGTGCTTTGGCACAATACAACTCGTTCAATCATTGGGGCTGGCTGGAAGATGTTGGCTGCAAAAACGACATCGAAGTGGTGACAGGTGATATTCGAGATCCGCATTTTTGTCGTCATATCAGCAAAGATATTGATATTGTCTTTCACCTCGCAGCCTTAATCGCCATTCCTTATTCTTATGTTGCACCCGATAGTTATGTGCAAACAAATGTGACAGGAACGCTCAATATCTGCCAAGCTGCGATGGATAACAACGTAAAGCGTGTCATTCATACATCTACCAGCGAGGTGTACGGTACAGCACGCTATGTCCCGATTGATGAAGCTCATCCGATGCAACCACAATCGCCTTACAGCGCTTCTAAAATTGGTAGCGACGCTATGGCAATGAGCTTTTTTAATGCCTTTAATTTGCCTGTTACCATTGCACGTCCGTTTAATACATATGGCCCACGTCAGTCGGCACGAGCAGTCATTCCAACTATTATTAGCCAAATTGCTAGTGGCATGACCGAGATTAAGCTCGGTGATGTGTCGCCCACACGTGACTTTAACTATGTCGAAGATACCTGTCGTGGATTTTTAGCCTTAGCACGCTGTGAAGCGGCTATTGGCGAGACGGTCAATATTGCCAGCAATGATGAAATCTCAGTAGGCGATACCTTAACCTTGATTCGTGATTTGATGGGGCGTGATGTTAAGCTGATTACCGATGATACACGCTTGCGCCCTGAAAAATCGGAAGTATTCCGTTTGTGGGGCGAAAATAAAAAAATTTGCGAATTGACGGGGTTTGCACCGCTGGTATCGATTGAACAAGGGCTGCAACACACCATTGACTGGTTTGTGAAGCCTGACAATTTAGCCAAGTATAAAGCGGGTGTTTACAATGTTTAACCAGATAATCAGCAGGTGTGTGTAATGCCAGAAATTAG